>PMIX01000063.1 GCA_003158395.1 Myxococcales bacterium | reverse complement strand
TCCGTCACACTCACCAGAACTCCCCACGCCCATGAACACCAAACTAGTCTCGACCCTGTTCGCGTGCGCGATCGGCCTTGCCTGCAGCAGCAATGCCCCCAACGTGAACCAAGATGGATCGGCAGGCGGCGCAACTGGACCTGGGGCTAGCTCAGGAACCGGAGGAAGCGCGTCTACCGGAGGCACCACCGGTGGCGGTTCGGTCCGGATCGGGGGCCAAGGCGGCGGAGCAACCAGCACGCTTTCCTCGACGCCTTTGTCAGGGGGGACAACGTCGCCTTTCTCTAGCTCGGCAGGGACCGGTGGCCAAGGAGGGGCAACCTCGGCCTCCTCTGGTCCAGGAGGCCAGACCGGGATTGGCGGCCAAACGACACTCTCCGGCGGCAGCACGGTGGCAGACGCAGGCGTAGACCGCGCAGCATCGGGCGGCTCAGGCGGAAGCCCGACAACGCTGGCAGACGCAGGCGTAGACCGCGCAGCATCGGGCGGCTCAGGTGGAAGCGCGACAACAGATGGAGGAGGAAGCGGGGGAACCGCAGGGACAAGAGACGCGGCCCAGTCAACCGTTGCCGATACCGGCGCGCCGCCTGCCGCCGACGGTGGAACCGGCAGGACCTGGCAGCAGATCCAAAGTGATTTCATCGACTGGCGCTTCGGCATGTTCCTTCATTTTGGGATCCTCACCTACACAGGATCCTGGGCAGAGCCGAATCTCGACATCACCCAATTCAATCCCACCAGTCTCGACTGCAATCAGTGGGCAGATGCGGCGGTAAGCGCCAAGATGACATTTGGCGTGCTCACGACCCGGCACCACGACGGCTTTGCCCTGTGGCCAAGCAAGGCCTCTACCTTCAACGTGGGGAATATCCCGTGGCGCGCTGGCAAGGGAGATGTGGTGCAGGAATATGTCACTGCCTTTCGCGCCAAGGGGCTGAAGCCAGGGCTCTACTACTCGATTTGGGATTCGACCCAGAACAACGGCACTGGCGTGCCGCTCTCGGCCACGCAAATGCAATACATCAAGACCCAGCTTACTGAGCTATTGTCCAACTACGGCGAGATTCCGTTTCTGGTGCTCGACGGNNTGCAACCAGACATTCTGATAACCGACCATGACGGCATCCAGGGCCCGTGGGACGCCGACCTGGTGATGTACGAAGAGCCCAAAGGGGTGTTTTCTCCGACGGGAAACACGATTGCGGCAGGTCAGGACAATAAGATCAATGGCACTGGCGGAAACGACTGGTTTTGGGCACCGGGTATTGGCGGCTTGATGACCGCGAGCGCGATCGTCGATGGTCATCTCAAGAAGCTGGAGGCGAGCTATACCAATTTCATCCTCAACTGTCCGCCAAATCGCCAAGGACTGTTGGACCAGGGCATTTTGGATATTCTCGCTCAAGTGGGGACATCATGGACGCCCAATTCCAGCCGGGCGCCGCTGCCCGCACAGGTTCCCCTCAACCAGCATCCCTACATGCCCAGCGGGGCAACCGCCACCAGTGGGACCGCCAGCAATGCCATTGACGGCGTGAACGACGTAGGCGTCAACACGGTCTGGACATCCTCGACCAGTCTNNGCCGGGCTACGCAGGCAACGGACCAACTACGAGCGGCAGCATCACGTCCTACAAGATCCTGGTCAGCAGTGACAGTTCCGTCTACACCGCGGCGATTTCAGGGACTTGGCCGGGCGATGGAAAGTATCAGGGTGTCCTCTTTGGTCCGGTGGCCGCGCGCTACGTTCGCCTGGAAGCCGACGCCGTGAACGGCACGGGCGGCGCGCAGGCTACCGAAGTGGTCGTGGGAGCCAGGAGATAGCCGATGAAGACGAAGGCAGGTTCGGTTGTCTTCGCGTGCTTGCTCGGCCTTGCGTGCAGCAGAAGGGCGCCCAATGTGATCCAGGATGGATCTGCCGGTGGTACGGTTGTACTGGGCGGCAGCTCTGGAACCGGAGGAATCGCGTCGATCGGCGGCGCCACCTTTCCCAGCTCGATCAATACCGGGGGCCAAATCGGCGGAACGAGCAGCACGGCGACGTTCTCTTCAGGAGGGATAAGCTCGGCCTTGTCCAGCCCGGGGGGCACAGCCAGCAACGGTGGTCAGACGACAGGGGCGTCAACTTCGACGTTTGGCCCAGGAGGTGGGGCGAGTAGCGGCGGTCAAACGACATCTTCCGGCGGCGCAACCGTAGCGGACGCCGCCGTCGACCGCGCGCCAGCGGGCGGTTCAGGCGGAAGCCCAACAACCGGTGGAATGGGGAGCGGGGGTGTCTTGGCGATCGCAGGGGCTAGGGACGCGGGTCAACCCAGCAGTGCCGATTCCGGCACGCTGCCATCCCCCGACGGCGGAACGGGCAGGAGTTGGCAACAGATCCAGAGTGACTTCATCGACCTGCGCTTCGGCATGTTCATCTGTTTGGGGATTCTCACCTACACGGGATCCTGGGGACAGCCCAATCTCCCGATCAATCAATTCAATCCCACCAATCTCGATTGCAATCAGTGGGCCGATGCGGCTGTAAGCGCCAAAATGACATTTGGTGTGCTCACGACCAGGCACCACGATGGCTTTGCCCTGTGGCCAAGCAAGGCCAGCATCTTCAACGTGGGGAACATCACGTGGCGCTCGGGCAAGGGTGATGTGGTGCAAGAATATGTGACGGCTTTTCGGGCCAAGGGGCTGCAGCCTGGGCTCTACTACTCGATCTGGGATTCGACCGAGAACAACGGCAGCAACGGCGCGCTCTCGGCCTCGCAAATGCAATACATCAAGACCCAGCTTACCGAGCTATTGTCCAACTACGGCAAGATTCCACTTCTGGTGCTCGATGGTTGGGCCTGGAAAATGGGCCATCGGAATGCTCCCTTCGCCGAGATTCACGACCTCATCAAGTCTCTGCAACCAGAGATCTTGATCGTCGACCATGACGGCATCCAGGGCCCCTGGGACGCTGACCTGGTGATGTACGAAGAGCCCAAAGGGGTCTTTTCTCCCACGGGAAACACGATTGCAGCGGCTCAGGACAACAAGATCAATGGCACTGGCGGCAATGACTGGTATTGGGCGCCGGACATTGGCAACCTGATGACCACGAGCGCGATCGTGGATGGTCATCTCAAGAAGCTGGAGGCGAGCTACACCAATTTCATCCTCAACTGTCCACCAAATCGCCAAGGACTGTTGGACCAGGGCATCTTGGATATCCTCGCTCAAGTGGGGAGTGCGTGGACGCCCAATGCCAGCCGGGCGCCGCTGCCCGCGCAGGTTCCGCTCAACGAGCATCCTTACATGCCCACCGGGGCAACCGCCACCAGTGGAACGGCCAGCAATGCCATTGACGGCGTGAACGACGTGGGCGTCAACACGGTGTGGACATCCTCGACCAGCTTTCCACAATCGCTGACGCTCGATCTGGGATCGGTGAAGCCCGATGTGGGGTACTTCGGCTATCTGCCGGGCTACGCCGGCAACGGACCCACCAGCAATGGGAGCATCACATCCTATAAGATCCTGGTCAGCAGCGACAATTCCACCTACACGACCGCGACCTCAGGGACTTGGCCGGGCGATGGAAAGTACCAGGGTGTCCTCTTTGGTCCGGTGGCCGCGCGCTACGTCCGCCTGGAAGCCGATGCCGTGAATGGCACGGGCGGCGCCCAGGCCACTGAGGTGGTCGTGGGCGCCCGGCGATAACCCAGCTGCGCACGAAAGTGTGGAATGTCCCCGTGCGCAGCTTGGCTTCGTGCCAACGCTTGACCCGTGGCCCAATACACGTCGGTCGCATCAACCCCGATGGCAAGTGGGGCGGGTTGCGCGGAAACCAGAGTCGTCGGTGCGCCTCCGTTCAAGGCCAGCTTCATCACGGAGCCGTCGTTCACCAGCGCGCCAAATAGCTTCTCTGACGCAGAAAGAATCGCTTCGAATCGATTAGGCTCCTCGATGCCATCGAAGTGCACTTGACTGAGATGCAGTATGATTGTCCAATTCTAACCCCAGGCGGACCCTGGGTTCGACAGGTGGCCCTTGCTCGAAAGGAGCTGGACATGCGAGCTGACCGACGCGACTTCATCAGACTGACTACGGCAGGGGCGGCCGCGGGTTTCCTCTTGGTTCGGTCCAGACCGGTACTTGCGGCCTGGCCGTCGTCAGGAAAAATGGCCGTCAACCCGAACATC
>PMIX01000072.1:10114-27525 GCA_003158395.1 Myxococcales bacterium | reverse complement strand
CGCGGATGACCTCTCGGCGAAGCTCGGCCCCTTGACCGCGGTCCTTTCCCTGCCGCGCGATCACAGCCCGGCGGTCGAGACGGCGCCGGTGTCCACCACCTCAAAGTCGCTGCCATGCAGCTTGCCCAGTCCCGACACGAGGCCGTCCATGTAGGAAGCCCACCCCGCGTTGGTTTCGCCGCTGATGTACCAGTTGCTGCCATTGTCGGCCAGGATGATGCCGTACTTCTTCATCGCTGTCAGGATGACCAGCGTCGGACCGGAAAACGAGCTTGTCGCAAACGATGCCTTCAGGCGAAGGCGCAGCCCCATCGGTGGCAGCGTGGTGGTGGAACTGCCGGCCGCATGCGTGGCGGGGTGGATGTAGCCCTGATACGTCCGGCTGACGGTGAATCTGATCGCGTGGCGTATCTCGCCCGCCATGACCTCGTCGTAGCGCACCAGTCCCGGAAGAACAGGCAGCCCAGCCGCGTCGGAAGACGTCCACCCGTCGGTGCGAAGCGCGTTTGATCCCAGGTGGAAGATCGCGCCGTTGGACGCTGTCCAGCCCGAACTACCTGTGGGATTTTGCGCATTGTACAGCTCGTAAAGCGTGCAATTGTTCGGGGCACCCGCGGTGTCGATGTAGAGCACGTGCCGATCACTGTCGGTCGAGGCAGCGGTGCCGCCTTCGATGGGAGCGGTGAGCGGAATTGGGTAGCAAAACTTGTTGCTTCCAGTGGGACAAGGGAGCGGATCGCTATCGCTGGCGCCCCAATCCTCGTTCCAGGTCATCGGCTGCGGCGTTGCACCAGTGCCGATCGAAAACGGAATGCCATACTCTTCCGCTACCGTCCCCCAGTCGGGATGGAAGCTGGTGGATGACGACATGTTGGCGAGGTAGGTCGCGCTGTCGGCGTTGAGCGGATAGGCCGAGATGTCCGTGTTCCATGGGTTGTCTGCGGGAAAGATGTTGCAGCCGGCGATGGTCGGCACGCTGCCGCTGCCGGCTGTGCCGGTGGTTCCGCCCGTGGCGCTTCCGATCGCGCCGCCGCTTGCGCCGCCGGTGCTCGCGGTGCCACCGGTCAGGCTCGCACCCCCGCTTCCGATCGCGCCGCCGCGGCTCGTGCCGCCGCTTGTTCTTGCACCGCCGCGGCTCGGGGAGCCACCGGTCCGGTTCGCCCCCCCGCTTCCGATCGCGCTACCGCTGCTCGTGCTGCCGCTTGTCGTCGCGCCACCGACGCTGGACCCACCAGCGGCGGTCGCACTGCTGGTTCCGGCGCTACCGCCGGCTGAAGCGAAGCCACCATATGACCCACTGCCAACGCCTCCTTGGGCACCTGCGCTACCGCTGTCCTCCCCGCCACTCTGGGTCTGGTTCGAACACCCGAACAGGATAAGGACCACGGACCAACGCGAGATGGCTTTTTTCATCGTCTTGTTCTTCCAGAGATAGGCGGTGACGCGCCGGCCCCCGCCAGAACGAAATCCACCCTCCTCAAGCATGCAACGGCCGGACGGCGGTCGAACTGAAGTCCGACCGGGCAGCGCGGCGCGCGAGCACCGCACCGAATGCGCGCGTGCCCCAAGCGGCCTCACGCTTCGAAAACCGCGTCCTAGCGCCGGGCTGCCCTGGCCAGGGCCGCCGCATCCACGCCCTCGCGGCCGCGCAGGTCAAGGTACAGGCGAGCCGCGGCCAATGCCGGCACCGGCAAGCTGACGATCAGCAACAGGTCGCCGAGGAAAACGCGCAGGAACACCATGATGCGACGGCTGCTTTCGGGCATCGCGAGATCGGCCAGGCCGAAAACCGCTGCGCTCAGCGCCGCGGTGGCCAGCGCGACCACGATCACGCGCACGACGTCCATCCTGACCAGGGCCATGCTGCGCAGAAGCGCCGCCTTGCCCGCAGCTCGCTCAAACAGCACCACCACCGGCACAAACAAGAGCAAGACTGCCGCGACCAAGCCGGGCAAGAAAAGCAGCGCACTGCCCACGGCTACCAGCGCGGCCGCAGGCAGCAAGGTGGTGATGAAGCGTAGACGCCGCCGCCACAGCAAGACCCCCACATCCATGAAAGAGGGCAGCCCCGCGCCCGCGCGTTGGTCGACGAGTACCACGGTCATGGCCGCGAAGGTCAGCGGAACTGCCAGACCGAAGACCAACAAGGCCGTCACCAGTACGGCCGCGAGCCAGCGTGCAACCGGAGCCACTCGGCTGGGTGTCCCCGCGGCCGCTTCTGCGGCGGCTGTGCCTGCCGCAGCCACAGTCTCCAATGCGGCGAGCTCAGCCAACGCTGCCTTGTCGATCTTCCCCTCAGCGCGGCTGGCCTCCACCCGACGGTCCAGCTCCTGCTTCGCGTGCGAGAAATCGACCGTGGTGGCCGAGCCATTGAGCAGGGGATCCGGAACAGCCGAGCCGGTGACTGCGGCCACCATACATGACTTCGCCCCAGCCAAAGGAAGCAGCAGAACGGCCGCCAGCAAGAGCAGTGGCCTCCATGCCCGCCGGTAGAACGTGGTGGCCTTGGCCAGATGCCTCAGCGCAGCCGCCGCATCGGCCCAGAGCTGCGCCAACCACGGCAACCGGCGCAGCGCCATTCCGCCCCGAGTCAGCAGGCTTGCAGCGCCCGGCTTGGCTGCGCGTGGCTTGGTCGCGACCGGCGCAACCGGCAAGTCCACCGGTGGCGGGTCTCCCTGAGTGTAGTCTCCGAGCAGGGCCACCGGGGCCAGGCTGCGAGCGAGGGCAGCTTGCGGCAGCCCATGGCCCGGCGGCCGGGCGCTGGCCGTGGCTTCCGCCGGGGGCAACGGTGCCGCAATTGGCGTGATCGGCGGGTCCGGATTCACGCCAACGGCCCCTGCCGGATCTTCGCGCTTCTCCGCGGCGCTCGACCGTGCGACCGGCCGCGGAAGAGCCGACGGAACGAGATTCTGCGCCGCCACCGGCCCGTGCATCAAAATGGTGCGCCCCTTCCGTCCATCCTCGGCAAGGAAGCCTGCATACGCCGGCGAGCGCGCTTTCGCCCCTGAACCTACCGGCGGAACCGGCGCGCTCGGCGCTGCGGCCGGCACGGAAGGGAACCGCGCGACCGCGGGTGGTGAGGCGGCCGGAAGTGGCTTGGGCAGGCTCGGCCCAGGGAGCGAAGCCGGCTTTGGGGGTGGCGCTGCTGCCAGCGGCTTTGCCGGCCCTGCTGCCCACTGCTTTGCCGGCGCTGCTGCCGACTGCTTTGCCGGCGGCAGGGCTGACGCCGGCTTTGCCGGCGCTGCTACCGCTGGTGCCTTCTGCCAGGACTTCGAAGTCGACGCCGCCGCCGGATTGCGAAACCCTGCGGGCATGGGCAGGGGTGGCGGCGCAACCCTACCCACGAGGATCCCGCCCAACGTCGGGTTGTTGATCAACTTTCCCGTCGTAGGGCACGTTCGCATCTCGGGCGAATGCTGCTTTTCGCAGTGGGGACAAGGCTTCACGACAGGGCTCGACGAGGGGGGCGCTATTATACCCCCACCGACACCGCCGCTGATGAAATCCGGCCCGGGTCTTTTCTTCTCTGGCCTTCTGGCCTCTGGCCGGCCGCAGTCTTTGCCGCTTGCGCGGGGGCGTGGCATTCTGTGGCCGATGTCGGACTCACAGGAAGCCGCAGCTCGCCCGTCTGGTGCTGTTCTCGCTAGCGAAGCAGCCGCCCGGCCGGCGCCCGAGGTGGTCGAGCGCGACGTCGCCGCAGCACGCGAGCTTTGCGAGGCCCAACGCACCCTGTGCGCCGAGATCGGCAAGCGCATCATTGGACAGCACGAGGTCATCGACCACCTCTTGATTGCCCTCTTTTCGCGCGGCCACTGTCTCTTCGTGGGCGTGCCGGGCCTGGCCAAGACCATGCTCATCCAGACGCTGGCCGATGTGCTCGACCTGTCCTTCGGCCGCATCCAATTCACGCCTGACCTGATGCCGTCTGACATCACCGGCTCCGACGTTCTGGAAGAAGACCGCACCACCGGCCGGCGCGTGTTTCGCTTCGTGCGTGGCCCGATCTTCGCCAACGTCATTCTGGCCGACGAGATCAACCGCACNNAGGGCACCTATCCCTTGCCCGAGGCTCAACTGGACCGCTTCATGTTCGAGGTGGACGTGGGCTATCCCAACGCCGAAGAAGAGGTGCGCATCGCCAGCCAGAGCGCGGGCAGCCACCGCCCGGCGCTGCGCAAGGTGCTGTCGCCCCAGCGCATCCTGGATCTGCAGGACTTGGTCCTGCGCGTGCCAGTGGCGGACCATGTCCTGCGCCACGCGGTGGCCCTTTGTCGCGCCACCCGGCCAGGGCCGGGTTCGCCCGAGCCTATCGGCCAGTACGTCGCGTGGGGTGCTGGTCCACGCGCCTCACAACACCTGGTGCTGGCGGCCAAGGCGCGCGCCGTGCTCGATGGCCGCTATGCGGTTTCCATCGAGGACGTGCGCCGCATGGCTCTTCCGGTGTTCATCCACCGCCTGGTCCGCAACTTCCACGCAGAGGCCGACGGCGTGTCGTCGCGCGCCCTCATCGAGCGTCTGTTGCAGACCGTCCAGCCTGAGTGAGAGCCGGCCAGAAGATCATCGTGAGCGAGGGCACCACAGGAAGAGGACAGCAGCCGCGGCCCGGGCTGCTCGACCCCACCGATCTGGCGCGGCTGGCGTCTTTGGATCTGCGCGCCCGCACCATTGTTGAGGGCGCGTTTTCGGGCATGCACCGGAATCTGCACCCGGGCACATCGGTAGAGTTCACCGAGCACCGGGAGTACGCGCCGGGCGACGATGTTCGCCGCATCGACTGGAAGGCCGTGGGCCGCGCCGACCGCTACTACGTCAAGCGCTTCGAAGACGAGACCGAGATGCACACCTTTCTCGTGCTCGATGCGTCTGCCTCGATGGGCTATCGCCGGCTGGGCGTGTCCAAGCTCGACTACGCTGGCTATCTGGCAGGTGCCCTGGCCTATCTGGTCGGCCAGCAGGGTGATGCCGCCGGCTTGCTGCTTTTCGACGAGAGCGCGCGCAGCTTCCTGCCGCCCTCCACGCGGCCGGGACAGATACGCGAGGTGTTCCGCCTGCTGGAAGCCGCCCAGCCCGCCGGCCGCACCGATGCGGCGCTCGCCCTTGGGCACCTGGGGGAGCTCACCGACAAGCGGAGTCTCATCATCGTGATGTCCGACCTGCTCGACAGCGAGCCGGATGAGTCCGGCGACCAAGCGCGCGGCGCTTTGCCCGAACGTCTGCGCCAGTTGCGCGCGCGCGGGCACGACGTAGCGCTGTTTCACGTGCTCGATGCCGACGAGGTGGAGCTGCCCTTTGACGACCTGATCTTCTTCGAGGGTATGGAACCGGCTGACACGCGGACTCTGCTCGCGCAAGCGACCGATCTGGCCCAGGCCTTCAGGCGAGAGTCACAGGCCTTTCGCAATCGCTGGCGTGGGACCTGTCTGGAAGCGGGCGTCGAGTATCGCTTCGCACGCACCGACGCTCCGCCGGCCGAGATCCTGCGGGCCTTTCTAGCCGACCGCCAGCGCGCGGTGAGGCTCTAGTGAAGCCCTTGCCTCAAACCACCGAGGCGGCGACGGCCGACGATCCGGGCCGCTNNGGCTTGTCGGCCGGATGCTAAGGGGCACCGCAATCGGCGCTTTGTCGACGTGCAACCGAAACTTGTTTCATCGTCGTTGGAATGGAGCGACACAGGGGTCTAGGACATGCACTTCCTTGCTCCCTCGCTTCTCTTCGGCCTGCTGGCGGCCATCTTGCCCTGGTTGATCCATCTCATCGGCAAGCGGCGGGCACGGCCGGTGCGCTTCGCAGCCATGCAACTGCTCTTGCGCTCCGAGCGCCGCATCTCGGCGCGGCGCCGGCTGCGCGAGATCCTGCTGCTGGTGGCGCGCACGGGCGTGGCCGCGGCCTTGCCTCTCATCTTCGCCCGCCCGTTTGCTGAACGCACGACTGACGTGCCGGTGGCCAGCCTGGACCCGCAAAGCGCGGTCATCGTACTCGACGATTCGGCTAGCATGAGCCGCTCCGCCGGCCTGTCGACCCTGTTCGCGCGCGCCCGCGACCGCGCGCGCGCGTTGCTGCGCCAGTTTCCCTCCGACGTGGACCTGGCCTTGCTGCTGGCCTCTGCGGGCTCCAGCCCCAAGATCGGCGAGCTCAGTCCCGAGCGTGCGCGCGTGCTCGAGGCCTTGGAAGACATCGTCTGTTCCGCGCGGCCGGCTGACTTTGCCGGTGCCCTGCGGAGCGCCTCCCTCATCCTCTCGGGATCGGCGCATGCCAAGCGCCGCATCTATCTCTTTACCGATCTGCAGGCCGCAGGTTGGGAGGCCGGCACGGGCCTGCCTCGCGAGGGCGCGCCCGAGGTCATCATCGACGACGTATCGGGCGGGGCCAGATGGGAGAACCGGGCCGTGCTGGACGTGGGCGTGGTGCCTGCGCCCGAGGCAGGAACCGGCGGGATCGCGGTCGATGCCGAGCTGGCGGATTTCTCCCTGGCGGGGACACGCGGGCTGGGGGTCGCTTTGAAGGTGGATGGCGTATCGGTGGCCAAGGGTTTTGTCGATTTGGCGCCGGGCGGGCGCGGCCACAAGCGCTTCCTGCACCGGCTGACCGGCGAGGGCGGCGGCGCGCACGACCTCGAGGTGGAGATCGATCGCGACGCCTTTCGCTTGGACGATCGCCGCTTGGCCCATGTGGAACTGTCACGCGCCATGAGCGTTCTGATCGTCAACGGCGATCCGCGTACCGCGCGCAACGAGGACGAGCCCTTCTTCTTCGCAGCCGCGCTTCGCAATGGGTTGCCCAGCGCAGCGGTGACCATCAAGCTGCCCGACGACGTCTCGCCGGAAAGCCTGGAGAGCACCACCATGGTGGCCCTGCTGAACCTGGCCCAGCCCTCGGAAGCCCTAGCCGCCGGCCTGGTGCGATTCGTGTCAGCGGGCGGCGGGCTGTTCATCTCGGTCGGCGACCGTGTGGACATGACCCTGTGGAACGGGCGCATGGCCAAGCTCCTGCCCCAGCCCCTGGGGCTGCCGCGCACCGCCTCGGCCCTGCCAGGCCAGCACGCAGGCGAGATCGTCGACGATCGACCAGCCGAACGCCTGGCTCCCATCGACCGCAGCCATCCCCTGCTGGCCAATTTCCCCGAGCACGGCGAAGGTCTGGGGTCAGCGCGCTTCTTCAAGTACATGCTGCTCGACCCTGCGCCCGAAAGCCCGGAGCGCAGCGTGATTCTGCGCTACGAGAGCGGCGCCCCCGCGTTGGTGGAAAAGCAGGTCGGCAAGGGCCGCGTGATGTTGCTGTCCACCACCGTCGACCGCGAGTGGACCGACCTGCCCATTCGCACCGGGTTTCTGCCGCTGGTGCGCGAGGCCGCGCGCCGCCTGGTCGGGGCCACCGGCGACGACGAGACCGCCTCGCTACGGGCCGGCGAGGCACGATCCCTGGTTTTCTCCGGCGACGAGCAACGCCTGGAGGTGTCCCGCCCCGATGGCTCGGTATGGGTCGCGCGGCGCGAACAGGCCAGCGCGGCCCACAGCATCCTCTATGGCGAAACCGATCGGTTGGGTACCTACCACGTGCGCTCGGTTGGTCCCGACGGCGCGGTCGTGGCGCGGCCCGAGCAGGACTTCGTGGTCAACCTGGACACGCGTGAATCCAACCCGGCCCGCCTCGATCCCGCCGACCGACCCGATCGAATCGCGGCCGCCTCCCCCGGTGCCAAGCCGCCGAAACACCGGGTGGAACTGTGGCACAGTCTGGCCGCTGTCATGATCGGCTTGCTGTTCCTTGAGTCGGCGCTCACCCTGCGGCGACGGAGAGTCTAGCGAAGGAGACCTCGCGCCGGTTAGTCAGACGTGATGAGATCAGCCGTCCCCGCATCGTGCGTTGTGGCTTGGGGCGCGGACACCGGAGGCAATCCAACCAGTTCACGGCGCCGTTCGAAAAGAGCCTGCCCGAAGAGAAAGGCGGTGAGGCAGGGATGCGGGGCCAGAGCGACGGTCTTTCCAGCAGCGCGCAATTCCACGTTCTCGTCGTTCACCACCCAGCGTGTGCCGACCTTGTCGCACCAGCGCACCTCCACTTCGACCTGTGAGGAGGCCATCACCGCAGCCGAGAGCGGCTTCCAATTCTCCACCAGCAGGCGCCGCAAGGTGGGCAGGCTGCTGTTTTCCCCGAAAAGGTAGGCGCTGCGGCCGCCCAGGGTCTTTTCGCTGGCACTGGTCTGAATCTCGTCGGACCGGACCAGCGCGGGTGGCCTATCCCGTCCGCGCGCCAGATCGTCGAAGTAGTCCTGCAGATGGCACTGGTCGTCGAAGATGACCTCACTAGGCGGACTCTTGGTGAGATTGCGGCGCATGCCCACGGCACAGCCGACCAGCACTGCCGCGACAAGCACAGCAGCGCCGGTCGTAGCAGCCAGTAATCTCGTACCGCGCACGGTTGCTCTGCCCGGTGACTATCGAAGGACCGGCGCCAATCCTTTAGCAACGCAGCAAACGTCAGCACAGATCATACCCGGCTTGCTCACCTCGACCACCCAGTCTAGCTCGACAACCAGCCCGGTAGGCGCGGAGCGGTGAATGGTGGGTGAACTGAGGAACCGGGGATGGCGCGCACTTCTTCCGATTGAAGCTTTGGGCCGCTTGCCTACATTTTCCTGTAGTTGTGCCGAGGCGACCATCCAGCAACCCCCTGAAGGGAGAGGCTCCATGAACCATTGCGTTGGCAAGATACTCCTAGGTCTACTGGCGATGGTGCCAGTCCTATGCGCGGGAGGATGTGACGACACGTCGACGCCGACCCCACCCGCGCACTCAGGTGGAGCAGGTGGCGTGAATCCCGCAACCGGCGGCGTGCAGGGAACGGGAGGCTACACAGGTGTTTCATCTTTGGGAACAAGTGGCGCGAATCCGGCAAACGGCGGTGCGCAGGGAACGGGAGGCTACACGGCGGCCGAGGGCGGCTCTGGTGGTGCCAGTTCGGTGGGGGGGATCGACTCCGGCGGTGTGACTCCCTCGGCTGGCGCGATGACCTCTGGGGGGATGACGACATCTGGCGGTTTGGGCGGGAAAAACACTGGAGGCACAGGCGCGGGCGGCAAGACCGGAACAGGCGGCGCGACAGGCAACTCCGGTGGCGTGGGCACCTCCGGTGGTGCGACGACCTCGGGTGGCGCGATGACCTCCGGTGGCGCAACTGGCGGGATAGGTGGCAGAGGTACCGGAGGGGCAGGCGCGGGCGGCAAGACCGGAACAGGCGGCGCGACGCAAAGCGGCGGTGCGACAGAGACGGGCGGCGCGACACCAACCGCAGGCGCAGGGCCCCCGCCGTCGGGGACACCGGTCGGCGTGCATGGACAGCTCAAAGTTTCCGGGAACAAGATCGTCGATCAGAACGGTAATCCGGTCACGCTGCATGGAATGTCGATGTACGACTGGTCGCAACAGGGCAGGCAATTCTACAATGCGTCCGCGGTTGGCCACCTTGCCAAGGACTTTGAGTGCGCCATTCTCCGAGTTCCCATTCTGCCCCAGAATGCCTCTTCGGGGTTGAGTCGGCTCGAGGCCGTACTCGACGCTGCCGTTGCCAACGGCATATACGCGATAATCGACTGGCACGGGGGCGGCAGCTCTCAACAAACCGCAGCGGCGACCTTCTTTGGCAGCATGTCCGCCAAGTATGGCAACACTCCCAACATCATGTATGAGCCCTGGAACGAACCCACCGTGGCTTGGGCCACCGTCAAGACCTATCATGAAGCGGTCATAGCAGCGATCCGTGCCAACGACCCCGACAACATCATCTTCCTCGGCACTCCCCAATGGGACCAGAAACCCGACACGGCCGCCGCCGATCCGGTCACCACTTCCACGAACCTGGCCTATGTGGTCCACTTTTACGCAAATAGCCATCCTCTCGCCGGTTTCCAGAAGGCGATAACCACGACGCTGAACGCAAACCTAGCCATCTTCGTTACCGAATACGGTGGATGCTCAGCGAATGGGAACGGCACCTTCAATGCGACGGAATTGCAGAAATGGTGGACCTTCCTCGATGCGAACGATATCGGCTGTACGAACTGGGCGGTCGAGACCAATGGGGAGACGTCCTCTATCTTCAAGACCAACGCAAGCGCAAACGGCCCGTGGACCACAGCCGATCTCACAGACCCGGATGGCACAACGATTATTAGCTACATACAGAGCAAGTACGCCGCGACCCTAACATCACCCTGATGCCGTAGGGGGAGCCGGCGCGCTCCCCACGCGACTAGGGCTCTCTAAGCGTCCGGGACTCCTCCCGACCCGTATCTGCGCGACCTGAGGCGTGTTCGCGCAGCGCACTGACGCGACTTGTGCCGCTGTCCCGGTTTCGTGACGAGGCCGTGTCCGAGGCCTTCGTCACCGGCATGCTCGTGCACAATTCGAGGCGGAGCCGACAAGAACCGGCGAAGGGCTTCCCTTTCGGGGTGGCGCGTGCTTGGATCGACGACGGTGGAAGTGGTGTTTCACAAGGCGCATCCCAGCTACCAGCCGATGGCCGATCGGCAAGCTCTGGGTCGCGAGTCGCCCCTCGCAGGGCCGCTCTGTTTCCTTCTCATCATTGCCGCGGCCTTCGCCGCTTATCACAATAGTTTCTCCGGTCCCTTTGTGTTCGACGACATCGCGGCAATCGTCGACAATCCATCCATCAGGCACCTGTGGCCCATCATGCGTGCTATGGCTCCGCCGCTGAGCTCGGCCGGGGCGAACGGAAGACCAATGGTCAACCTTTCCCTGGCAGTCAACTATGCTTTGGGCGGAACAAACGTCGCGGGATATCATGTCGTCAATTTTCTCCTTCATGTCGCGGTTGCGCTCGTGCTCTTCAGCGTTGTGTCGCGCACACTGCGGCTGCCATCGCTAGGGGGACGGTTCGAAGGCAAAGTGCGGCACATTGCACTCGCAATAACCCTGCTCTGGACGGTGCACCCGCTCCTGACCGAGTCAGTAGCGGCGGTGATCCAGCGTAATGAGTTGATCGTCGGCCTCTTCTACCTGCTCACGCTCTACGCCGTCGTCCGTTCATTCAACTCGACCAGGAAAGCCTTCTGGTACGCATGGGCCATCGCGGCCTGTTTGCTTGGAATGGCAAGCAAAGAAGTCATGGCTACGGCGCCGGTCATGGTGTTGCTCTACGACCGGGCATTCCTTTCAGGTTCCTTCAAGAAGTCGTTGATGCAAAGGCGGCCGCTGTATCTTGGCCTGTCGGCAACCTGGGTCCTGCTAGGTTTGCTCGTCTTCTCCCACAAGGATCGGGCCGGAACCGCTGGGTTCGGGCTCGGGGTCGAGTGGTGGGCCTATGCTCTGACCCAGTGCCAAGCCATCGTCCGCTACCTCAGCCTGGCAGTCTGGCCGCAGGGGTTGGTATTCGATTACGGCGCGGGTGTGGTTAGGGACTTCGCGACCGTTTGGCATCAGGCATCCATTCTTCTGGTGCTGCTGGCGGCGACCGCGTACGCGACGCTTCGTCAGCCGAAGCTGGGATTCGTGGGGTGTTGGTTTTTCGGAATTCTCGCGCCAAGTTCGAGTGTTGTTCCGCTGGCCACGCAAACGACAGCGGAGCATCGGATGTACCTGCCATTGATCGCCGTGGTTGCCCTCGCGGCTCTCGGACTCTTCACCAAGGCGAACAAGAATGCAGGGCTTGTGGTGGTCGGAGTCGTCGCGTCGCTGCTCGGCTGGAAGAGCGTGCAGCGTAATGAAGTCTACAAGAGCGCTGTTGCTCTCTGGGGCGATACAATCAGCAAATGTCCAGAGAATGCCCGGGCCCATAAAGAGCTTGGGAACGTGCTGGAAGGCGCAGGAAGAATGTCGGAAGCGCTTGCAAATTACGACAAGGCTCTGCAACTAAGACCCGACTACGTAACGGTCTACTGTGACAAGGCCGAGGCGCTCTTGAGAATGGGTCAGGCATCGGCGGCCGTCGAGCTATTCGATCGGGCGTTGCGCATCGACCCGGCCTACTTGAGGGCCCTCAAAGGGAGCGGAGATGCGCTGGTGCAGGCGGGACGGGGTGATGCTGCCATTTCATCATACGAAGAAGCGCTCAAGCTTCAGCCCGATGATTCGGGCGCGGCCCGCAATCTCGGGATCGCTCTGCTAGCCGCCGGAAGGGTGTCCGAGGCGATCGAGCGGTTCGAAGCCGTGTTGCGCAGCGATCCTCTGGACGCCACCGCGCACAGCAATCTCGGTTATGCATTTTGGCAAATCGGACAGGTTGAAATGGCCGTCGTGCATTTTGAGACGGCGGCGCGATTGGAGCCCGACTCCGCAGAGGCACATTACAGCTATGCACGGGCACTGGCGCGGGCGAGACGGTTTGCGGATGCGATTGGCGAGTACCGGAGAGTCATCGCGCTGAAACCGGATCATGTTGTGGCGCACTACAACATGGGGAACGCATATGCGCAGACCGGGCAGTTGCTGCAGGCTGTCGCAGCATACGACGAGGCGTTGAGATACAGGCCCGAGTATCCGGAAGCCCACAACAACCTCGGTACGATTCTGCGCCGTCTGGGCCGTCTTGAGGAAGCTCGTAGGCACTATGGTCTGGCACTTCGCTACAAACCTGACTATCCCCAGGCGCAGCGCAACCTTGCAGCCTTGGTCGGATCGCAGGATGTGCCATCGATACAGGAGTAGTCGCTCGGGCTGCTACCGCGGTCATCCTCTCTTCTCGACACGAACACGACATCCTTGTCAGGGCGGCCGTAGTTTCTCATCGCCGAGGATCCTGAAGTCAGGCACTTTGCGTATCTCTTCCATGGCGCAAATCTTGCCTGCCTGAAAGTGCCCTAGATCTGTCTGGACACTCTCATCCCAGGACCTAGCATTCGTTGATCGATCTTGTGACCAGAAAAACTTCCCGGGGGTTGTCCATCTGTGTCAGCGTTCTTTTCAACACGTCTTTGAGTCAAGGAGGCCATCCATGAAACCGCTTAATGGCGGGATCGCCGCGCTTCTCGTGCTCGCTACGTGCAACGGAGCGGAACAAGAACCCAGCTCCGCGAATATCGAATCCTCCTCCCAGGCGCTCGGCCAACCCCCTGCGAGCGAGGTGGCAACATGGAAGAAAGTCGGCGGCAGCACCCTGCCGGACGGCCGTTACTTGCAGGCCGTGACCTTCGACGAAACTCGCAAGGTTGCCGTGATGTTCGGAGGATTGACCTACAGCCTTTCCACCGGCATGGCCTCTGCGAGCCAGGAGACATGGGAGTGGAGTCCCGCGACGGGTGACTGGACCAATCGCACCGCGACCGGCACGCGGCCGGCGGTACGTTCCGGTTCGGCCATGGTGTTCGACTCGCAGCGCAACAAGATCACCCTCTTCGGCGGCCGCGCAGGCAGCGGATTCAACTACCAAGACACCTGGGAGTGGGATCCTTCGGGCGGGACCTGGACGGATGTGACTAGCTCAGGCGGCCACCCCAGCGGACGCAGCCAGCACGCCATGGTCTACGAGAAGTCAACCGGGAAGATCTTGCTCTTCGGAGGCGGACGAAGCGACTCCACCTCCTCCGATGGAACTGGCATCTCGGTTTCGTTCGGCGACACCTGGGAGTGGGACCCGGGCACCCACGCCTGGGCCCAGCGCCAGCCGACGGCCAGCCCGCCGGCACGACACGATTTCGGATTGATCTGGGATTCGTCCCGCAACAAGGCCGTGCTCTTCGGCGGCATGGAGAAAGACACGGCGGGAATAGACGGCACTCCCATGCAAGACACCTGGGAGTGGGATCCCACGGCTGGCACCTGGACTGAGCGAACCACCCAAGGAGTCAAACCATCCCCTCGCTATGCTCACTCGATGGCATTCGCCGGGGGCATCAACAAGGCCATCGTCTTCGGCGGCTGGGACATCACAACCGGATTGGCCATCAATGACTTGTGGGAGTGGGATCCCACCAGCGGATCCTGGACTTTGCGCCTGGACGGAACCGAGGCTGGCATTCCATCGGCGCGCATGTATTCCTCCCTGGTCTCAGACGATTCAAAGGCACGGCTCGAGTTGATAGCCGGTGCGGCAAACGATCCTTACTTGATGGGAGGCGTAGGTCCGGGTGGATATGGGCAGGGTACCCGGGAGGTTTGGGAGATCGATACCGCGTCGTATGCGTGCAAGGATCGCTCGACCCCCAGCGACACGCCGCTGCCGCGTTCGAATCATGCCCTGGCGTACAACCCGGCCACCGGGAAGACCTACGTCTTCGGCGGAGTGGACATGACCCAGCGACCTTTCGATGATCTGTGGGAGTGGGATGGCAAGACCTGGACAGAGGTGGTTACGGATGTCCGGCCCTCCGCCCGCTCCGACGCCGGCCTGGCCTACGATCCGGCCAGGAAATCCCTGATCCTCTACGGCGGCCAAAACAATCAGATGATGGGAATGTACTACCAGACAGTCTTGGGCGACACCTGGGAGTGGAGCAGCACCACGCGGCAGTGGACGCAGCTTTCGCCCACGTCAAGTCCTGACCCGCTCTACGGACATGGCATGGTCACGGACACGACCCGGAGCAAGATCCTGCTCTTCGCAGGGATGAGCGACTACTCGTACTACTATCCGATCGTACCTGTGCCGGGTTCTCGCCCTGGCTACCAGAATCCTCTGCGCAACGAGGTTTGGGAGTGGGATGGCAACACTATGACCTGGACCAATCGAAGCCCCTCGGTTGGCACAAGCGCGCCGACTCCCCGTCAGTATCCCGTCCTCGCCTACGATGAGGCTCGGCAGAAGCTCTTCGTCGCGGAGAATTCGGCGTACTATGTCGCTGGTGGCTACAGCCCCTATTGGGAGTGGGATCCAATCTCGGCGGGGTGGACTGTGCGCGATACCGGCGACAACCTCGCATACGGCTCGCCGTACTGTGCCACCTACGACTCCACACGGCGACGCGAAGTCGTCTATGGCGACATGTCGAGCACGGGAATCCACGAAACCTGGGAGTTCGACGCCAAGGGCCCAACCTGGTATGTGCGGACGATCGACAACTCACCCTCCGAGGTCTATGGCATGGCCATGGCGTTCGACCGGGTGCGCGGCGTAGTGGTCCTTTTTGGGGGCAACGCGAACGGCATTCCGACGGACGAAACCTGGGAATACAGTGTGACCGGCCTGGGAAATGGCGAAGGCTGCTCCACCAGCACCGCTTCGGCCTGTGCCTCCGGCAACTGTGTCGATGGCGTGTGCTGCGAATCCAGCTCCTGCACGGGGCCCTGCAAGTCGTGCAGCGTGAGCGGCCACGAAGGCACTTGCGTTCTCGCGCAGGCGGGTACGGAGGTTCCCGGCAGTTGTTCCAGCGGACAAGCCTGTGACGGCAGTGGCAATTGCAAGTCCAGCAATGGCCAAGCTTGTAGCAGTGGTAGCGCATGCGCCTCGGGCCTCTGCGTGGACAGCGTATGCTGCAACACCGTATGCGACGGGATGTGCGTGTCCTGCAATCAGGCCGGGCTTGCCGGAAAGTGTAGCCCCTACGCAGCCGGAAGCGATCCGCAGCAAGAATGCGGCAAGGGCACCGGAGCCTGCAAGCCCGCTTGCGACGGAGTCGGATCCTGTGCGTACCCTCCGTACGGAACGACCTGCGGCACTTGTCTGCTCTGCGACGGCGTGGGAACGTGCAGCCAGAAGGACCCCTACTGCGGCCTCCCCGGGTACGGCGGCGCCCCGGGCTACGGCGGCGCCTATGGCTACGGCGGNNACCGGCTACGCCGGCAGCTATGCCTACGGTGGCACGACCGGCTACGCCGGTTCCCCCGGCTACGGCGGTGCTTATGGCTACGGTGGCACGTATGGCACTTATGGCTACGGCGGCTCCTCCGGCTACGGCGGCCGCGGTTCCGCTAGCTTCGGTGGCAGCTTTGGCTACGGCGGTTCCACCGGCTACGGCGGCACCTATGGCTATGGCGGTTCGATCGGCTACGGCGGTTCCACCAGCTATGGTGGTACGACCGGCTACGGCGGTTCCGCCGGCTATGGCGGCAGCAGTGGCCGCGGCGGTTCCATTGGCTACGGTGGCGCCTATGGCTACGGCGGTTCCATTGGCTACGGTGGCGCCTATGGCTACGGCGGCTCCTCCGCTGGTTCAGGTGGCAAGAGCGGCTCGGGTGGCGCAAGCGGCTTCGGCGGTTCGGGCGGCAATCGTAGTGGAGGCGTTCCAGGCACGGGCGGTGGAACCAACCCCGGTTCTACCACCACACAGCTACACCGTTCGGGCTGCGACTGCGCGTTGGGAAACACGACACCTGCCCACCCTGGCCTCGCAACGCCGATCTTCCTCGTCGGGTTCGCTCTCTTCTTGGGCAGGATTCGCAGACCGCGGAGATGACAACCGCCCGGATGATTTTCTGAGCCCTGCCAGAGGGCAGCCTCTCCCCCAGCCAGAAGGCCGCGCTATGCAGTCATTCGCCTTTCCTCTCGCCGCACTTTCCCTTGCTGCGGCCCCGTCTGCCCCATCCGGACAGGTGGCTCCCAAGGAGATCGATCGCAGCCACATCGACGCCAAGTACAAATGGAAACTGGGTGACCTCTATGCCTCCGACCAGGCTTGGGCCAAGGCCAAGGCGGCTCTCGGCAAGAAGGTGGCCGCGTTCGAGCAGCACAAGGGCCATTTGGGTGAGGGGCCCAAGGCGCTGGCTGATGCCCTGTCCGAGCTGGGAGCGCTGCAGAACGAGCTGCAGCGAATCGCGGTCTATGCCCATGCGCGCAGCGACGAGAACACCCGGCAGGCTGCCCCGCGCGCCATGCGTGCTGAGGCCGATTCGCTCTCGGTCCAGCTTGACACACTCACCGCTTGGCTGCGCCCCGAGCTTCTGACCCTGCCCGAGGCGACAATCCGGACGGCGTTGGCCCAGGAGAAGAGGCTGCGCGAATGGGCTTTCTATCTGCAGGACGTGTTGCGCTGGAAGCCGCACACCCTTGCCGCCGAGGAGGAACGCATCGTGGCCATGGCCGGCGAGCTTAGCATCGCGCCCAGCACCGTGTATGGCGTGCTGAAGGATGCCGACCTGCCTTACCCGACGGTCACGCTTTCGACTGGAGAAGAGGTGCGGCTGGATCCGGCTGGGTTTGCGCGCACGCGCACCTCGCGCAACCGGGCTGACCGGGTGAAGGTCTTCCAGGCCTTCTTTGGCGCCCTGAAGACGTTTGAACGCACCACCGGCGCGACCCTGTCCGCACAACTGAAGGCGCATATCTTCGATCGCGACGTGCACCACTTCAATTCGACTCTGGAGGCGGCGCTCTTTCGCGACAACATCCCAGTGGGCATCTACCGGCAATTGATCAAGGACGTCAACGCGAACTTGCCAACGTTACACCGCTATCTGAGGCTGCGGCAGCGCATCCTCGGCGTCCCGGACTTGGGCTACGAAGATCTGTACGCCCCGCTGGCG
>PMIX01000072.1:0-10083 GCA_003158395.1 Myxococcales bacterium | reverse complement strand
TACCAACTGCTCAACTTCAACGGCCAGTGGGACGACGTTTCCACCCTCGCCCATGAGGCTGGGCATTCGATGCACACCCTGCTGGCCGGAGAGAGCCAGCCCTTTGCGACCTCGAGCTACGCCATCTTCGTCGCGGAGATCGCCTCGACGCTGAATGAGAACCTGCTGGTCCATCGGGCGCTCAGCGAGGCTCGCAACAACCACGAACGGCTGGCCTTGCTGGGCCAGCGCCTGGAAAGCCTGCGCACGACTCTGTTCAGGCAAACCATGTTCGCCGAGTTTGAGCTCGGCATCCACGAGCGCGCCGAGAAGGGTGAGGCCCTGACCGGGGAGGCGCTCAGCGCCGCCTATTTGGAACTGGTCCGTCGCTACACCGGACACGACCAGGGGATCTGCAACGTTCCCGAGCTATACGGGGACGAATGGAGCTTCGTTCCGCACTTCTACTACGACTTCTACGTGTACCAGTACGCGACCAGCCTGATCGCATCGACCGCGCTCTCCAAGGCCATCCTCGACGACGAGGCCCGCGGGGGCACCGCGGCCCGCGACCGTACCCTGGCCCTGCTGTCAGCGGGCGGCTCGGACTTCCCGGGCAACCTGCTGGCCCAAGCCGGCGTGGACCTTACGACCTCGGCGCCTTTTCGGGCGGCCATGCAGGAGATGAACGCCGTCATGACCCAGATCGAGGCGATCCTGCCCGCCCCGCCCGCGAAGTAGCCACCGCGCGACCTTGGGCGCAGCCTACTCGAGCTGCAGACCGCACCCCTGGCAGGCACCCTCTTGCAGAGGCGCGGCCATGCCGCACGCGGGACAAGGGGGATCCTCGCATTCCGCTGAAACAGCTGCCTGGTCGGGCAGGGTGCCTTCCTGATCGAGCAGGCTCTGCCAGCGCGCGTGCATCATGGCCATGACCTTGGGCAGATCCTCCGGCCTCACGCACAAGTCGATGCGCACGGCACAGGCGTGGCCGTGTCCCTGGCAGGAATCCTGGCGGTCCAGAATGGCCGGAATGTCCGCTGAGAGACACGCATCAAGAATCTCCTTGGCCTCCGCGATTCCTGCCGAAACACAGGGAACCACCTCCACATCTGCGAGTTCTTTGAGGGCTTCGTCTTTGGTCACGCGCCCATTTTGGCCTACCTGCGTGTGCAGGTCCAGCGACCCGCGGTTGGGTGGGGCTATTCCCGAGGGGCAGAGGATCGGCGCGTACGGATGTCGAATAATGGGCCACGACCAGCTAGGATTGCAGCTTCTCACAGGCGAAGGAAGCACCATGGAAGAGACAGAAATCGGAGAGGTCGGGGTCGACAAGCAGGCCGAAGCTGCGCACGAGAAGGCCAGGGAAGAAAGGCATCGCGCACCCTGGTTGCGCGGCCTGGCGGTCTCGACGGCATGCTTGGCGGTGATCGCGGCCGTGGCCTCCTTGAAATCGGGGCGCTGCGCGAATGAGGCGTTGCTCAAGCAATCTCGGGCGACCGACCAGTGGGCCTACTATCAGGCAAAGGGAAACAAGGCGGCCACGAAGACATCGGAATTGGAGATTCTGACCGAGCTTCACGCGGCCCCAGAACGCCTGGATATCATTCGCCGTGACATCCAGAAATACGGGCGTGAACAGGATGAGATTCGCGCAGAGGCCGACCACCTGCAGGCTGAATCGCGCGAGGATCTCACCAAGCATGAATGGTTCGCGCTAACGGTAACCCTGCTTCAGGTGTCCATCGGACTATCCGCCATTGGGGCATTGCTGGAGAATCGCAAGATTTGGCTCGGCTCCTTGGCCACGGGCGGCGTGGCAACGGTCATCTTCGTTGCGCGCTGGATTCTGAGCTGATAGCCAGCCACGGCCAAGCTTCACCAAGGAGGTACTCCATGGAAAAGACCCGCTCCCTATCCAATTTGGTCCAGTCAGCCCGGGCCTTCCAGGAAAGTCGCGTGCTGCTCACCGCCCTGGAGCTCGACTTGTTTACGACGATCGGGGAAGGCGCCACTGCGGCGGAGACCGCGCAGAAACTGGGCACCGATCCTCGCGCCACTGAGATGTTGCTCAACGCCCTGGTGGCTGTGGGCGCCCTTGTCAAAGGCGANNGGTTCATCTCTGGGACACCTGGGCCACCCTGACCGAGTGTGTGAAATCAGGCCGGGCCGTCCGCTCGCGCGGTCCTGAGGGATTCCCTGAGGCGCGCACCCGCGCCTTCATTGCTGCCATGCACGCGCGGGCTCAGGAAAGCGCCCGAGAAACCGTGCGCCTCTCCGGCATCCACGATGCGAAGCGCATGCTCGACGTGGGCGGCGGCTCCGGCGCCTTTTCCATCGCCTTTGCCAAGACGTGTCCCGAATTGCGCGCGGAGATCCTAGATCTGGGGGCGGTGGTGCCGCTGGCGGAGGAGTACATACGCGAGGCGGGCCTGCAGAACCGTGTCCGTGTCCGGCCCGGCGATATGCGCACGGCTGACTTTGGCGAGGGCTTCGACCTGGTGCTGCTCTCTGCCGTCTGTCACATGTTCGGCGAAGACGAGAACCGCTCCCTGATCCAGCGCTGCGCCCGGGCCTTGGTGCCGGGGGGCCATCTCGTCATCCGCGAATTCATCCTGCAGGAAGATCGCGCCGGGCCGCCGCACGCGGCCCTCTTCGCTCTCAACATGCTGGTGGGCACTGAGCACGGAAACACGTATACCGAAGGCGAATACCGGAACTGGATGGAAGAGGCCGACTTGGGCACCATCACCCGCCCCGACCCCGAAGGCGATGTGATCGTCGCATCGAAGTCGGACTAGCCAGATCGGAGCGCCAACGAGCCGAAGGAAAGTGAGTGCAAAGGGAGGGGAGCGGTCTACGGAAGGGTGTCACATGTCACGGCCCCGTAGGAAGCGAACATGGCATTGTCATCCACTCAGGGCCACCTCGGCTTCCGTGGGAAGGCAGGTCGGCAAGGGCCGCGCGATTCTACTGTCCACGGCTGTTCGCCAGTGAACGGCTATGGGCCTGTGAATGGATACGATCGACTGGTACGGGGTCGCTGCTGATTCCGCGTCGGTCCAGGATTTAGCGCCGGCGACGACGCGCCAGCATGACGATCGCGCCGAACAGACCCGCCAGGAGCCAAGGCGCAAGTGCTTTGGCCGAAAGCCAGCCGCCTACCGCGCAGCCGGTGCTGTTGTCCGGCTGGCTACCGTCGCTGCCGCCTGAGCCTCCCGCACCTCCGGCGGCTGCAATGGCTGACCCGCCCGCGACTGAAACACCGCCTTGTCCGCCGGTACCGCCCGTCGCAGGAGCCGACGTGACTGCGCTCTGGCCGCCTGTCCCGCCCGCAGCCGTCGTTCCGCCCGTAGCCGTCGTTCCGCCCGCAGCCGTCGTCCCGCCCGCAGCCGTCGTACCACCCGCAGCCGTCGTCCCGCCCGCAGCCGTCGTACCACCCGCAGCCGTCGTCCCGCCCGTAGCCGTCGTCCCGCCCGTAGCCGTCGTCCCGCCCGTAGCCATCGTCCCGCCCATGGCCATCTGGCCGCTCGTCCCGCCCCTTCCGCCGGAACCTCCCTGAGCACTGGCCCCGCCTGCGCCGCCCAGCCCGCCGTCGCTGCTGACGCAGCGAAGGCAGGTATACTGCACAGTTGGTGGCGAAGCGGAAGCATCTCGGTTCCAGTTCGCATAGTCGAGCTTCGAGCAAGTGTCCGTGACACAAGTACCCGCTCCACTGCGACACGAGGCGCCTGCCTTGGCCGACTGGCAGTCCGCGACGTCCGGCGGAACCACATCGGCACGAGCCACGCTGGCGGCAGCCGCCAACCACACCAACGCTGATACGAAAGGCTTCACTGTCTTCATTTGTGCCCTCACGGCAGTGATTTCAGGATCCCTCCCCTCACCTCGCCCTGTCAACCAGACCACTCATCTCGCGGTGCATTGGGTGTGCGCAGGATCACACTCCAGCCGTTCGGTTCGCGGGCTTGCGCGGCCGCCCGGTAGCTAGTTTACGTCCAGACCTTCTCACGCCGCCCCTTGGCCCGACGGCCTTCCTCCCCTGGAGGGCAATGTGGGGTTCTATGGGTTCTGCGTCTACCTTCGTCGCCTGTCCGGACCGAGAGGCGACCCGTTGGAAACGAGTTAGGGCAATCGGAATCTAACTACGCGGGGTGGGCAGATCAAAAAGGGAGATGGAGCTTTAGTTTTGCGAGCGCCCACCGATTCTCACATAGAGCGGGGAGGAACTGCTGTCCATGAGTCGAACCAACCTCTTGTGCGCAAACGCTTGCAGCCTCGGAGGCATACCATGACCGACCTCGTACCACACATCCGCGTCGTGGCTGCCGTGATCGAGCAGCAAGGGCGATTCCTCATTACCCAGCGACGCTCGACGGCTGTGCTCGCCGGCTTGTGGGAATTTCCGAGCGGCAAGGTCGAAACCGGCGAGAGTGACGAGGCCGCCCTGCGACGGGAACTGCGCGAACGCGTCGGCGTCGATGTAAGCGTGGGCGGCTCCAGCGCTCACCGCACCCACCGCTACGATGGCTATGTCGTCGAGTTGGTTCTCTATCACGCCAGCATCGCGCCCGGTCAAGAACCCCGCCCGGTTCGGGTGGCCGATGTTCGCTGGGTGGCGCCTCAGGAACTGGAGAACTACGCCTTTCCCCCGGCTGACCAGGAAACCACCGACTTGCTCCTCGGGATCAACCGCGACCCCTGCTTGTTCAAGCCCGCGAATACGAGAAGCTCGCGCACGCAAGTGCTGCAGCCTGAGACTCACTAGCGCCTGGCGCGCGGACGGGCCCGTAGCTAGACCGCCGTGACTGGCCTGCGGATCGCCACGACGCGCCTGTTGAAACGCGGCCGCGAAGAGATGTAAGCTGGTGTCTCTCCCGCGCCATGTAGGTTGATGCCCATGCCTGCCGATCGTTGCTCCGCGTTTGCCTGCCTGGCCCTGGGCTCCCTGTTTCTCGCCGGTGCCTGTGTGGATCTGACGGCCCCGTGGGACCAGCGGACCGCTGGGGGCGGGCAAGGCGGAGACAACCTCGACGCAGCGATCTCCACTGTGGTGGATACGCCAGGTACGGGCGGTGCAGATGGCACAACCGTGGGCGGCGCGGGCGGCGCGACAACGGGCACCGCCGGCGGCGCGACGACGGGCACCACCGGGGGAACGACGATGGGTGGTGCGACGACCGGCGGCACGGGGGCCGTCAATACGGGTGGCGCGAGTAGCGCTGGCGCAGGCGGCGAGGGAGGCGCTCGCGCGGGCGGCGCAGGGGGCGGCAGAACGGGTGGTGCAGGAGGAAGTCCAACCGGAGGGGCAACAGCGACGGGAGGGAGCACGAGGCCCGGCGACGGCGCGGTTCCGCCGGATCTGCGACCGGCGAGCGAGGGCGCTGCCCGAGCTGAAGTGGCTCCACCCCCCGATGCCGCGATAGATGCGCCCGGCGTCCCCGATGCAGTGGCAGTCCCCGACGTCGCCCAAATCCCCGACGGCGCCCAAGTGCCCGATGTGCCCGCCGATACCCCGACGGCTACCCCGGGACTGGTCCTCTACTACAGTTGCGAACAGGCCACTGGGGCCGCTGGCACAACGCTCCCTGACATCTCCGGCAACGGCAACAATGGGGCCCTCGTGGGCGCCGTCAGCATCGGCCCAGGCAAAGTGGGAAACGCGCTGGTTTTCACCCCCACGAACAACGCGGATGCGGCGGCGTCGGGTGGATACGTGACAATGCCACCGGCGCTCCTTTCCACGTCCCCCGACATGACGATTGCTACCTGGTTCAAGATCAACACCAACCCGGGCTTTCAACGAATCTTCGATATTGGCACCAGCAGCGCGATCTCATCCATGTATCTCACACCAAATGGCAATTCCGGCTACCTTCAGTTCACCTTCCGGAGCGGAAGCACATCGCGGGAAGACATCATTGATGGGACAGCCAAGACTATGTCGACAGGCGTGTGGGAGCATGTGGCCGTGGTGCTCGATGCCTCTGGGGGCCGCCTGTATCTGAACGGTGTCCAGGTCGGCAGTAACACGACGATGAAGATGCGTCCACCCGCCTTGGGTAACACACCCAACGACTGGATAGGGCGTTCGGAATACAGCAACCCCTATTTCGATGGCGCGATCGACGAGTTTCGCATCTACAGCCGCGCGCTGAGCGCAGCCGAGGTTCTCGCGCTTTACAACGGCCACTAGATCTGCGCCGCACGAGAGTTGTGAGGCGATCGGGATAGAAAGCGGTCGGACATGCAAAACGCCACCGCCAAGAAGAAGCCCAAGCCGTCCAGCCAGGCGACCGCCACAAGCGAGGGCCGCTTGCCCGCGGAGTCCGAGCCGCCCGAGCCGTCATCGGTCGGGCTCCGCTGGTGGCCCGCCGTCATTTTTACCTGCTGGTCGTTTGGTTTCACCACCATGCAAGGCTCGGATCTCTGGTGGCACCTTGCCGGCGGTCGCTGGATCGCGCAGACCCGGACTCTCCACTTCACCGATCCTTTCTCCTTCACCTGCCACGGCCGGCCCTGGTTCCATCCCGAGTGGCTGTCGGACGTCATTTTTTTCGCCTGGGCCAGGCTATTCGGCACGGATTCCTTGGTCTGGTGGAAGTGGGGCCTCGTGGTCGCGACCTTCGGCCTTCTCTTCCGTTTGTTCCGGCAGATCAGCGGCCATTCAGGAACCGCCTATCTGGCCATGCTGGCCGCCATTGCCGTCGGGGCACCCTTCTTCGACATGCGGCCTCAGCTCTATACCTTCCTGGGCTTTGTCGTGATTCTCTCTTTCGCGTTGCCCTTGTCGCGCAGGCTGTGGGTCCTGCCCCTTGTCCTTATGCTGTGGGCGAACCTGCACAGCGGTTTCTTGCTGGGATTGTTCGTTGTCATGATGGTGCTGGCGGTCTCGTTCTTCTATGGCGAAGCTCCTCGGCGGGCGGCCTACCTGGTGCTGGCCTGCGCGCTTGCCTGTTTCGTCAATGGCAACGGCAGCGAGGCCCTCTTCTGGCCCATCCGGTTTGCCCAGGACACTCATTCGCCCTTTCTTCGGGTGGCCGAGTGGCTGCCCCCGTACGAGCCGGGAGGCATCCGGAGTCGCCTGTACTATCCCTCGATTGCCGCCTTCGTGGTGTCGCTCTTGATCGTGGTGGGCTCGGGCACCTACCGGCGGCAGCCCCGTCTGACACTCTCCAGTGTGGCCGTCGGGCTGGTCACGCTGGTTTTGTCCATCAGAAGCCGCCGCTTCATTCCGCTTTTCGGCATCTCGCAAGGCTTGCTGCTGGCCCCCGCGCTGGCGGTGGTCTGCTCCTCACTGCGCCGGCGCATCGTGCGCAACCTGCCCTGGCTCGACCGACCCCGTGTCTGGCAGATCGCCCTTCCGGTGGTCGCCATGGTCTGGGGCGGCTTGCGGCTGGCTCCCTTTCCGCTTTCCCGCAACGCCTTCCTGTACCTGACCGCCCTAGACAGTTTCCCCGTGGAGGCGATGAATCTCGTCGAGGCCAATCACATTCAAGGCAAGGTCTTCAACTGGTACAACTGGGGTGGCTTCATCGATTGGCGAACCGACGGACGCTTGCAGGTCTTTATCGACGGCCGTGCTGGCACGGCGTTTGACGAAAAGACCTACCGCCAGTACTTGCGGGTCCTGGGCCTGAGCAATGGATGGGAGGACGTGGTTTGGACCTCGGGTGCTGATTTTGTGCTGTGGCCCCGACGCTACCCGAAACCCATCGAGCAGCTGCGCAAGTCCGGGCGCTGGCGACATCTCTACTCCGACCACGTGGCAGCCTTGCTGGTCCGCGCCGACCGCCCCCAGCCAGAGCCCCTTGTGCCTACGCCCGATTCGCCGTGGCGGGATCTGACGTTGGGCTGGTCGGCCTTCCGTGCCCACGAATACCCCACTGCGGAAGGCCATTTCCAACGGGCCCTGCAACAGATGCCGAGCCTGCGCCCGGCGTGTGAATGGCTCGCCGACACGCAAGACCAGCTGGGCCGCCTGTCCGAGGCTGAAGCGACCCTGGGTCGGTGCGAACGGATGTTCCCGGATTCCGCGCGCCATATCTTCCGCGCCCGAGCCAGTGGCGGCGGCGAGCCGACGCCCTAGACGCGAAAAGTGCGGAGCCTTGGGAATCCGAAGTAGAACCCTGGCCCATGGACGACGTGCTCGCAATCATTCTCGGAGGCGGACGCGGGACGCGCCTCTTTCCCCTCACGCTCAAGCGCTCGAAGCCGGCCGTCCCCATCGGTGGCAAGTATCGCCTGATCGACATCCCCATCAGCAACTGCCTGAACGCAGGGCTGCGGCACATTTTCGTGCTCACGCAGTTCAACTCCGAAAGCCTCAACACGCATGTCGCGATGACCTACAAGTTCGACGTGTTTTCTTCCGGCTTCGTGACCGTGCTGGCTGCTGAACAGACTGAGGAAGGTGGCGACTGGTTTCAGGGAACAGCCGACGCAGTCCGGCAGGGTCTGCGCCACATGCGCCGGAGAGCGGCGCGTGACCTGATGATCCTGTCGGGCGACCAGCTCTACAGCATGGACTTCCGTCAGATGCTGCGCACCCACCGCGACAGCGGCGCCGACGCGACCGTGGCAGTGATCCCCGTGGCTGAGGACCAAGCCAGCGGGTTCGGCATCCTCAAGATGGACGGAACCGGCCGCATCGTTCAGTTCGACGAAAAGCCGCCGCGCGAGCGACTCCCCGCCCTGGTCTCCGACATCCCCGGCCACGGGCCCGGGTACCTTGCGTCGATGGGCATCTATATCTTCCGGCGAGAGATCCTGGAAGAGGCGGTCTCGAACCCGCAGCTGGTCGACTTCGGCCGCCACGTTATCCCCCACGCCGTCCCAAGCCAACGCGTGCAGGCGTATGTCTATCGCGGCTACTGGCAAGATGTCGGAACGATTTCCTCCTACTTCCAGGCCAACCTGGCCCTGTGCCAGCCGATTCCGCCGTTTGATTTCTACGATGCTGCCCGTCCCGTCTACACCAACCCTCGTTTTCTGCCAGCCTCCAAGCTGGATCGATGCGTTATTCACAATGCACTCATTTCCGAAGGTTGCATCCTGCAGGGCGCGGACATCGACCGCGCCGTCATCGGCATCCGCAGCCGCATCGGCAAGAATGTGCGCATCCGCAACAGTCTGCTTATCGGCGCGGACAGCTACGAGACATTGGATGAAATGCGCGCCCCCGAGACGAGCGGCATGCCGCCGGTCGGCGTCGGCTCGGATTCGATTGTTGAGGGCGCCATTATCGACAAGAACGCCCGCATCGGACGCGGTGTCCGCATTGTCAACCAGGCGGGGGTCAAAGAGAAAGACGGGGACGGCTATTTCATCCGCGAGGGGATCGTGGTCATTCCCAAGAATGGTATCGTCCCTGACGGCAGCGTCATCTAGAAGGCTTCGACCATGCTTCGCTTCGGTGTGCTCGGCACGTCCCACTTCGCGCTCACGCGCATGATCCCTTCCATACAGGCCGGGCGCGATACGGCCGTCGTGGCGATCGCATCGCGCGACGGCCGCAAGGCTTCAGAGGCAGCGGGCGCCCTGGGCGTTGCGAGGGCATACGATTCCTACCAGGAGCTGCTGGCTGACCCGGACATCGATGCTGTGTACAACCCGCTGCCAAACCACCTGCATGTCCCATGGTCGGAACGTGCGGCCGCGGTTGGCAAGCACGTCCTGTGCGAAAAACCCATTGCCCTCGACGCCGCGCAGGCCCGCCGGCTGATCACCGCTTCCCGGCAGAACCGCGTGCTCATCTGCGAGGCCGCGATGGTACGCGTCCACCCTCGCTGGCTGGCGGTGCGGACGCTCATCCGGCAGAAGAAGATTGGCGAATTGCGTGCCTTTGTCGGGACATTCGGCTACCAACTCGGCTCGCGCGACAACGTCCGTTACGACCCGGCCATGGGCGGCGGGGTTCTCCTCGACACCGGCTTCTATCCGATCACCATGAGCCGCTTCTGCTTCGATAACGAGCCAACCGCGGTCATGGCCCGGGCCGATCGCGACCCGGATCGGGGCGTGGACCGGCTGACGAGCGCGATCCTCGAGTTCCCGCAGGGACATGCCATCTTCACCACTGGCATGGAAACCTTCCCTGTGCAG
>PMIX01000068.1 GCA_003158395.1 Myxococcales bacterium | reverse complement strand
GCCCCGCCCGGCGGCAACACCCAAGCCGGCGGAACCACGGGGATGGGTGGCACCATTGGGACAGGTGGCGCAAGAGGTGGCACCACTGTCGCTGGCGGGATTACCGCGCCTGGCGGGAGGAGCGGCTCTGGCGGCACCACCGCGCCTGGCGGGAGGAGCGGCTCTGGCGGAACCACTGCGACTGGCGGCACCACCGCACCTGGCGGGACCACCGCCCCTGGCGGGAGCACCGCTTTGGGCGGGAGCACCGCCGCCGGCGGCGCAGGAACCCTAGGTTGGGTCACAATACACAACGACTTCTTCATATATGACACCACCGGAGCGTTGCTCCAGGTACGCAGCGGGGCCCTCGACAAGTACAATGGCCTCTTCTACTGGTATGGCAGCCCGCCTCCCGCGACCGACCAGGTTGTCTACACGTCTTCCGATCTGGTCCATTGGACCTACAAGGGCGTGATCATCAAACTGCCCAAAGACGCCAACCGAATGGATGTGCTTTACAACGATACGACCAAGAAATGGGTGATGTTCTTGAAATACATTGGGAACGCCGCCTATTTGGGAATATGTACCGCGGACGCTCCTGAAGGACCGTTCACGTTTGTAAGCCAGACTCTCGTGGACAACAACTTCATCGGAGACATGTCGGCGTGGAAGGATGACGACGGGAAGGCGTATCTGGCCTATGTTTGGGACCAAGCCGGTCCCAATCGACAACATGGCATATATAGAATGTCGGCGGACTACTTGACTCTGGATACGCGAATGTACCTATTCGACGTACCTAGTCGTGAAGCCCCGCACATGTTCAAACGGAACGGGACCTACTACTATGGGGTTTCTGAAACCAACGGGATCGACCCATCACCCACTCGGTACTACACGGCAACCAACCTGACCGGCCCCTGGTCCGCTGCAACGATGCTGGTCACGCCCGGCTCATCCACTACGTACGAAACGCAGTGTGATTTCGTCTTCCCATTTACGGGCACGGATGGGACCGTCTACATGCTGGACGCCGATCGTTGGAAACCAAGTGGAAATTTTGAGGGCAACTACCTGTGGCTGCCCTACGATTTCAGCGCCACTGGCGCGCCAACCGCGAACTATTACCAGGATTGGGATTTGAACGTGGACGCCGGCACGTGGAGGACCTTCGATCGGTCGACGCGCGACCTGGCCCTCGGCAAGACCGCCACCGCGTCCTCGTCGGCAAGTGGCACGGCTGCGGCTGTGACGACCGCCACGACCTATCAGAACTACACGGCGACACGGTGGGAGAGCGCGGCCTCCGACCCGCAAACGATCATGGTGGACCTTGGCTCTGCCATGGAAATCAACCGAGTTATTCTCAAGTGGTACACAGATTATGCCAAGGCGTTCAAGATCCAGGTCTCAACCGATTCCACAACCTGGACCGACGTCTTCAGCACGACCGTTGGGGCGTCGTATTCTGTGACTGACGAGAAGTTTGCCAAGACCACCGCGCGGTACGTGCGAATGAATGGCACGCAGCGGGGTAACGCAAACGGATACTCGTTGTTTGCTTTCATGGTTCTGAATGACCCGTAGGACCTAGTGCGGGGCGGGCGCACTAGGGCTGGTGCGGACCATGGCCTTGGCCACCAGCTCAGAGAGGTTTTTCACCTGCACGCGCTCGCCGGCGTCGCGGTCGTCAACCGCGTCCTTGATCATGATGGTGCAGTAGGGACAGGCGGTGGCGACTGTGGTGGCACCGGTGGCCAGGATCTCGTCAGTGCGATCGTGGTTGACTCTCGTGCCTGTCTTCTCGTCCATCCACATGCGGCCGCCGCCCGCGCCGCAGCAGAAGGCGTGTTCGCGGGTGCGGCCCAGCTCCAGGCGCTCGACCCCCAGTCGATCCAGAACCGCGCGCGGCGCCTCGTACTCGCCGTTCCAGCGGCCGAGGTAGCAGGGATCGTGGAAGGTCAGTTTGCCAGTGCCGTTGGCACTGCGCTCGATCGCAATCTTGCCCTGCTCGATCAGTTGGGCGATGAGTTGGGAGTGGTGGCGAACTTCGTACTGGCCGCCCATTTGTGGGTACTCGTTCTTGAGCACGTGCAGACAGTGCGGGCAGGGAGTGACGATCTTCTTTACCTTCTTGGCGTTCATCGTCTCTACATTTTGCTGCGCCTCCATTTGGTACAGCATCTCGTTGCCTGTCCGGCGCGCTGAATCGCCGCAGCAGCCCTCTTCCATGCCGAGCACCGCGAAGCTGACCCCTGCCTGGCGCAGGATGTCGACCAAAGCCAGGGTTTGCTTCTTCAGTCGGTCGTCGTAGGCCCCCGCGCAGCCGACCCACAGCAGCCATTCGGCGTCCGGCTTGTCGTCGAGCGTGGGTACGTCGTGGCCTTCCGCCCAATCCATGCGCCGATCCGCGCCCAAGCCCCAGGGGTTGCCGTTCTGTTCCAGGTTCTTGAAGGTGCGCACCAGATCGCCGGGCACCTTTTCCTGCAGCAGCACCAGATTGCGGCGCATCTCCAGGATCTTGCCCGGCTGATCGATGAACACTGGGCAGACTTCTTGGCAGGCGCCGCAGGTGGTGCACGACCAGAGGACTTCTTCGCTGGTGCGGCCACCGATCAGGTCGCGGGGATGGCGCGCCTCTTCGGCGGCCGCCTTGCCGTGTTGGAAGCGTTCGATCATGTCGTCGAGTGGCCCGCGATCGGGCAGGCGTGACTTCAGGTCGTCGCGCAGGTCGTGCACCACCTGCATGGGCGAGAGCGGCTTGCCGGTTCGATTGGCTGGGCAGTAGTTCGAACAACGCGCGCACTCAGTGCAGGCGAAGCCGTCGAGCAGCGACTTCCAGGTGAAGTCCTTCCATTCAGACACCACACCGGTTTGCGCGATGTCGTCCGCTTCCAGGTTGAGTTTGGGCAGAACGCCGCGCTGACCGAGCTGCCGGAAGTAGATGTTGGGCAAGGCCGCGAGGATGTGACTGTGTTTGGAGTAGGCGAGGTAGTTGAGGAACTTCAGCAACACCACCACGTGGACCCACCAGTTGACTTCGGAAACCAGGCCCGCGGTCGCCGGCGAAACACGGCCAAGCAAGGCACCGCTGAGAGCATCAGAGAGGAAGAAACCGGGCTCCACCGGGCCGGCCAAAGCGCGGAAGGCGTGCATCCCGAAGTGCGTGACCATGAGGACCGCGATGGCGGACAGAATCGCGGCCGCGTCGCGGCTCATGGGGATGAGGCGGGGCTTGAGAAACAGGCGGCGAAAGAAGGCGAACCCGATGACCCCCAGCACGAGCAGGTTCATGCTGTCCACCGCGGCGTCGAGCACGCCCGCCGCGGTCTCACCCATGAGGAGAGACCAGGAAAATTCGGGCCACAGCCCCTGGGCAAAGGTTTCCAGGGTTCCCAGGCAGATGACGAGGAAGCCCCAGAAAATGATGAAGTGGTGGCGGCTGCCCACTAGGTTGGAGAAGCGCGGCCAATGGCTGGCCGGGATATCCACCGCCTCGATGACCTTGCGCTGGCCGAAGAAGAAGGAGAGCAGCGAGTCCACGCGCGCTTCGACACGGTCCGTCCGTTTCTCGGGGCGCGCGGCCAGGAGCATCTTGGTGAAGCGCCTGAG
>PMIX01000144.1 GCA_003158395.1 Myxococcales bacterium | reverse complement strand
GGCGAAGCCGCGTGGGGCAGGGGCAGGGCGGGCAGGCCCTAGCCCCTGAAAGGGGAGCCAGGGGCGGCACCTCGGTGGGCAGGCCCAGATGGCGCAGGTAGCGCGCGAGGTTCTCCGCGTCCTGGACCAGCGCGATCAGCAGCGTGCGCACGTCGACCACCAGCGCGCCTGCCTTGATCTTCGCCCGCACCGTCGCCGCATCGGTGCCACCGGCGCGGCACGCGGAAACAACGGCCAGAAAGGCAAGGCCCGCCACGATTGCTGAGATAGTTCTCATCAGGTCATCTCCTTTTTCCGACCAAGATGGTGGGCATGCACGCGGAGGCATTGCCAGGACCCCCATGACTTGAAGGAGGTGATCGATCAAGATGTCGTCCATGAGCAACGACGAGCCCAGGGATCACCACGGCAATCCTGCTGACCTGAATGAGTACATCGCCCGGCTGGACAATCCGGCGCGCGACGAATGGCAGCGGCCTGATGTCGTCCTGAACGCACTAGGCATCACGCGGACCAGCGTGGTGTGCGATGTCGGAGCCCCAAGGAATCCCATGTCCGATAAAGCGTTCCAGGACCACTACCTCGACAACGTTGCCCAGTGCTACGGGTGCGGACGGCTGAACGCCGATGGTTTGCAGATCAAGACCTTCTGGGAAGGCGACGAGAGCGTCACCCGCTACCGGCCGCGCCCCTACCACACCGCCATTCCCGGATTCGTCTACGGCGGTCTCATCGCCTCGCTCGTCGACTGCCACGGAACCGGCACCGCTGCTGCTGCGGCCTATCGCGCGGAAGGCCGCCCCATGGAGTCAGATCCGCCGCTTCGCTACGTCACGGCCTCGCTACACGTGGACTACCTCAAGCCCACGCCGATCGATGGCGAACTGGAGTTGCGCGGGCGTGTGAAGGAGATCAAGGGTCGCAAGGTCATCGTCGAAACGACCGTGTATGCCGCCGGGGTGGCTACCGCACGAGGTGAAGTCGTCGCCGTGCAGATGCCCAAGACCTTCGTCGGCGGCTGAGCCGATCAGCCGCCCTTGTGGGGCGACACGCGGCAGGTCGAGAAACCGAAAATCGAGTACAACGGCAGCTTCCCAGCAAGCCCGTGGCCAGCGGCACCAACCCGATGTACCCGAGCGCGGTGTGTGGTCCAACGAACATCAGGCTGAGCAGGCCCAGCCCGAGCAGCACTCGCAACGCGCGGTCGACAAGATGTTCATTCTTCGCAAGCAAACGTGACATGACGCCCTCCTTGATCCGGGTCAGTGCTCGCGGGCACGGTCCTGACATTCGTGGGTCTCCCGGGACTCATGCCATTGCCTTGGTGGCAAACGCTTACGATCTTCGCCTATGCTGGGGTCTCGTGCCTGGTCGCGAACGACGCCGTAAAGGTCGCGATGATCAAATGGCGAGTGCCCACGGCTGTCGCTTAGGCAAGCAATGCTTTCATGACTCGTCCATCTCTTCCCATCCTCGGTCGCGCCATCGAAGGGCGCTGTGCAGGACTCGCGGATTCCTGCTGCTCCCTCTCCTGCGGTGAAGCCCTGGACCTGGCCGCCCCTGGCACGGGTGAAACCCTGGTGGATCTGGGCTGCGGCCGGGGCCAAGACGTGATCCGCGCTGCCGGCCGATCATCTCTCGGCGCGAAGCTGGGCTAGGCTGGTGACATGGCAAACGAAGGCGACGCCGCCCCAACCGAAGACGCGCTCCTCTTGGCCGCGCGCAAAGGGGATCGCGCTGCGCTCGGCGATCTTCTCGAACGCCATCAGCGGCAGGTGTTCGCGTTCGGCATGAAGATGTGCGGCGATCCAGATGACGCCCAGGAAGTGGCGCAGGACACCCTGCTGTCCATGGTGCGGTCGGTGCGCGATTTTCGCGGCGAGGCTTCGATTTCGACGTGGCTCTACACCGTCGCACGCAGCTTCTGCATCAAGAAACGCCGGCGCACCAAGGGAGCGCCCGCGCACCACGAACCACTTGATGCGGCCGCTAACGAGCGGGCTGCTGCGCCGGCACCCAGCCCGGAACAGACGCTGCTCGGCCGCGAGACGCGCGACGCTGTGGCTGCCGCCTTGGAGCAGCTGGAACCCGAGGCGCGCGAGGTGGTGATTCTTCGCGATCTCGAAGGTCTGACCGCCCCGGAGGTGGCACAGGTCACCGGGCTCAGCGTGACGGCGGTGAAAAGCCGGCTGCATCGTGCGCGGCAGTCGCTGCGCACCCAGTTGTTGGCCGTGGTTGGAGGCGACGAAGGCGCGCCGGCCCAGCCGAACTGTCCCGATGTGCTCACGATGCTGTCCAAGAAGCTGGAAGACGAGATCAGCCCGGATCTGTGCGCCGAGATGGAGCGACACGTGGATGGCTGCCCACACTGCAAGGGGTTGTGCGATTCGCTCAAGCGCACGCTAGCCTTGTGCAAGTCTGCGCCCAGCCCACTGGTTCCCCGGCAGGTGCAGGAGTCGTTGCGCAAAGCCGTCCAGGCGGCGCTGGACGAGCAACGCTAGTCGAACTCCCTCGGCGCGCCGGTCGCTCTATCCCGTGGGCTCAGGCGGCACAGCACGCGATTCGGGCAGGTAGGCCCGGGCCGACTCCGCAGCGGCGGCCACATGGCGCCAGGTGGTCCACCCGCCACTCAAGTTGCGGGCGTCGAAGCCGTGCTGGCGCAAGATGCGCACGGCGACATGAGCACGGAGCCCGACCGCGCAGTGGACGAGGATGGGGCGGTCCTTGGGCAGCTCGCCCAGCCGGTCGCGCAGCTGGCCGAGCGGAATGTGAACCGCGCGTTCAAGGTGGCCGGCGTGCCACTCGGAACTCTCTCGCACGTCGAGAATCAACACGTCCGGGCCATCGATTTCGGACCAGCCAGCCAGAGGCGAATCTTGGTTGCGGGCGTTCTGCGCGATCATGCCGGCCAGGTTCACCGGATCCTTCGCTGCACCGTACTGCGGGGCATAGCAAAGCTCGGCCTCGGCGAGATCGTCGACGGTGGCGCGCATCTGGATCGCCATGGCAATGGTGTCGATGCGTCGCTCGACCCCGGCCTCACCCACTGCCTGCGCGCCCAGAACGCGACCGTCCGACGGGCGAAACAGCAGTTTGAGATGGATCGGCTTCGCGCCCGGGTAGTAGCCGACGTGATGACCGGGATGCAGGTAGATAGCCTGAAAGTCGGAAAGGCCGGCCCTGCGCAAGGACTTCTCCGATGCGCCGGTGGACGCGATGGTCAATCCCAGGACACCGCACACTGCGGTTCCCTGCACGCCACGAAATCCGGTTGAACGTCCGGCGATAGACGCGGCGGCGATACGGGCCTGACGGTTCGCTGGGCCTGCGAGCGGAACGAGCGCGGCGCTGGCGGTCACGACGTCGGAGATCTCCACGGCATCGCCCACTGCCCAGATGGCCGGGTCGCTGGTGCGCATGTGCAAGTCGACGACGATGCCTCCGTGTGGCCCGATGGTCAGAGCCGCCGCCTTGGCTAGCTGGGTTTCCGGCCGCACGCCGATGGAAAGGATGACCAGGTCGGCCGCGATTTCCAGGTTGTGTTCCGTGCGCACAGTCAGCCCGCCGCTGGCGGCCGCCGCGAGCGAGGCCAGGCCGTCCCCCAGACGCACGGTCACGCCATGGGATTCGCAATGCAGCCGCACCGGAATCGCCATCTCGGGGTCGAGAGGAGGCATGAGCTGGTCCAGTTTCTCGATGATCGTCACATCCAGCCCGCGATGGCGCAGATTCTCCGCCATCTCCAGTCCGATGAAGCCGCCGCCCACGATGACGGCGCGCTTGGCGGCATGCTCGTCCATCCAGGCGCGGATCTGTCGTACGTCCGGGATGCTCCGCACCGTGAAGACGCCCGGCAAGTCGATGCCTGGGATCGGCGGCCGGATGGGCACCGCGCCTGGGGACAGCAGCAGGGCATCGTAGTGCTCTTGCCGCTCGGAACCGTCCGAAAGGTTTCGCACGGTGACCGTGTGCGTGGCACGGTCGATGGCGGTGACCTCGTGTTCGGTGTGGACCTCGATGCGAAAACGGTCACGCAGCAATTCCGGGGTGGCCACCAGCAGCTTTCGCTCGTCGGTGATGACGTCGCCAACTCGGTAGGGCAGGCCGCAATTGGCAAATGACACGAACCCGCCGCGTTCGAAGATGACAATCTCGGCGTTCTCGTCCAGACGGCGCAATCGCGCGGCCGCCGAGGCGCCGCCGGCAACGCCTCCAACTATGATGAGTCGCTTTTTCACGCCCTGTGAGAGCCAGAAAGCCGCATTTGGGTTCGCCAACCCGCGAATCTTTTGCGCGGGGCCTGGCTCGAGAAGGAAAGAAAGACGGCATGCCTGCACGCTGAATCCTTTTCAACAAGACTGGCTCTCACCAGGCAAGAGGGAAATGAACATGGCAACAAAGGCACTTGATCAAAGCAACTTCGACCAGACCATAAAGACCGGCATCGTGCTGGTGGATTTCTGGGCACCCTGGTGCGGCCCCTGCCGCGTCTTCGGCCCGGTGTTCGAGAAGTCATCCGAGGCCAACCCCGACGTCGTGTTCGGCAAGGTCAACACCGAGGACCAGCCGGACTTGGCCACGACCTTCGGTATCCAGGCCATCCCAACCCTGATGGCGTTCCGCGATGGGATCCTCATTTTTGAACAAGCCGGTGCTCTGCCCGGACACGCGCTGCAGAAGCTCATCGACGAAATCAGGGCGCTCGACATGGCGGAGGTTCGCGCCAAGGTCGACGACAAGGTCAGCACCGCGACCGCCAGCAGCGGCGGGGGATGCTGCGGGTGATTCGATGCGACTAGCCCTTGCGCTGGAGACGAAGATGACTCTCTCCACCTTGGCCTCGGTCGTGGTCGGCGGTGCTCTCGGATTTGGCTACTACCGGCTGGTTGGTTGCAGCTCGGGCGCATGTCCGATCACCTCGAACCCGTACATCTCCACTCTCTACGGCGCGTTGCTGGGCTATCTGATCGGAGCTGGCGGCCGACTGTAGACGTGAGTTGGATCAGTCGTCGCCCAGACGATAGTAGCGAGCGCCGAGCCCCAGCAGTTCCCGAACTGGCCGGCAGTCCGGCGCTGCCACGGTGCCGGTGCGGTTCGCGGCCACGGCGCCGCAGCCGCCGCCACACACGGAGGCCACAGGACAGCTCTGGCAGGCCGGGATGGAGAAAACGTTTCGATCGCGCCAGCGAGCAATGGCGTCTTCGCCGCGCTCAATGTTGGGGGCCGTAACCGAAACAAAGGGCCTCTGGGCCTGTTTGGTGCGTCGGTCATGCTGACGTGCTCCTGGGCGATGGGCGGTCTGAGGATGTACTTGAACAGGTTCGTCCTGCCAACCTCGTCCTCGCGGAGCTGCACATGAATGGTAGCATGCATAGCTGTTTTGCACCGCCGGCTGCTGTCGTCGGATTACCCGCCGCGCAGGTTGCGCTCGGCGTGGGCGAGGATCTCGACCAGGCTCTCCAAAGCTGCCTCGCTGCCGGGGACGCCGTGGGTGCGCTGAGCGATCTCCTTGGCCAGCAGAGCCAATAGGTAGCGAAGCCGCGCCTTCGCCTCTGCGTGCAAGGCAACATAGTCGTCGTGACTGGCATTGACCTGCCAGCGCCGGCCATCGAAGCGGCTGCGCCAAGTCGCGCCGGCGTCGTCCACCAGCTCGGGCTCCGGAATGCCAAAGCCGAGACCGGCACCGGGCTCTTCGGCCTCGATGACGACCACGGCGGCCTCACCCCGCGCTGTGCGCTCGCCCTGCCGGCCCTCGGCGACCAGGGTATAGCGGCTGCCTGGTCGCGCATCGGCCGAGGCCAGCACCGCCGGACGCCGGCCCTCGCCCGCGATGGACAGCACAGGCGAGGCGGTGCTCCAAACCATGTCCACCTCGCCCAGCACACGCCGGCCTGACTCGTCCACGCCCACGCCCAGCACGCGCCGCTCGCGGCCAGGTGCCAGCGCGATCTCGGGCGGCGAAATCTTTATGGCGAAGAGAGGTCCGGGCGGAAAGAGATCCAAGGTGCGATCGCGGGCCGGCGGGGCCTCGTCGTGGCTTTCGCCCGTGCCATCGCCTGCGTCCACCTCGGCGCCGCTGGGCGCGATCCCGGCCTCGCCAGCATCCCGCATCTCGGCCTCACTGCTCGCCACGGCGGGCAGCTCGTACTGCGGCAGTCGGTTGCGCAGTCCCTTGAGTGCGCGTCGCAAGTCCTGCACCACCTGCCGGCTGGCCGCGGCTCCCCGCTCACGATCCAGACGCTTGAGTTCCGCCTCCACCAGGGGCACGACCCCGTCCAGCGCCTGCACGAAGGCCTCGGCCGCCGCGTCGGGCGCCACGCCCCTGCGCGTGCCCGGGGGCACGGTGAAACCGGGAAAATCGATCAACCCGGCCAGCTCGCGCCCGATCCAGGGTAGCCGGTCCAGGCCCAAGTTGCGCAGCTCACCCACGTCGTCCGCCACCAGGGTCCCGGCACAGCTTACTTCAAGCGCCGGGCGTTCGAGGCCGCGAGACAGATAGAGTTCGAGCCGAATCGGGGCATTCCCGTCGACTGGGATCTCGGGCGGCAGGGCAAGAGGCTCGCCGGTGAAACGCCGGGGCACCACCGCGAAGCGCCGCGGCCCCAGCCCGCGCGCCATGCCATCGAAGATCTCGATGGACACTCCGCTGGCCAGGATCGCGCCCCGCAGCTCCGCAGCCAAATACTCCGTCAGCCGGCGTGCCCCCAACATGCGTAGGGCCGAGTCGTGCAGCTCGGAAACGATGACCTCGGTGAAAGTCTCGTCGCTCTCGAGCGGCATGCGGTCACGCAGGATCTCGGCCCTTTCCTGATCCTCCACCAAGTGCAGCAGCCATACCTCGGACCCACGCACGCGCGTGCGAATGTCCATGCGCCGGCCCACCGACCAAAAACCCAGAAGACCGATGCCGTACTTGCCCGCAACCACTTGGTCGTGGCGTTCACGCGGCGACAGCCCGCGCTTGCGTGAGTGCCCGATCTCGGTAACCAGCGCGCTCAGGGCCTCCTCCCGACCCAGCTCGGGAAGCACGCCCTCGCCGTCGTCTCGGATGGTGAGCGCAGGCGTATGGCGCACGCGTCGGCGCTCGATGCGTACCCCGCGCGCGTGGGCATCAATGGAGTTCTGCACCAACTCGGCCACCGCTTTGCGCGGATCGCTCTGGCTGCGCGCCAGCCAGCGGATCAGGTCAAAGGGATCCGCCGGCTTGAGCTTGACACTGTGAGAAGCGTGGGCACGCATGGGTGACATGGTAGCCGAGGCCAGCGCGACCTTGCGACAGGAAAGAAGCTATTGGCTTGATTGCCAGGCGATGCGTTCCAGGAAGTCAATCGCGCGCAGTCGATCGGTTTCGAGCGTCGCCCGATCCCGCAGGGCTTGGTAGACCCGGCGAGCAAGCGGCAGATCGCCGGCCAGAAACGCCGCCTCGCCGTAGAGCCTTTGGCATTCCTTGAAGAAAGGCGGCTCAAGAACCACGGCCATTCCCACCCCGTCCAGCGGGCAGGCCTGGGCCAGGGGAGCGAGCGCCAAGTGGGGATCCCGCCCGGCTAGCTGGCGTCCCACGAGATAGGGCCCCAGCGCCTCTTCGGGGTGGAGGCGGGCAAACTCGCCCACCAGAAAGGCCACCAAAGCGGGGTCGGGTGCGCGCGCAGGGCCATCGCCAAAGAGCACGCGGCCCAGGGTCCGGCGAGCGTCATCGTCGGACAGGGCGCGCCGCTTAGCCCAGGCCGTGCGCATCTCGTTCTCGTCGGTGGCAAGCGCCAGGCTGCGCTCCGCCGCTGCCGCCGCTGCGCCGAGGTCGCCGGCGTGAAACTCGATCGCCCCGATCAGGCTGGCGGCTCGGCTGCGCAGGGGCCAGGTCAGGGCCTCGTCGTCGATCATCGGTCTGGCCAAGGCCAAGGCCCTGTCATTGGCGCCGGCTGCGGCCAGCGCCTCGGCCAGATCTAGCCGATAAGTCGGCTCGTCCGGATCATCTCGACAGACGCTGTCCAGCAGGCTCACCGCCGCGTCAGGCATGGAGCCCATTCGCCCTCGCGCCTCAGCCTCGCGTTCGGCCAGCTCGCGCGCACAGACCTTGCGGAAGATGGCCGGCTTGCGGAAACGCTCCTTGGCGCGTGCCTCGTCCCGCCCGTCCAGGGGCTGGGTTTCCAGAAAAACTCGCCAAGTCTTCTCCAGCTCGGCGAGCGGCAAGCCGTATACCGCCAGGAAATTGCCGGCCGAGCGGTAAGCCGCGCGCAGCTTGTCCGCCCCGAAGCGATCGAGCAGAAAGCGACAGAACGAGCCCGCCAGGACATAGGCGCGCGCACCAGACTCGACGCTGAAGCCGGCGCCCATGACCCGCGCCAGGGACGGCGCCTGGCCGAGTGCGATCATGGCCCGCGCCTGCTGGTGCAAGGTCGCGCGCCCGTCGGGATCGCCAAAGTCCGCCGCCTCGGCCACACCCTCGATCAGGCCGGTGCCGAGGTGCGGAACCGGCAGCGGCCCCCACAGGCGCCAGCTCAACGACACGCCGAAGACCGAATCGCCAAACCCGCCGGCAAAGACGTGGGCCAGTTCATGGCGCAGCCGAGGTGCCGGGAAACGCTCGGCCTGTACGTAGATTTCGCGCATCCAAGGCTTCGCGAAAAGCGTGGCGCCGGCGCCCACCAGCTCCTTCTTTGCCTGAGCGGAGGGAAACCGATACACGGTGATCGGAAGGCGTGGTTCACTGCCGAGGATTTCGCGCAACTGGTGGTAGCGGAACTCCAGATCCCGGTGCACGAGCGCAATCTCGGCAGGTGTGTCCCCCGTGGGCTCGCTCCACATCACGAAGTGTTCGCTCTGCGTCCGCCGCGACAACACGCGGACCAGGTCATCCTTTGTCAGGTGAAAGCCAAGCTCGGCGCGAAACCCGAACCAGAGCGCCGAGCCCGCAAGCAAGACCAGGGTCGCGCCAAGCCACCTGGCCAGCGCCAGCCGCGACGGGAAAGAGCGCCAGGCAAGCTTCGGCGGGCCCGCTTGGCCGGGCTGCCCACTGCGACTGAGGCAACCGGCCAGCGCCACCGCCGTGGCGATCCAGGTCAGATTGGCCAGGCGGAACCACACAAGGCGCGTCGATGGGCGTAGGCCCTCGTCGTAGATCGGGCCAGGGAAGTAGCCGCCAAAGGGGTCCAGGGCAAACACCG
>PMIX01000080.1 GCA_003158395.1 Myxococcales bacterium | reverse complement strand
GTCCGAACACTGATCGCCGAGGCTCATGCGGCGTCCCGATAGTAGTAGTTCAGCATCCCGCCGAGGCGCGAGCGACAGGCGACCTTGCCATCTGCCCCGTCGTCATTCGTCGGCCCAACCTGCTTTCTGATGAGTTGGCCACCGATGCCCTGGTGGAACCGCTCGGTCATATAGTGCTCAACGAATTCCTTGATCAAGTGGCGCAGATGTCGCTCGCCGAAGATGACGAAGTGATTGAGACACTCGTACTTGATGGTTTCTACAAAGCGCTCCGCGTATGGATTGCAATTTGGACTTTGCGCCGGAATCTTCACGCTCTTCACGCCTCCCGCTTCGAGAATCGCGATGAACGCCTCGGTGAACGGCGGATCTCAGTCGACGACAGGGAGCGCGGAAATTGGAGCAGACAGCAGGTCGTCGTGAGCACCTCCCATCCTGGCTCCCGTGGCTTTCCATCGAGAATTTTGTCGATTACGCAGCCATGCTAGTGGTATAGTCAGTGTCGCATAGGCGACGGTATCCATGGCTGATACGACATCAACAGCATCTTCTGGTTCCCGGACTACCCTATCGCTCTTGGCTCGCAGCGCCAAAGGGGGACTCATCTCCGCCGAGGAAGCCGCCCGTGTTCTCGGCGTCACCGGGCGTGTGGCCGCTGCGAGGCTGTCCCGTCTGGTGGCGGCCGGCTGGCTCTCACGCGCGCGACGAGGGTTGTACCTCATTCTCCCCTTGGAGGCTTCCAGCGCGACGGCGACCACGGTAGAGGACCCGTGGGTGCTCGCCGAGGTTCTCCTGTCACCCTGCTACATCGGTGGATGGAGTGCGGCAGAGCATTGGGGGCTGACCGAGCAAATCTTTCGCTCCACGTTCGTCGTGACCGCTGCCGGCGCTCGATCGAAATCGAGAACGCTTCTGGGGGCCGAGCTGCACATCGTTCGCGTTCCCCGCAAACGTGTCACGGGCGCAGCCCAGGTATGGCGAGGCCCACTTCGGGTGTCGGTCTCGGACCGGGAGCGCACGATTGTCGATGCCCTGGTCGATCCCGCCTGGGTCGGTGGAGTGCGGCACCTGATCGAGATCCTGGCCGCGTACCGCCGCGGGCCTGACTGGAGCCCCTCAAAGCTATTGCTGCGCATGAAGGAACTCGGCAGGGGCTCCGCTTACAAGCGCCTCGGGTTCCTCACCGAAGAGGTTCTAGACGAGCAACCCTCGCTGGTCGCGGCATGCTTGCAGGCCAAAACCACGGGCGTGATCAAGCTCGATCCTGCGGTCTCCTCGCGCGGCCACATGGTGAAGAGGTGGGGGCTCTGGGTGAACGCCAACGTGGCGGTGGGACAAGATTCCGCGTGATCACGAAGCAGCACATCCTCGAGCGCGCAGCCGAATGGCGACTTCGACCAGACGTCGTCGAGAAGGACTGCGTCCTCGGCTGGCTACTCGTCGGGATCGCTCAACACGCGGAGCTTCGAGAGCACTGGGTCTTCAAGGGTGGAACGTGCTTGAAGAAATGCTGTTTCGAAACCTACCGCTTTTCGGAAGATCTGGATTTCTCCCTCAAGCCGAGCGCGCTCTATTCCGCTGACGAGCTGCTCCGACAGCTCAAGGAACTTGCACGGCACGTGAACGAGGTCAGCGGGATCGAACTTCCCGAGAGCTCAATCGTGGTCGAGGCCAAGCGAAACAAGCAGGGGCAACCGACGTTTCGCGCACGGATTGGATACCGTGGGCCCCTCGCGGTGCCCACGTGCGCTTCGTGCCCATGACCGGCAAGGCCGATGAGAGCCAGTAGCGCTTCGCGCTACCCTGGCAACTTCCATCGGCCGAGATCGGGCCGAACATCGTCGGGTCCCGGTGGTCACCCGTCACCGCAATGCTGGTCACGATCAACGCCACCGCCGCATCGAAGAGAAGGTCGAAGGACGCAGGTTATTTGCAAACCTGTATCAAACAGGTTGGAGTCATGGTGAATCCATCCAGTAGGGTGACGAAGGTGCTGGTTACGAATGCGCCGGCGGCCACCATGCTGGTGCGGCTCGTCGTAGGCGCGGTGTTTCTCTCCGAGGGGCTCCAGAAGTTCATCTTCCCGGCGGCGTTGGGGGCCGGCCGCTTTGTCAAGATCGGCATCCCTTGGCCGGGATTCACGGCGCCCTTCGACGGCGTCTTCGAGATTGGCTGCGGCCTGCTCATCCTCCTGGGTCTCGCCACCCGACTCGCCACGGTACCGCTCATCATCGACATGCTTGTCGCCATCGCAACGACCAAGCTTCCGATGCTCTTCAAGAGCGGGTTCTGGGCCATGGCGCACGAGGCACGCACCGACTGGTCGATGCTGCTGGGCGCGACCTTCCTCCTCATCGTCGGTGGCGGCTCGTGGTCCATCGACGCCCGCCTGACGCGCAAGAGCGGGACCAGGCGTGACTGAAACGGCGGCGGCCCCGAGCGAGCGCGCGCGTGCGGCGCGAGAGGTGGCGTTCTTCTTCTTGCGCCTGGGCCTGACCGCGTTCGGCGGTCCAGCGGCACACATCGCGATGATGGAGCAGGAGGTGGTCCGCCGGCGGGCGTGGCTCAGTCGAGAGGAGTTCCTCGACCTGCTCGGCGCGGCGAATCTCATCCCCGGTCCGAGCTCGACCGAGCTGGCAATCTTCATTGGCTACCGGCGCGCGGGCTGGACCGGCCTCGTCCTTGGTGGCGCATGCTTCATCCTCCCTGCCGCATTGATTGTCGGAGGCTGCGCATGGGCCTACGTACGCTTCGGGGCGTTGCCGCAGGTCGCCTCCCTTCTCTACGGTGTCAAGCCTGTCGTCATTGCCATCGTCCTCCAGGCTCTCCTGGGGCTCGGGCGCTCGGCGGTAAAGTCCTGGATCCTGGGCGCCATCACGTTCGGCGCCGTGGGCGCTAGTTTCGCCGGTGTCGACGCGCTCGTGGTTCTGGTCGCCGGAGGCATGCTCGCGATGATGGCCAAGGCTATCCCGGAACGCGGAGGACTGCGGGCCATGGCTGTGCCTGCGCTTTCTACCCTCGGCAGCGCGGCCACGCCTGCTGCCGCAGCGGTCGCGTCCGCGAGCCTGTTGGGGCTCTTCATGGTCTTCCTCAAGGTGGGCGCCGTACTCTTTGGAAGTGGCTACGTCCTCCTCGCGTTCCTGCGCGCTGACCTGGTGAACCACCGTCACTGGCTGACCGAGTCCCAGCTCCTCGATGCGGTTGCCCTAGGCCAGGTGACGCCGGGGCCGGTTTTCACGACCGCAACGTTCATCGGCTACATACTTCACGGGGGCACCGGCGCCTTGGTGGCGACGCTCGGTATCTTCCTGCCCTCGTTTGTTCTCGTGGCAGTCTCCGGGCCGCTGGTTCCACGCCTGCGGCGTTCGCGCAGGGCGGGGGCATTTCTCGACGGAGTCACCGTCGCGTCCCTGGCGCTCATGGCGACCGTCACCTGGCACCTCGGTCGCAGTGCGCTTACCGACCTACTCACAGTGGTGATCGCGGGATCCAGCGCCTTGCTGCTGCTCAAATTCCGGCTCAACTCCGCGTGGCTGGTGCTCGCCGGAGCGCTCGTTGGCGTCGGGCGGTGGTGGCTACAATGACGCTCCCACTTGCCGTGGGCGAGGAGACAGTAGCGGCAATTCAAAGCCTTCGCAGCCGCCAGTGTGACCAGCTCATAGCGTCTCAATGGCAGGTTCTTGCGAATACTCCCCTGAAAGGCACGCCATGCTTGCAGGACCTCGGGGCGCAGGCTGAAGACCCTGGCGTGATTGGGCACGTAGCCCAAGCTCTTTCGGTCGCCTTCGTAGATCTCGCGGAGACTGCCCTCCGCCTCCCCCTCCGGTGCGCTCTTGATGAACATGATCTTCTCCATTCGGTCGTCGAGCGTCGTGTCTATCTCCTGGCAGCGATTTGCGCACGCTGGCGCTCCTCCTGCTGCCTGAGTTCGGGTGTGAACTCGACCCCCAAGTCCTCGGGCTCGAAGATCGGGCGAATTTCAACCTCGCCATCCTCGAAGGGGGAGCGCTTTATCCATTCGATGGCTTCGTCCAGCGATCGCACCTGCCACAGCCAGAAGCCGGCGATCAGCTCCTTGGTCTCGGGGAAGGGGCCGCTCCGCACGGTCTTCTCCCGGCCCGAGAACCGGACGCGGACGCCCTTCGAACTGGGGTGAAGTCCGTCACCTGCGAGCATCACGCCGGCCTTCACCAGCTCTTCATTGAACTTTCCCATCGCGGTCAGGATCTCGGTATTGGGGAGAACTCCCGCCTCCGAGTCCTTGTTGGCTTTCACCATCACCATGCATCTCATTGGTGTTTCCTCCTTTCGCTCTGTACTTGGATGTCGAACCAAAGGCAGGGGGAGCTGAGTCTCATGCCGGGAGGCGTCGCGTCCGGCTATCTGCCGCCTCATGGACAGAATCTGATGGCGCAGGAACACACGCCGATCAGGAGGGTATCCAGACGCAAGCAACACGCGTTCATTGCCCCAAAATTCCGATGCCTCCCGAGTTCGAAAAGGTTCGGTCGGGAAAAGGGCCCGATCTTTTTGAAACAATCCATCCGGCGCTGAATCCAACTGAGCGAGATGATCAGGCAAACAGAAACCAATGCTCTGCCACCCCAACCGACGTCGCAAGACCGCCAGGACGGACTACGATCCGCTTTCGGGAAGGGCCGCTCTCGACGCGGTACCGTGGGCGACGCCGTATCTCACATTCGCGTGGCGGTTGCCATCATCGAGCAGCAAGGACGATACCTCATCACCCAGCGACGTTCGACGGACGTCCTNNGTCGAAACCGGCGACACCGACGAGGCCGCGCTCCGACGGGAGTTGCGGGAGCGGGCCGGTGTCGCTGCGGATGTGGGCGACGTTATCGGCCACCGCACCCACCGCTCCGAAGGTTGCGTCGTTGACCTAGTTTTCTATCGGGCCACCATCCCGGTCACAAGACAACCTCGTCCGCTTCGGGTGGCCGAGCTTCGCTGGGTAGCGCCTCGTGAACTGGAGAACTACGCTTTTCCCCCGGCTGACCAGGCCACGGCCGACCTGCTCCTCGAGATCAATCGCGACGCCCAGCTCGCCGAGCAAACGCCCGCGAAAACCGAGCTTGCGCAAGGACAAGAACAGGCGATGAACTAGAGCGCCGGCTCCCCCACGGCATACTGAATCTTCACCCACCCCTTCCATCATCAAAACAAGAGGAGGCGGTGATGCGTCCATACAGGATTCGGATCGCCAGTGGTTTTGGCGTGGTGCTCGGTTTGGCCGTGGCTTGTGCCTCAGCGAGGGCGCCGGTCCACACTCGCGCACAAGGCTCTTGCGAGCAGATCAAGGCAGCTTGTCAGGGCGCCGGATTTGTCCAGGGCGGCGGCAAGGAAGGGCGCGGGCTTTGGCTGGACTGCATCAGCCCCATCATGCAGGGCCAATCGCAGCCGCGTAGGGCGAGCAAGCCTCTGCCCCAGGTCGATGCGCAGACGGTTGCGGCTTGTCGAACGCAAGACCCGCAATTCGGGCAGACGCGCTCCGCTGCGCCAGCCCCACCGACGGTGCAGGTGGCTTCGCCCCAACCTCTTGCAAGAGCAAGTGGCAGGCCGAATGTCGTCTTCATCCTGACCGACGATCTTTCATTGAACCTTGTCCAGTTCATGCCCCATGTCCTGCAGATGCAGAAGGACGGTGTCACCTTCGCCAACTACTTCGTCACGGATTCTCTGTGCTGCCCTTCGCGGTCAGCCATCTTCACCGGGCGCTATGCGCACGACACCGGCATCTTCAAGAACGAAGGCCCCGATGGTGGCTACCTGGCCTTCCGAGACAAGGGCCACGAGCAGGTCACCTTCGCCACTTCCCTATTTGCGGCCGGATACCGCACATCCATGTCGGGCAAGTATCTGAATGGGTATTTGCCAATCCAGCACCCGGCGGCGCCCGGGTGGTTTTTCTGGGCAGTCGCGGGGAACGGGTACGGAGGGTTCAACTACAACCTCAGACAAGACAATAAACTCGTCCACTACGGCACCACGCCCGCCGACTACCTGACTGACGTGGTCTCTGGCCTGGGTGTGCAATTCATCAAGCAGTCGGCCGAACAACCATTTCTGATCGAGATCGCGACCTTTGCGCCCCATGCGCCCTATACTCCAGCGCCCAGGGACGCCAACGCATTCCCCGGGCTCAAAGCCCCGCGAACCCCGGCGTACGATGCGGCCCCTGATGCAAGCGCCCCACAGTGGCAACGCAACAAGCACGCCCTTCGAGCGGCCGACGCGGCCGGCATCGATCGCGACTTCCGCATGCGCGCGCAATCCGTGCTCGCGGTCGATGCCATGATCGGCGCGCTACAGGCTGCGGTGGCGGCGATCGGACAGGAAAGAAACACCTACTTCGTGTTCAGCTCGGACAACGGTTATCACATGGGCGAGCACCGTTTGATGCCGGGCAAGATGACTGCCTACGATACCGACATCCACGTGCCCCTGGTCGTGACTGGTCCGGGCGTGCCGCCCGATCGCACAGTTGAGGAGATCGTAGAGAACATCGATCTCTGCCCGACATTCACTGAACTGGCTGGCGCTACAGCCCCACCGAATGCAGATGGCCGCAGCCTCGTTCCCCTGTTGCACGGACAGACGGTGCCGGACTGGCGAACGGCGACTTTGGTCGAGCATCACGGCCCGAACCGGGACCCGGCAGACCCGGATCTCCCCGGTGTTCGCTCTGGGAACCCACCCAGCTACGAAGCAATTCGCACGCGTACCGACCTCTACGTCGAGTATGAGACGGGAGAGCGCGAGTATCACAACCTCGTCGCCGATCCGCACGAGCTGCACAACACCTTCTCGTCACTGGCCAAGCAGCAACAGACCGCACTCAGCGCGGCTGTCAGGGCGATCCAGAATTGCCACGACGCCAATAGCTGCGGGGAGGCGCAACGGGTAAACTTTGGTGCGTCAACCAAATGAGGAATCGGTCTGGCGGGAGAAGCTGCGGTGAGCAGAGCAGAGCGCTGTGAATGTTCACAGAACTGAAACAATGATTCTCTCGCAAAGGGTCGGCGTCGTGCTAGGAAATTGCCTTGGGTCTGCCAAGGTGGGTGCGCTATCCACTACGCGACGGGGTGGCCACTTTTNNGATAGCTCCCGGCCGCGACATGGTGCCGCCGCCGGCAAAGGGCGGCGAGTGCTGGTCATCGAGGACAATGTCGACACGGCGGACAGTCTACGCGAAGTACTCCTGTTTGGTGAGCACCAGGTCGGGGTCGCGTACAACAGCCCGGAGGGAATTGCAAAGGCGAGGGAATTCCTCCCTGATGTCGTGCTGTGCGATATCGGCCTGCCCGGCATGGACGGCTTCGCAGTCGCGCGCGCCTTGAAGGCTGACGAGTCGCTCAGGGGCGCTTTCCTCGTGGCACTGAGCGGCTACGCGCTTCCCGAGGATCTACAACGGGCCGAGGAGGCGGGGTTCGAGACGCATCTCGCGAAACCGTCGAGTATCGAGCAGCTCGAAAAGATCCTCGCAGAGTTGGCCCCTTCGGAGGTCTGCGGCGGTCCAGCCAGCCGGGCCCACGACGAAACCGCAAACTGACCACGACACCGCTGGAGAGGATGCGGCCCAGGATATCGCCGTGCCGCGCCTGAGTCGGAAACAGGGCTGAGAGGCGGAGGCGAGACCGACAGACGTTCCTAGGTTCCTCCTGTCCTGCTGTGCTAGACATCACCCGTCGCTTCGACGCCCACATGGTCAAGCCGCCGAGCCCGGAGTTCAGGCAGATTCTGGGGGGCTTCCCTGCCGAGATCCCGAGGCAGCAGCCGCCAACAGGTGATCCATGAGAATTCCTCAGGGCTTTGGAGCCCGCCCCCGCATTGACGACCTGTTCGATATCGCGGGCTTCTTGGGGGCTATCGCAGTGATCTCGGTCATCGGCGCCAGTTGGTCGACACGCCTGCTTGAGGTGTAATCATGAGTCGCGAGCCGCCAAAGCATTCTGAGCGAGGAGGAATACCCGGAGGTAGGCCGGGAGCCACGCTGGTCGTCGGTCTGGGGGCCTCGGCCGGCGGGCTCGAGCCGCTGCAGGAGTTCCTGCAACACGTCCCGGTGGCAAGCGGACTTGTCTTTGTAGTGATACAGCACCTCGAACCCCACCACCCCAGCATGCTGGCCGAGTTGCTGGCTCGGCACACGGCCATGCCCGTGGTGGAGGCTAGCGATGGCCTGGCTCCCGAGCCCGACCACGTCTACGTCATCCCGCCAGGCACCCTGTTGACCATCGACAAGAGCGTCCTCCATGTGCTGGCGTCCGAGAGCCCGTCCAGTTCGCTCATCGATGCGTTCTTTCGCTCGCTCGCCGAGGACCAGGGCGAGCACGCCGTCGGAGTGCTCTTCTCTGGCGCCGGCCATGACGGCACCGTCGGTCTGCGGGCCATGAAGGAGCACGGTGGACTCACTTTGGCGCAGCCTCCTGAGACCGCCACGCACGACAGTATGCTCCAGAGCGCCATCGGGGCGGGGTTGGTCGATCACGTCGTCCCGGTCGCGCAGATGCCCGCAATCATCGCCGAGCACGCAGAGCACCTGACCAAATTCGACGCTGCGGAAGATCTCGGCGAGCAGCTTGCCGCTCACCTCGGCAAGATCTGCGCGCTCATTCATCAGCGCACCGGACACGATTTCAGCCGCTACAAAGAAGGAACGCTTCTGCGTCGCATCCGGCGCCGGTTGCAGGTCCACCGCCTAACGTCGATCGGAGCCTATCTGCCGTTCCTGGAGACGGACGCTGCGGAAGCGGACGGCCTGGTCAAGGATCTACTGATCGGCGTGACCCAGTTCTTCCGCGATCCCGAAGCGTTCCAGGCCCTGGCTCAGCAGATCATTCCCCGCATCGTGCAAGGCAAATCGGCCGACGCACCCATCCGCATCTGGGTCCCGGGTTGTGCCTCGGGCGAGGAGGCCTACTCCATCGCCATCTTGCTGCGCGAGCACCTCGATCGCCTCGAGACGCGGCGATTCGTGCAGATCTTCGCGACTGACCTCGACGCCGCGATGCTGGCCGAGGCACGACATGCTCGCTACCCTATGGACATCGCCGACCAGGTGTCGCCCGAACGTCTGGCACGCTTTTTCGTGAGAGACCCGTCGAACGGCTCCGGCCGGGCGGCCGACTTCCAGGCGGGCAAAGAGCTGCGCGAGATGTGTATCTTCTCCGAGCACAGCCTCATCCGTGATCCGCCGTTCTCGCAGCTCGATCTCATTTCCTGCCGGAACGTCCTCATCTACCTGAGCGCCGAGCTGCAGAAAAAGCTGGTACCGCTCTTCCACTACGCGCTTCGACCCGGCGGCTTCTTGTTCCTCGGTCCGTCCGAGGGCATATCCGGCAGCCCCGAGCTGTTCGAGCCCACGGACAAGCGGAATCGCATCTTCCGCCGCAAAGAGACGGTCAATCGGCCGGTGGTGGAATTTCCCCTCGCGAGCCGCAGTGCCGCGCGCGCTTCGGGGGCCTCGCCCAGCCCGCAAGGCATGCTCGAGCGCCGGGCCCAGACCCCGCACGAAAAGATCGGCGCCGCCTTCGAACGCACAGTTCTCGAGGAATACGCAGCGCCCTCGGCGGTCATCAACGAGCGTGGCGACGTACTCTTTGTGGCCGGACCACTCAGCCGCCACTTGCAGCTACCCGCCGGCGCCTTGACCACCACCAACCTGCTTGAGGCTTTTCGCGGGAACCTGAGGCAAGAGCTGCGCATGGCCTTGCGAGCCGCTGGCGACAAACGGCGCAAAGTCGTCCGCAAGAACATCTCGGTCGAAAGCGAAGACTCGACTCGTCGTGTGCACCTGACGGTACGGCCCATGCCGGCGGTCGAACCCGGGGCGGGCCTGTTTTTGGTGGCGCTGCAGGAAATGGAGCCGCCCGAAGAGAACGGTCCAGAAGAAACCGGGGCCAGCGAGGCCGCGGAGCCCGCCGTCGAGCAGTTGGAGAACGAGCTGCGCACGACACGCGCGGAGCTGAAGACCACCGTCGAGGAGTTGGAGTCCGCCAACGAGGAAATGAAGTCTTCGAATGAGGAGCTGATCTCGACCAACGAGGAGCTGCAGTCAGCCAACGAGGAGATGCAGACCTCCAAAGAGGAGCTGCAGTCACTCAACGAGGAGTTGGAAACGGTAAACACCGAACTGCGCCAGAAGGTGGACGAGCTCGGCGCTGCGAACAGCGATCTGCAGAATCTCTTCGTCGCCACCGAGATGACGGTCCCGAGGGAGTGGCCCGGGCTCGGGCATTCAAGCCAGAGGTCGTGTTTTGCGATATTGGCTTGCCTGACATGGATGGCTATCAGGTCGCGCGCGCATTGCGCGCCGAGGACACTCTGAGAGGTGTCCACCTGGTGGCCCTGAGCGGCTACGCCATGCCGGATGACCTGGAGCGGGCGTCGGAGGCCGGGTTTGACCGACACCTCGCCAAGCCACCCAGCATAGAGAAGATCGAGGANNCGGGTGGCAGATGGCTGCGCTCTGCTCACCGCTGCTGTCGGGCTGCTCGCAGTTGCGGGCTGGCTGCTGGGCATCGACCCGCTCAAACGTGTGCTGCCGGGCCTCGCGGCCATGAAGTTCAACACCGCCCTCGGCTTCATACTTGCCGGAAGCGGCCTTTGGTGGCGCAAGCGGGGTCCCGTGAGGCTCGTACTCGGGGCGCTGGTGGGGCTGATGGGTGCCCTGTCACTCGCCGAGCACCTCGCGGGGCTGGATCTCCGAATCGATCAGGTCTTCGTGCGCGACATTTTGGCTCCGCAGGAGGCGGCCTTTCCGCCGGGACGGATGGCGCTCTCCACCGCGCTCTGCTTTTTCTTGCTGGGCATCGGGCTACTGGGAAGCGGCGGTGCCCGGCGCCGGGACACCGACATGGGAACCCTGAAAGGGTTCCCATACCCTCCCGCGATGGTGCGCCGCCGGCAAAGCCGGCGGGCTCCCCACGCGACTAATTATCTCGGCTACGCCACCGAATTGCTTGCGCTCGTCGCCACCGTTATCGGTGCGGTGTCGCTGGTTGCTTTTCCCACAGGGGCCGTCTACCTCCGGCAGTTGCCCGGCTTCGTGAGCATGGCTCTGCCCACGGCTGCCGCATTCGTGGTGCTTGGGGTGGGCATCCTCTGTGCCGCAGACGGCATCGTCGTGAAGAATATGCGCCTGCGAGGCACAGGTCGCGTGCTCTGGGTCGGCTTTGGCGTGCTCACGTGCTTGTTGGCAACGGTCGGCATCGTGTTCGCCGTCAACATTCAAACCCTTGCCGAAGATCTCCACGCCCAGGCGAATGTCGCGCGTCCGCGAAGAGAGGCAACCCTTGAGTTGGAAAATGGGGTCCTCGGCTACGGCCAAGCGGTTCGCCTGGCCGTAGCTGGCGATGCCCAGGCCCGGCACACAGCATCCGACGATGCAATCGAACTTCACCGCCATCTCGCCGAGTATAGGGGGCTCGCCACCACTGTGCGCGAACAAGAGTTGGCGGCACGCTTCGCAACCCAGTGGCGCCAGGTTCTCACCCTGGGCGGGACGCTGCTGGAGTCTGGCAGTCAGGCGAGTCCGGAGGATCTGGCGCGCTTTGCCGCCCTCCGCATGCAACTGCAGAGGTTCGTCAAGGACGAGATGCGCGCCGAGGCCATTGATGATTTCGAAGCCCGCAAGACCACCACACTGCGCGACCTGCAAACCACCGGCCGCTTGCCGCTGCTGCTTCTCGTGGTCAGCGTGCTCCTCGCTTTGCTGACCAGCGGGACCGTCGCTCGTGCCGTATCAAAACAGGAGCAGACTGTAGCCGAGCAGCGCGAATGGCTGCGTGTAACGCTTTCTAGTATCGGCGACGCTGTGATCGCGTGCGACGCCGAACGCCGGATCACCTTCATCAACCCCGTCGCCGAATCGCTCACCGGCTGGAAGACGGAAGAGGTCCTCGGGCAACCCATCGCGACAGTCCTCCGGCTCATTAACGAAAAGACCCACGAGCCAACGACAGACATCGCGGAGCAGGTCTTGCGCGAAGGACGGGTGGTCGCTCTGGCCAACCATACTGCCCTGCTCACCCGCGATGGTCGAGCGGTTCCCATCGAGGACAGCGCGGCGCCAATCGCCGACAACCTTGGCAAGATGATTGGCGTGGTGCTGGTCTTCCACGACGTGACACAACGGCGACGCGCGACCAACCAGTTGAAGGAGAGCGAAGCACGCCTTCGCTTGTTGTCCGGCACCGCCGGTCGTCTACTGGCAGCCGAGAATCCCCAGACGGTGGTCAACGAGCTCTGCCAGGGGGTGATGCAACACCTGGATTGCCAGGCGTTCTTCAACTTCCTCGCGGACGAGTCCACGGGCCGGCTGCGGCTGAACACTTGCGCCGGAATCTCCGATGAGGAGGTTCGTAAACTCGAATGGCTCGATTACGGCGTGGCGGTTTGTGGCTGCGTGGCACGCGACAAGCAGCGGATGATTGCCGAGGATATTCTCAATTCTTCAGATCCCCGAGCCAACCTGGTCAAATCCTACGGAATCCAAGCCTACTGCTGCCATCCGCTGATGGTGCAGGGACAGCTCATCGGCACCCTGTCGTTCGGGACGAGGACGCGGCCCCACTTCAGCCCCGACGATGTGGAGACCATGCACACAGTCGCCGACCAGGTCGCCACGGCCATGGAGCGCATGCGGGCACAAGCAGCCTTGCGTGCGGCCAACGAGCAACTGCGCGAGGCCGATCGGCGCAAGAACGAGTTTCTCGCCATGCTGTCGCACGAACTGCGCAACCCGCTGGCGCCGATCCGAAACAGCCTCTACATACTCGATCGCGCCACACCGGGCAGCGACCAGGCGCGCCGTGCTCAGATGGTCATCGATCGCCAGGTCGGACATTTATCACATATTGTCGATGACCTTCTCGACCTGACGCGCATCTCGCGGAACAAGATCCGGCTTGAGCTTCAGCTGCTGGAACTCAATGATCTCGTGCGCCGAGTGGTCGAGGACCACCGCCTGCTCTTCGAGAAGAGCGAGATCCAAATCGAGGTCAAACTTGATCCTGAGCGCGTCAGCGTGAACGCCGACGGGACGCGCCTGGCGCAAGTGATCGGAAACCTGCTGCAGAACGCGGCGAAGTTCACCGGCCACGGTGGGCGCGCCACCGTGTCTGTGTCGGTCGATCGGGCGAAACGGCAAGCCGTCATCCGCGTCTCGGATACTGGTGCCGGCATACCGTCAGAGTTGATTGGTCGGCTCTTCCAGCCCTTCATGCAAGCCGACACCACCCTGGATCGGAGCAAGGGCGGCCTCGGTCTCGGACTGGCACTGGTCAAGGGGCTGGTCGAACTTCACGGCGGCGATGTTTGCGTGCACAGCGATGGGCTGGGCAAGGGTGCTGAGTTCGTCGTGAGCCTGCCGCTTGCGGCCGAGGGCGCCATCGCCCCCGAGATGACCCGGGGCAGTGCTGACCACCCTGGCCGACGCGTGCTCATTATCGAGGACAACATCGACGGTGCGGACAGTCTGCGCGAGGTGCTTCAGCTTGATGGACACGAGGTGGCCGTGGCCTACAACGGCTCCGAGGGTCTGGCCAAGGCCCGCAGCTTCCGGCCGGAGGTCGTGTTGTGCGACATTGGTCTGCCAGGCATGGACGGCTACGATGTCGCGCGCGCCTTTCGCGCCAACGAGGCACTCAAAGGCGCCTTCCTCGTGGCATTGAGTGGCTACGCGCTCCCCGACGATCTGCAACGCGCTCGCGAGGCCGGCTTCCAGCGCCACATCGCCAAGCCGCCGAGCATCGAACAGATCGCTCAGGTGTTCGCCGATCTTGCCGCTTCAAAGCCTTGTGACGATCTGTCCAGCGAGGGACGACCAGTAGGGCTGCCTTCGCGGCTGTGAAGGAAACGCTGGCCCGTGCTGGCTTCAGACGCGTCTCTTCCTACGCGGCCTGACGACTCCACTGCAGGCGCGGAATTTGCGCGGAACCTGTCACGCCACAGGATTTTATGGGCACAGACGCGATTGGGCAAGTAGCGCTCGGCCACCGCACGCTCGAGCGCCATGCCTCGCCGCCTGTCAGAACCCCTGTCGCTTCAGTGGGTGAGTTCCGTGGTGGCGCGCGCGGCACGCTTGCGCAGGCTACGCAATCCGTCGAGCATCGAGTCGCGGATGTCGGGGCCGGACTTCGGTGTGAGTAGCAGCGCAACGGTTGCGCCTACCGCCAGCCCGATTCCCACCAACCCGCTTCCGCCCAGCCAGCTTCGCAACGAGTTCTTGGTTTTCAGTCCCACCAACCCGAGCAGGTCTTCCCTGGAAACGTTCTTGATGTTTTGCAGCCTCATGACTCCATCCTCCAGCTTGGGTTTCACTCACATCCCCATATAGCCATTGTGGATCCTATCCAAGTGGGCGCCAGCGCGATCCCTCGGCGTGCCACAACAGTTGCCAGACTTGTGCCAGCGCAAGCCTGTTGTATGCCATGAACGGAGTGATGTTCTCCCGGAGGATCCTTGCCTGACGACGCCTCTGACAGGGCGCGGTCTCGCCGATCGGCATACTCGAGAGCGCCGGGCGTGCTCCTGGCCGGTGTAGCGGGTGGCATTGCCTTCCCGCCCCTGTGCCCACGGCCAGTGACTAGCCAGCGCCCAGCAGGAAACCCGCGACCAGCACGGCCAGAACCAGCAGCGTGATCACCACGTAGAACCGATCGCGCTCCGCGATGAAGAAGCCGATCGACAGGGCCACCCTCAGCGCGGGTGTGGCAATCAGCACCAGGATTCCGAGCGCGATGATCGCGTATGGTTTGCCGGCGACGGCAGCACGGAGAATCTCGCCTGGCGCCGTCGGAAAGTGGCCCGGGCTTCCTGGTGGCACAAAGGCCAGCAGGGCGCCTAGACCGTACGGCAACACGGAGGCGTAGCCGGTCTGGCCCGTGCGGGCCATCTGAACCACGCCTGCCACGATGATGGCCGTTCCCAACAGGACGCCGATGCGCAGCACGTAGCTCACCAGCAGTTCCATGCGCCCGGAAGTGATTGCGGAGTCTCGTTCAGTCATGGTGGCCCCCTCCCAGCAGTCCTGCAATCCCGCCCCGGATCACCTGCACCGCCACAATCACCAAGACAATCAAGAGCAGCTTGTGAATGAAACGGCTGCGCATTTTGCGCAAGAGCCTGGTTCCAATCACGGTACCGGCCAACACGCCCAAGGCCACCGGCGCGGCGATGAACGGGTTGATGTCGCCGCGAGCGAAGTACGTGCCCGCGCTAGCCGCCGCCGTTACCCCGATCATGAAGTTGCTGGTCGTGGTCGATGCCTTGAGCGGCGCGCGCATCAAGCGGTCCATGGCGATCACCTTGAACAGACCACTGCCGATGCCCAGCAACCCTGACATCAGCCCCGCACCCCACATCGCGGCAAGTCCCTGCGGGACCCGCGTGACCTGGTACTCGACCTGCCGTCCCAGCGCCGGGTCGAAGTACGAGCCCTGCAACCGCAGACGCGCCGCCAAGGGACTGCCCGTGCGGCTGGGCGGCGTCTCGTCCCCATGCGAGCGGAAGGTCGACCAGCTGGCGTGTGCCAGGATCAGCCCGAGAATCAGTGACAGCAGTGCCGCAGGCAGCAGGCCAGCCAGCAGCGCCCCGACCACCGCGCCCGTGGTGGTGGCCAGTTCCAGGAACATGGCCAGCCGCAGGTTGACCATGCGATCCCGAACGTAGGTTGCCGCTGCCCCGCTGGATGTCGCGATCACTGACACCAGGCTTGCCCCCATCGCATACCGAAGATCCACGCCGGCAAACAGAGTCAACGTGGGAATGATGATCAGCCCGCCCCCGATCCCGAGCAATGACCCCAGCGCGCCGGCGAGAATTCCCGCGGCGGAAACCATGAGAAAGAATGAGAGCGGCTCCAAAGACGAACCCACTACAGAACCTGACATGACGGCGAAAGCACAACAACGAGAGGACGCGGCGGACCTTCGCACATTGCACGTCTGACGTCGCCAGCAAAGCGTTACGCTTGCCCGCCGCGCCCGCCTCAGCCCTGGCGCAGGCAGCCATTGTCATAAGGTGAAATCGATGTGGACACCTCTTCAGCGTGGCCGGCGGGCCTTCTGGCGCCAAGTTGGAGACCTTTGCCCGCGGCGGGCGTCCAACCTTACAAGATTAGGAGGTCGTCCATGGCGATACGAGAATTGCTGGCAGCTTACTACAAGCGCTTGGACCGCAAGACCGGATGGGAGGCGGTCCTCGCCGACGATTTTCGCTTCTCTGAATGATGGATCCCTTGCAAGCTCCTTCAGGGCCTCATTGAACGGACCGCGGAAGATGCAGTTCCGAATCTCCTGCGGTTGCAGCCTCACCCCCCCGGTGTTTAGTCTTTCAAAGAGATCAAACCGAACTTTCAGATCACTCTTGTCATTGAGGGTCGTAACCCGAATGGGTCGAAGCAGAAATGCGAGCTGAATCGATTTCGGAAGGGCGGCATATTGGCACTCGTTGAATGTTGTTAGCTTCTCGAGATCGCACAAGCGAAGCGCCCGCCGAATCGAAGAGCCTCTCGTGCGTGAACTCGTGCAAGATCTGTTCGTAGCGCCTGCCGGTCGGGGAACGCCTCCAACCTTGGAAACAACCTCCTGACTAGCGCGGGCTAGTCGGGGCAGTTTGGATCGATGGCCTTCTTGATGGTCGCCTTGCCAACGGTGATGGTCAGCGTGAAGGGCATACAGCCGTTCAGGTTCTCGGACACGTCGATGGCGATTTCTGCGTCGCTGGCCTCGCCGGTGCCGAGGTCGATCTTCTGCTGCTCTTCGATCTTGACGGGCGCGGCACTTCCGGTAGCCGGTTGATCCAGTCGCAGCGCCATCGTGAACATCGCCGGCTCGCTGCCCCGGTTGGTCGCGGCCACCGTGCAGCGAATGTGATCGTCGTCGATGCGGTCCGCCGCTCGCAGGGAGTGCACGATATGCCCGAAGATGCGGACACATCGCATCTTCGCGAGCGTGACCGGCGGGTTGGCCTCAGCCCTTGTCACCGTGGGTGTGACAAGCAAGATCGCGCTGACAATGGTTGTAAGGCAGAAAGCGATATTCTTCATGGCGCCAGTCTACATCGATTCGTGGCGATGAGGGACGTGCTACCGGCGGGCCGGCACGGTGCTCGCCATGTCAGGCGGCGGGCCGAAGTACTGCGGGATCTGCTCCGGGCTCACCGTAATGCCAATGCTGGCGCCTTCGTCCTCTTTTTTCGAAGCCAATGCTGAGGCGGATGCCCCAAGGCTCTTGGCTCGACCGAGTAGTCCGAGCGAGCCCGTGACCTGAAGGCCAATTGCGGCGGCGGCGCGGCGTCCACGCCATTCGTCGATGCACACGTCCCTGATGGCCTGCTCAAGCCAACTGGATAACCGCAGCCTCGCCAGCGTCGAGCAGGTGGGGACCGAGCGGCACAATCGCGTTCTTGAGTGACAGGATTGTGGCCCACTTGGTGGGCACCGCGACCGCGTATCCGGCGCGCGCCCCGGTTTCGTCGGCCGCTCCAGGGTGGATTTCTCTCAACGCGGTTGAGAGTTTTGGCGGGCCGAGCACCGAACGCTCGACCGCCGACGCCTCGATCTGCCGCGCCAGCTCCCGCACGTTCCAGCGCGATGCGGGGGTCGGCGGTGGGGGATCGAGGCGGGTCTGGTAGGGGCGGCCGGTGCGGCTGGCCTCGGCCATGGCGTCGTAGATATCGAGGATGACCCGCTTGGTGCGGTACTCGCCGTGGGCCTTCTCGTCGTACATCCGGCGCCGAATCATGGCAGTGACTGTTATCGGCGCCTAGACCGAAAAGGTGCGTGGCTTGAGATAGCGGCGGGGCGACGGAATTCGGCCACCCCTACCGAGCCAGACGACGAGGAACGGGCACGTCGCTGTGCGAGCTGTGGCGCCATCGCCTACCCGCGTATCTCAGTGCCTCGGTTGCCCGCGCAGTTGGTGATCGACTTGGCCGAAACAGCCGCCCGCACAAACCGCGTGCTTGGCGTCAGGCCGCCAGAGTCCGAGGACGAGGAGCTGCCTGGACCAGCACGCAAGTCCCGGGATGGGGGCGCGCCGATCGCGATCCCGCTGCCACCCGAGATCCCAGCCGTTCTCGCGCAGCAGCTTCTGGTTGAAAAGGCTGGCCTCCCTTCGGCGCTGGTAAGCCGCCTCAAGCGAGATCATCTCGAAATCCTGGCGGACGGGCTCCGGGGAGTCAGCCGGCATGTCATCGTCATGCGCGGCGGGATGGTCGCCAAGGAAACCCGCAGCGCTGCCGCGCGCCTGGCCAGACATGCGACGTCTGGTGAGAGAGTGATCGTCGCCACTGGCCGCTACGTCGGTGAGGGCTTTGACGACGTTAGGCTCGACACCCTCTTCCTAACCATGCCTGTCTCATGGATCCTCGACCTGGGCCGCCGTGAAATCATGCGGGTGGGACCATTGGGCCGTGAGCACGAGCACTACATGCCGCGCCGGACCTTGATATGAGAGCCGCTCCCATATATCTTTGCTCTACGGAAGCGACATGAAGGCGAGAACTCCTCACTGGCCGCTTGATCGCGTGAAGACGTTGGTCGCCGATGGAAGAGTGTTCATTCAACGAAGCAGAGCCCTGGTATTTTTCGCGGATCGAGAAGCGGCCACGAGAGCCGTGCAGCAGGTGGTTTCCGGGCTGACACCTCGGTCCTTTGCTGAAACGAAGACCCAGACCTATGACACGTGCGACGTGTACGGGGTCCGGTGGGAGGATGAAGGATGGTACTTGAAGATCTGTGTCGACGAAACGATGCCCGAGGTGGCGGTCATCTCATTCCATCCGCTCGCGCACCCGCTGCGGACCAATGGCGGATTGGTAAGCCCCAGCCCTGCGAAGTGATGATGGCGAAATGGTGACCAAGAGCCTGAAGACGACGATGAATCTGAAGACGAAGGTGATGTCATGACGATGAAAGCAGCAAGACGATGCCATGAGTGTGGCACGGGCAAAGTTATTCCGGTGGCCAAGGCAGGTCGACAGGAGCGGTATAGAACATTGATGCTGGAAATCCCAGCGCATGTAGAGATCCCAACTTGTGACAATTGCGGTGCTGAATGGATGGACCCGGGCACCGCTCGTGCTATCGACGAGGCTCTCAAGAGCGTTTATCAGGCTTCGCTCAGAACCCTTCTGAACAAGGCTCTGATCAAGATCCGGGCTCGCACGTCCATGCGCCGGGTAGAACGCCTGCTTGGTCTCTCGGAGGGATATCTTTCCAAGGTCTCCAATTCTCGAAGCGAGCCCAGCGCCGAACTGGTGAGCAACCTTGGTCTGATCTCGATGAATCCAACCAGCCGCCTCCGCGATCTCGAAACCTTCTGGACCCTCTCGAAGAAGAGAGCGGCATCGACGGGTCGAAAGAGCCCTCGCCCTTCGAAGACCTCTTCGGCCGCGATTGAACAACGCCCATGACCGACGCCGTCGTCACCGCTCTTGTCCCGCGCCGCCCGGTGGTGTCCACAGTCGCAGTGTCTGCGGCATGAATGAGGAACGTCCCTCATGCGGCAAGGGACCTCCCTCATTGTGGCAAAACGCCGCCCAAGGCTTCCACGCTGAAGAAATCGCAGGCGTAGAGCGTCTCCCAATGGCTGTTCATGAACTGCTTCCAGGTCCGCTTCTTCTCGCGCTCCGGTGCCGGCTCGATCCCTTCTTCCAGCAGGATGTTGGCCACCGTCGTTCGTCCGATCTCGATCTTCAATCCGGTCCGAAGGGCGTCGCGTATTTTCGTATATCCCCAGCCCAGATTCGCCAGGGCCATAGCGATCACCAGCTTGCGGATGTCCTTCTTCTTCCGTGGTCGACCGACCTTCTTCTTTGAGCTGTCGTATTTTTGCGCCGCCATCTGACGAAACCACCCCAAGAGCGTCCCGGGCTTCACGATCTGGCAGCACTTCTCCCGCTCTTCCGGGCTCAAAGCTTTGCCCGTCCGGGAGCGGATCGAATAATGGGACAGGATGGGGACGTGCGACCGCAGGTCGCCCGGTGTGGGCGAGGCACGCCTACACCGACTCGTTTCGATCGTGCATCTCGCGCCGGACGCGGTGGAACCCGCCCTCCAGGTCTGCGAAAGCGGTTGCGACGTCGGGATCGAAATGTGTCCCGCTGCCGTTCCGGATCATCCGGCAGGTGACCTCGTGGCTGATCGCGGGCCGGTAGCAACGTTTCGAGGTTAGGGCGTCGTAGAAATCGGCGAGCGCGACGATGCGCGCAGAAAGCGGCACGGTTGTGCCCCGCAGACCATCGGGATAGCCAGTGCCATCCCACCACTCGTGGTGCGACCTGGCCACTTCGACGCCCATGCGCAGGAACTGGTTGTCGGGATGGCGTTCGAGCACCGCGGCCAGCGTCCTGGCGCCAAGTTCGCAGTGTTTCCTCATCTCCACGAATTCCTCCTGGGTCAGCTTTCCGGGCTTGCACAGGATGGCGTCTGGCGTGCCGACCTTGCCGATGTCATGCAGCGAGGCGGTCTGGTACAGGTTCTCGATGAAGGTGCTGGTCAAGTGCGCCGGGTGCAAACCCAACTCGCGCATTCTCTCGCCCAGCCTCCTGGCGAAGGTTTGTACCCGCTCGATGTGCTGGCCGGTGTCATCGTCGCGAGTCTCGGCCAGCTTGGCGAGCGCGAAGATGGTCGCCAACTGTGAGGCCGTGACCGCCTTGACCTGCTCGACGATCCGCTGCTCGAGCCGCAGGTTGTGCGACGCCAGTTCCACCTGAAGACGTTTCAGTCGCAGATGCGTCTTGACTCGCTCCAGCACTTCCTGGTCGTGGAAGGGCTTGGAGACGAAGTCCACGGCGCCGACGCGAAAGCCTTCGACCTTGTCGTCGCTGCCCTGTAGCCCACTGATGAAGATGACGGGAATGTCGCGCAGCCGCTCATCTTGCTTGAACCGTCGGCACACTTCCAGGCCAGACATCTCCGGCATGCGAATGTCCAACAGGATGAGATCGGGCGGACTCGCCTCCGCCGCCTTGATTGCCAGCTTGCCGCTAGTCACCGGCCGGGGCACTAGCCCACCGCGTTCCATGACCGCGGTCAGCAGCCGCAGATTGTCAGCAGAATCGTCCACCATGAGGATCTTGCTGCCTTGCACGTCGTCTTCCACTCGCTGCCTCCTCTCAATGAGTGCAGGAACTTCGTTCTCCTCCGTGCCCACCGGCAGATGTCCCCACGGTAATTCCCGCATCCACATTACGCTGCGCCGCGACGGTGCGCAAGGCCGCTTGCCCTCTCTGGTGCGGCGGATAGCCGTCGGACTTCCGCCGTTCCGCAACCAGGGCATAAACAGAAAGACGATGGCCTTTCTTCTCGGCCTGGCTGCCGCGCCTTCTCGGCCCGCGAAACTCCACAGGAATTCCCGCTCGCGAATTGCCTGCGCGAGTTGGCACGAGTCTTGCTGTCGTAGAGAGCATGCACCCGACTATTGCTTCCGTGTGCGCGGAGAGTACAACGCCCGCCCAGGCGACTCGCTCCGTCCCGACCGGCTCCCGCGTTCTCATTGTCGACGATGACGAGCTGCTGTTGCGGGCCTACGCGCGCGCCCTCTGTGCCGTGGGATTCGAAGTCGACCTTGCCGAGGACGGCGAGAAGGCAGTGGATCTTCTCCTCGCCAATCCCTACGACGCTGTTGTTTCTGACATCAACCTGCCATGCGTGGACGGAGTGGGCGTATTGCAGGCTGCGCAGAAGTGCGATCCCGACATGCCGGTAGTTCTCATCACTGGCACTCCCGGTCTCGACACGGCGATCGCAGCCGTGGAACACTCGGCCTTCCGCTATCTGCTCAAACCCTTGTCCATGGTGCAACTACAAGACACAGTCATCGATTCAGTCCAGATGCACCGTATCTTGGTCCTCCGCCGCATGGCGATCGATCTAGCGAGTGCAGCGTGGAGCCCAGCGGAAGACCGCAGTAGCCTCGGGGAGCTTTTCGACTGCGCCCTGCAATCCATCTGGATGGCCTACCAGCCGATCTTCTCGTGCAAGGAAAAGCGAATTTTCGCCCACGAGGCCCTGCTGCGCACCAGCGAGCCAACCATGGCCGCCCCCGGCGTGTTTCTCTCGGCGGCCGAGCGTCTGAACCGCATGGCTGAGCTTGGACGCATCGTACGTGACCGGGTGGCAACCGAAGTGCCGAACTCACCCGCACAATTCATCTTCGTCAATCTGCACAGCAGCGATCTGCTTGATGAACACCTCTTCGACCCTGGCTCGGCACTCTCGCAAGTAGCGGATCGCGTGGTCTTCGAGGTGACCGAACGGGCCTCCCTCGCGTCGGTCCCAGACGTTCGGGCTCGGGTAGATCGACTACGGAAACTGGGATTCCGCATCGCACTCGACGACATGGGGGCCGGCTATGCTGGCCTTACCAGTTTCACCACCTTGCGACCCACTGTTGTCAAATACGACATGTCGCTGGTCCGTGGAATCGAAAGCTCGCCCACCCAGCGCAAGACTATCTCGACGATGACGTCCCTGTTCGCCGAAATGGAAGTGAACGTGATCGCCGAGGGTGTCGAAACAGAATCGGAACGCGATGTCTTGATCGAGCTTGGTGTCGATCTCATGCAGGGCCATCTGTTCGGCAAGCCAGCCCCCATGTGCGACGAGGTCACCCCCCG
>PMIX01000083.1 GCA_003158395.1 Myxococcales bacterium | reverse complement strand
TCACCCCCTGGCTGCCGGTAAAGGGGATTCCAGCGGTGTGTTGTGCGATGCACGCGCTAGCCCCAGCGTGGACCGGACAACTGCGATGGTTCCGTTCCGCGGGTCCTGCTGTAGGAACGTCGGGAGAAACTGCGCGAGGTGCCAACGAGCTTGCGCGTAATCTTGTTCCTTTGTGGAGGTGAGCGGCATGATGCGGCTGCGCCTCCCGGCCAACCATGTGGTGCCATGCTGGGGCGCAGGTCGCTCAAAAAGAACGGCAAAGAGTTGCACTACAAACTCGGGGTCTGTTGCTGAGATGGAGCCGGCGCAGTCGGCCAATGCAGGAGCCTCCTCGGAGGCGTGTTCCGAAAATCGGGGTTCATCAAGAATCTTCTGAAGAAGCTCTCGCGATGCCGGAACGTCAGTGGCGTAGCTCTTCGCTACAAAGCGTATAGCTCTGGAAGGAAGGGGAGGTCTAATGTTCGGGCTCGCCCAAGCCCGCCGGAGGAGGGCACGAGCCGCAGCACCGAATGCAACAGCGAGCGCCTGGTTCTCGAGGTCGCCACGGTCGGAGATTGCCCAGAGAAGCTGGAGTGCACCATCGACAAATGCGTCGTCTCCTGTGCCGAGGGCCTTCTGGGCCAATATCGCCCAAGCGAGTCCGACTTCTGATTTCGGCGGCGCTCTGTCGAACAACATGCCGACAAAGCGGGCAATCTGTGACAACAGTCGGTCCAGCGGTCTCCGATCTTCTTTCCCTTTCTCAAGCAACTTTGCGATTGCATCTATGTCCGCTGGGCACGCCACTTGCTCGGCTATTGTCCGCACGGCAACGCTGGTAATGATGGGATCTAGATCGGGTGCGCCTGCAAGGCCGGCGACAAAGGACCAGATCTTGGGTCGCCCTTCAGCATCGTCGCGCCACATCCGCTCTATTGCGAAACGCAGGGACGGTCCAAGGAGAAGCCCGCCGACCGGATCACCCGCCATTCGGCGCCGGAGCCGGTCAGGATCGTCCCATTCAAGCAAAAACCGTCCCGCAACGTGATCGAATAGGACATGGTGAGCAAACTCCACGTAGTCGCCGGTCCGCACAAGGACTCCGACTCTGAGAAGTTCGTCTGTGGACGAATGGTCTACGTCGACTTGTCGAACGAACAGTCGGTGGCGCTCAACCATCGCGGATACAACCCGCGCAGCGGCCCGTCGGTCCTCGTTGTTGGGCATTCGCTCGTTCTCATAGCTGTCGAGCAGATCGGACTGGGTACTGAGTGTTCGAATACTCTCCGGAATAGCGCCGCCAGCAATGAGCTCTACGGCTATGGACAGGTTGAATACATTCCTCAGCAAGTCCTTCAGAACACTCGGAGCGTTCTGGAGGAGTTCGCGGAGAACCACATTCTCTTGGGATACGGCGCTCAATTCCGCATCAGACAGACACGGTACTCGAAAATGACGAACGCCCCCTAGGTCTGGATCAGCGAAAGCCCCATCGGGTGGGGCGCCGGGCACGATGTCCCGAAAACGGCGGCCGTTCTTCAAGTCGAAAGTTCGGATCGATACCACCACAGACCATCGCTCACCCAAACGAGCGAGGGCGGCCTCGACAAGATCAGAAAACACACCTTCTGATGCGCCTCCTCGTGAGGCATCAAGCGCATCAATCACGACCAGCCCGGGGCGAATGCCTGGCCAGTTTGCCAGGACATCCAGGAAGGCGTGCTCGAGAGCTAGTTCTGCCTGAAGCGCAGATCGAGTGCTGACCCCCGACAGGTGATCAACAGATAGGAGGACTGCCGGAGCACCGTCGTTCAAACGAGACTCGACGAGGTCGACCAGGGCGCCGGTCTTCCCTGCACCAGGCTCCCCGACCACAACGAGACTGCCGTCCTGTGCGGCTTTTTCCAAGGGTTCGCGGCAAGCCCGTTTGATGCGAAGCCCTTCGTCTGCTCCTATCGCGAGTTGCCGATGCCGCTGTGATCGAGTGAATTCGGCGATCGTGTACTCTCGTAGCCGTAGGATGTCCGCGTCGAAGTCTGGCGATCCCGTGTCCTCGTGCCCAGCGGCGCGCAGCTCACGCATTAACCCGTCACGTTCCGCCGGCGCTCCGCTCGCGATCAGTCTTCTCACAGCATTCAGGAGTGCTGCTAGCGGCGCCTCCCCCGTGTGCTCTCCGCCGTAAAGCCGGGCACCAAGCAAATGAGCTGCCTCGCGCGAGTCCCGGCCACCCAACTTGACGTCGAAGCGTCCGACTCGAAAGGCACGCGCCAGGGCAGCGAGATCGCTGTCGGCAGGAACGGGCTTGACGCTATCTGTCCAGGAGGCGCGAATATGCTCCACGAAAATCTCCAAAGCATTCCGCTTCTCATGGCTAACTTGACTCAGAATGCCCCCCCAATCGCCGCCAAGGTCGAATTGCCGACAAGCCTCATGGAGGACATCAAGGTTCCTTGAGGCATCGTCGGCGACGGCCAATAGTGCGTGGTTGACCAATCCTAGGGCAGCGAGATCAACCGCTCCTTGCCGCGTCTTGAGCATCAGGCCGACCAACTGACGAAGAACAGCCGCTAGGTCAGAGTCCTGGCCTTTCGAAAGCGTCGGATGGGTCTTGCATTGAACATGGATGGAATCCCCGGTTGACAGCGTGACTGTGATGTCGTCGAGGCCTGTCCCCGTTTCGAACTGTATCTTGGTCGGGACACCGTCTCCGGCGAAACCGAAGGCCCGGCCAACGGGCATTCGAGAGACGAGATGCGCAGCGAACCATGTCCCGACCCCCGCTTGAAATGCCATGCCGGCTTCGGCGGCGCGACCGCCGGCAACAGACTGAGTACTTGTGTTCACGTCAAGCTCCCTTCCTTCTCCGAGGCGCGCAAGTCAGTCGAAATCTATGCCCAGCAGCAGTGTCCAATATAATTGGAGCAGAATCAGGCGGTCCCGGACAGGAGCGTCCGATCTTCGTCCGAGAGTGCAAGCAGATCGAAGAGGTCGGTAGCGCTCAGAGACAGCGAGCCGGCATGGGTCTCGCCCAACGACCGCCGCCCATACTCGTACGCCTCTTTCGGAAAGCTGATCGGGAGGTGCATCGAGTGCTGCATGGATGCTACTTGATGGCGAGCTAAATGCACCTGCACTCAAGCCTTGAACTCCTCGGTCCGGTGCCAGGCAAGGTAGCTGCGGTGGCCGGGGGCGAGGCGGTCGACACGTAGTGGGACGTCGAGGGCCAAGAGCTTCCGGTCGTGGTCGGACAGGCGGGACGAGACGATCACCTGGCCGTTGTCGGCCACGGTGATGAAACCACGGTCGAAGGCGGCGTCGAGGTGCGGGGCCAGCAGGAGGCCGTTGAACACGTCCAGGCGCTCGGCGTCGCTTGCACAGGCGGCCCAAGGCTTGATGTGGCTTGCCCGAAGGAGGTCTGGCACGGCCAGGCCGGTCACGGCACAGCGACCGTCCCAGTAGTCCAAGAGGCCGGCGCGAAAGACGTCCTGGCCCACCCGCTGCACGACCAATCGCTCGGCCTCCGTGCTCCTTGGCAGCGTGGCGGTCTGCTTCGCGAATTGGTTCAGCAATTCGTCGGGCAACGTCCTCGATAGCTGGAACGCCCGGCGCACCAGCCGGTGCAAGGCGGGAATGTCGACGACCGATCGGCCGGCGGCGGCGCCCGTGGGCAAGGGCGAAACCACTGTGGTGCCGTACTCGCCCAGCGCCCGCGCAACATGGGCCTGGGAAAGTGCGGCGATGAAGACCGCGTCGCTGAACGCCGACAGCCACAGGCGCAGCGGGGCCTGCGTGCTGGCAAAGCCGAGCCAGTCGCCTTGGCGGGGGAGCTCCTGATCGAATCCATTGTCGACCGCCGCCTTTTCCAGGCGCGTGATCGTTGCTGGTGTGAGGTGCGCGGTCACCGGCCCCCCGGTACGAAACAGGACCGGCCCCTATTGGCAGTCCATAGGGATCCTTCCTCGAAGCCGCGCCCAAACCGCTGCTCCAATTGTCTCCCCACTGCGGAGACAATCTCGCCGCTCTTGGCCAACCGCAGGCAACCAAGCTTCGGCGAGAAGCCGCGTGGCTGGGTCTTGCCGGAGGACACTCGAGACATGACGGCCAAAACGCCACCTGTCGTGTGGCGAATCCGACGCCCAAGGTTTCGTGGCGTCGAGCCGGTCGCGGCCGGGCTAGATTCGCCACTTCCGATGTGGCGAATCGCTGGCCGCCGATTGGCGTAGGCCAAAAAGAACGAACGGAAATAGCGCAGATTCGTGGTTGAAAAGCCGCGCTTGCTCATGGCCTTCTCCACAGCAGCACGATCACCGGCCCTCCGGCAAGACGGAGAACGGGGCCCTATCAACCGTCGCGCGGCATCTATCGACCGACATGGCCAGATGGTCGATAGAAACCCCACGTACTTTCTGGCACTTGACAGAAAAAACGAGTCTTCTATCGACCACGTTTATGCCCCTGGTCGATAGAAGGAACGGCGCGATACCGTCGCCACCGGCGTTCGCCCACCGCGTTGACACGACCCTCGGCCACCAGCCGGTCGATCGCCCTCTTGACGGATCTTGACGGAATCTCGGAGCCAACCCTGCGATGGATGTCCGAGATAGAAGATTCCGGGAAACGCTCCAAGTCCTCCAGAATCAGCGCTTCAAGACGGTGGGGTTGAACGCGGGTCAGCGTAGTATGCCGGTCAAGGCCAGCCGCCAGGAGCAGGCGCGGCGGAACAAAGTACCTAGTCGCCCTGGTGCGCCCGGTCGCCAGCACCAGTCCCAGTTCGAGCAGCCGTCCAGTCCAGTCCTTCACCGCGGAAAGCTCGTCCAACTCCAGTTTTGCGGCCAACTCCGCCGCCGAAAGCCCCTCGCCTTGCGCGAGCATCGCGAGCGCGATCCGTTCGCGCTGGGTGAGCTGGTACTTCTCGTCAGCATCGGCGATCAGCCGGATCACACCGGGCTGAATCACCCGCCTGGACACCACCACATGCACCGAGTCCACACCCTCCGTGGCGACAGGTGCGGAGCGTCCACTCGCAAGCAGCCGCTCGTACATGAGGTCAAAGCCGCTCCCCTCGCGCTCCATCAATTTCAGATCGTGAAAGACCCTGGCGAGGCCGTCGTTCCGTCGCCGGCTCGCGTGCAGGATGTTCCGTGGCGTCACGCCGAGCGGAAGGCGCCCGGGGTTGACTACCTCCAGGCGATCCGGATGTAGATTCAGAAAGATATCGCCCCGCTGAGTGTAGGGCCGGTGCACCAGCGCGTTGACCACGAGTTCGCGCACGACCACCTCTTCGAACGCTGGTACTTTGGAACGGAACATTCCGTCGGGAAGTTCATAGCTCTCGCGAAAATCCGGCACCTCATCCCAGATGGCATCGATCAGTTCCAGCGGCGACAGGGTGTAGTCGTCCCAGACGTGCTTGCTGACCTTGACCCCGCGCTCGTCATACTTGATGGCCTGGACAACCGGCGCCGTACCCAGCTTCGCGCGATCCGCAGCCGTCCCAAGCAGCAGCACGCCCAGGTTCGTGAGCACATCCCCTCGTGCGAGGCCGTAGTGGTCAAGCATCTCGCTGGTCGACTTCTCCTTCACGGAGGGCTTCACCCGATCCGACGCTCGGATGCTCGCCATCCACCTGGCAACTTTCGAGGTGTCTGCCGACGAACGCGGCACGCCCAAGGTCGTCATCGTCTCCCATGGCATCGCCGGCCTCTCGTTGGCCAGCCGAAGCACGTCGTCACCGACGATGGGACGACACTCATCTCCCACCCGCAGGAAGTACCGCCCGTCGCTCGTCGACGCGACACCGCTCGAACGTGACACCAGAAGATCGACGTACTCGCCGTCGTTGCCGTGCTGGCGCATTTCGGGCAGCACCTGCACGTTCACCGTCAGCTCGCCAATTCGCCGGCGAATCCGGTCCAGCAGCCCGGCGTCGATTCGCTGATCTGGCGGTGGTTCGGTCTGGCCGTCCTCGATGCCGACCAGAATGTGGCCACCCGGACCGTTCGCGAACGCCACGCAGTCTTGGGCGAGGGCCGGGAAGTCCGCGCTCAGTCCGGTTACGTAGCGCAGGGATTTCCGTTCGAAGTACTGGCCTTCGTCCTGTTGGAGGTTCGCCCTGCCGGAATCCGCGTCGCGAGGACGTAGGCTCATCGCTTTGCTCCTCGCGTGTCAGGGTGGGCGACGCGGGGGTCGGCGGGCGGAGGATCGAGGCGGGTCTGATAGGAGGAAGAGGCGAGTGGTGAGTAGCGAGTGGTGAGTGGCTTGTCGCCACTTGCCACTGGCAACTGACCATTCGCCCTCATCACCTCGGCCATGGCGTCGTAGATTTCGAGGATGACCCGCTTGGTGCGGTACTCGCCGTGGGCCTTCTCGTCGTTCTTGCGAACGATGGGAAAGGTGTCGAGGATGTGGGCAACATCGTCTGCTGTGAGTCCATAGAGCATCGCGACCTCGGCTTCGATCCGAGCGACCGCTTTCTGCCGCTCATCAAGGTCGATGCATCCTGGCGGCGGACCCGAGGCAGGCACGGCCCGCACCAGGCCGGAATCGGCCATTGAATTCCATAGCCCGTTCATCTCCGGTCCAGTGCACACGAGGTGCAGTACGTCCGTGATCAATCGTTTGGCACGAGGATCGTCGAGCGAGAGCCGGGGAAACGGCAAACTGTCCAGAATTGTGAGCGCCATCGTTAGGCTCACTTTCATCCGGACCAGGAAATCCATTGCGAAGCTGTTCGCCACAGCCAACCACACCAGAAGATCCGCTGTTGGAGTTTGCGACTGCATCAGCACAGTTGGAACCTTGGCACCCGCAATGCATCCGCGAGGGATGACTGACGCCACCAATGTGCGTTCGTTCGTCGGGCTCGCCACGTCGCAAAAGCCAACACGATATAGGTCGACTCGCTTCGCTGTCTGCAGTGGGACCTTGTCCCGAGCAACGTACCATTGTGGCTGGATAGACTTGTGCGCCGATCCGAATGAAAGGTCGTCCCACACAGCAGCCCGTGCGCGGCCAGACCGATAGCCTTTGGCCCGGTGGTCGTATTGGGCAATCATGCGCCCCTCGTAGTGAGGCAAGCCGCTCCGGTCCTCTGTCAACAGCTCCTGTACGTGACCGCTCTCAAGCTCGCGAAGAAACTCGCGATGCGGGGAGCCAGGGATCTGCTGACCAAGCGGCGGCCACCGCTGGTACATGTTGCGAGCGATGTCGATGTCTCGCTGTCCGCGAAACTCCATGACAGCCAGCGCATCGGGCGAAAACTCACGAATCATGGCGACGGAAAGCTTCATGCTGGACCCGGCGACGGCAGCGCGCATCTCCTCGGAAGACCGAATGCAGAAAGCCGCTTGGAACTCTTGCGTGGTGCCTCCCCTGAGGGCGCTGTACAAGGCGAACTTCGCGCGAGAGTCGACTCCCGGGAACCACGTCTCTCTCGCGTTCTCGAATCCGAGGATGTAGTCCAGTCTGAAGCGTGCGAACAGCTCTTCTCGAATCGCCATGCAGTTCGCACCCGCGTAGAAACCGTCGGGCACGATTTGCGCTGCCTTGCCGCCTTCTCGAACCAACCGAAGCGCAAGTTCCACAAACAATCGATAGACGTTGAAGTCGCCCTTTCCGAGGTTGCCAGGGGCGAAAAGGGAGTAACGCCCTGACTCCTTGAGAAAGAACGCCGTCGCGAAGAGAAGGCGCCGGTTCAGTGCCCACGCCTCTGCGATCCCACTATCCTTGAGCATGATCGCAACGCTGGCTTCCTGCTCCGGCTTCGACTGGAAACGCACGGCGGGGTCGTAACGAGAAAAGAACTCCTTTGTATCGGGGCTCAACGTGTCCCACGGTGGGTTTCCCAGCACGACATCGAACCCGCCGTGCGAGAAGATCTGCGGGAACGCCAGGTGCCAGTGGAAGAAGCAGTACTGGGCGGCCACTTCGGACGTCGTCTTCAGTGTCAGCGCTGGTGCCCCCTGCCCATCACGGAGCTGGCGCCAGATCTC
>PMIX01000209.1 GCA_003158395.1 Myxococcales bacterium | reverse complement strand
ACGACCACGGCCACGACCACGGCCCCGGCCACGGTTCCGGCCCCGGCCACGGCCACGGTTCCGGCCCCGGCCCCGGCCACGGTTCCGGCCCCGGCCCCGGCCACGGTTCCGGCCCCGGCCCCGGCCCCGGCCCCGGCCACGACCATGACCACGGCCACGGCCACGACCACGGCCACGGGTGACCCGATTGCCGAGAAGGTCCTGGAATTGGTGGCGGGCAAGACTGGGTACCCGCGCGACATGCTGGAGCTTGATTTGGATCTCGAGGCGGACTTGGGGATCGACACGGTCAAGCAGGCAGAGGTGTTCGCGCTGGTGAGGGAGACATTCAATATTCCGCGCCAAGACGACGTGAAGCTGCGTGACTACCCGACGCTTCGCCACGTGATCGGGTTCGTTAACAAGTACTTGCCGGCAGCGGCACCCGTCGCGCTCTCGGCGCCTGCACTCACAGCGGAACCGGTTGCTGCGGCCCCCGCAGTCGACGGGGCGGCAGGGCAAAGCCCCTTTGTCAGCGGGCTTCTGCGCCGTCCGGTGGTGACCCTGCGGCCTCCTCTCGACTCGTGCAAGCAGACCGGCGTGCGGCTGGAGAAGGGGAGCCGCGTGGTGGTGGTCGCGGACAGCGAAGGGGCGGGCAAGCTGCTCTGTGAGGAGTTGGAAGGCCGGGGCGTGCAGGTGCTGCGCATCGACGCGCGACCCGAACGGGCCGAGATCGAGGCCGCCTTGCACAACTGGGCTCAGGCAGGCAAGGTCGCGGGCCTCTATTTCCTGCCCGCACTCGACCACTCGGCGCCGTTGACGGACCTCGACCTGGTCCAGTTCCGCAAGCTGTACCGCGACCGCGTGTTGCTCTTGCACGGAGCGGCTCGTGGCTTGTACGAGGCCCTGGGCAACCCGGGCAGCTTCGTCATGGCCGCCACGCGCATGGGCGGACAGCACGGCTACGGTGCGGGTGGTGCCAGCAACCCCGTGGGGGGCGCGGTTACCGGATTCACCAAGACCCTGCGGCGCGAGCGGCCCGATCTCCTGGCCAAGGCTCTCGATTTCGAAGACGGCGCTTCGGCCGAGACGATCGCGCGCGCCTTGCTCGACGAAACCGAGCGCGATCCGGGCGCGGTGGAGATCGGCTACGTGGGCGGCCTGCGCGTGACCGTTGGGTTGGAGGTCATGCAGGCCCTGCCGGCAGACGCCAAGCCACCGCTTACCTTGGACGAGAACACGGTGTTTGCCGTGACCGGCGGGGCCGGGGCCATCACCGTGGCCATTGTGCGCGATCTGGCGGCCGCGTCGCGCGGCACGTTCTACCTGCTCGACGCGCGCGCCATGCCGCCTGAGAGCGAGCACCGCCTGCTTGAAACCGTGGTCAAGGATCGCGAGGCGGCCAAGCGCGAGGTCTTCGAGCGCATCAAGGCCGAGAAGGGCCGCGCCACACCCGCGCAAGTCGAGGAGAAGCTTTTCGATCTGGAACGGCAGGCTGGCATCCTGGAGGCCCTGCGCAGCGTGGAGCAGGCGGGCGGCCGCGCCTTCTACCGCCAGGTCGACGTGCTGGATGGCGCGGCGATCAAAGCGGTGGTGGACAACATCCGCGCCGAGAGCGGACGCCTCGACGTCATCCTGCACGCCGCAGGGCTTGAGCGCAGCCGCTCGCTCGACCGCAAACCGGTGGAGGAGTTCGACCTGGTCTTCCGGGTCAAAGCCGACGGGCTTTTCAACCTGTTGGCCTCGACCCGCGACATGGACGTCAAAGCGATCGTTGGGTTCTCGTCGGTGGCCGGCCGCTTTGGGAATGCGGGGCAGGCTGACTACAGCTCGGGCAACGACTTCATGTGCAAGACGCTCTCGTGGTGGGCAGCATCTCGTCCGGGCTCTCTCGGCATCGCGCTCGACTGGACCGCCTGGGGCGGGATCGGTATGGCCACGCGCGGAAGCATTCCCGAGATCATGAAGCGCGCAGGCATCGACATGCTTTCGCCGGCCGAGGGCCTACCCGTCATTCGCCACGCGCTCCGCGCGGGCTTCTCTGGCGAGGCCGTGGTGGGGCACAAGCTGGGCATCCTGATGGAGCCCATCGACAAGGACGGGGGCATCGATCCGGATGGCAGTCTGGTGGCGCGCGCCCGCGAAAGGGCGCTGCCGCTGCCCTTTGACAACGTCACCTTCGATCTGAACCAAGGCATGACGGCCGAGATCAGGCTTGACCCCAAGGTCGAGCCCTTCCTCTACGATCACGCTATCGACGGGATTCCGGTCCTGCCGGGCGTGATGGGCCTGGAGACCTTTGCCGAGGCGGCCTGGTTGCTGGCCCCGCATCATCGCGTGGCGGCCCTGGAGAACGTGCGTTTCCTGGCGCCCATGAAATACTATCGCCACGAGCCGCGTTCGGTGATCGTGCGCGCGCGTCCGGTGTTGTCCCTGGACGGGCGCGTGCGGGTCTACACGACCCTGTCGTCGGTGCAGGTGGTGGTGGGCCGCGAGCCCGAGGAGAAACTGCACTTTGCCGGCGTGGTGGTGCTGGAGCAGGGCGAGGGGCAGGGCGCGCGAATGGCCGTGGACGGTGCCGGCCCGGTGGGTGGCATCGGCCACGACGACATCTACCGGGTGTACTTCCACGGCCCGGCTTACCGGGTGTTGGAGATGGTCAACCGGCTGTCGACCGGGCAAGTGGTGGGGACGATGCGGACTCCTCTGCCTTCGGATACCACCAACCCCAACAGCACCAGCATGGTGGGGCCGCGCATGGTCGAGCTGTGTTTCCAGACCGCGGGGGTGTGGGAGATCGGCCAGACCGGCCAGATGGGGCTGCCTTCGGTGGTCGACCGCGTGACCGTGTTTGATCCGACCCCCAATGGCAGAGCAGTGGTGGCTGAATTGCAGCCGCAGTCGTCCGAAGACGCGCTGTCGTTCAACGCCTGCGTGCGCGACGACGAGGGCAAGGTCTACCTGACGGTGGAGGGGTATCGCACCTCGCGCATCCCAGGCGGACTGCCGGACGAGGCCCTGGATCGCTTCCGCGGCGTCATCGGCTGACCGGCAGACATGTTGTTCCGCCACGTTCTGGCCCATGCCGGCGAGGACCCTGCGCTAGCGTTGGGCCAGGCGCCGCCCGGCCTGCTCAGCACGCGCGAGGAAGCGATCCTCGCCCGCCTCACGCTCTTGCCGCGCCGACGGAAGTGGCTGCTCGGCCGCTGGGCGGCCAAGCGGCTGCTCGGCGAATTGGCTGCCGAAGAGGTCGACCTGGTGGCGGGGTTCCTGGGAAAGCCTGCCTCGAATCGAGACTGGCGTTGCCAGTTCAGCATTCTCAATGACGCGCGGGGCGCGCCGTACATCGATCGACTAGGGCAGGGGCAGCACCCCTTGTCATTGTCGATCTCGCATCGGGGTGACTGGGGATTGGCTGCGGTCGCGCTTCAGCCTGGGGCGCGCATCGGCGCCGACCTTGAAAGCGTCGAGCCCCGCGATCCGGCCCTGGTGCGACAGTTTTTCAGTGAAGGTGAAGCCGAGCGCGTGGCCAAGACGGCTGGCGGCGCCGAACGTGCTGTCGCGCGCATCTGGAGCGCCAAAGAGGCAGTGCTCAAGGCCATGGGCATCGGGCTTCGTCACGACACGCGCGACATCGTGGTGGGCGACGAGATGGACGCGCCCCCAGGCCTGGCAGGAGACTGGCGGGGGCTGGAGATTCGGCTGGCGCCTCTTCTTCTGGCGGCGCGAGGTGTGCCGCGCTCGCTCACCTTGCTCTGGCGCGACTTCGACGCGTATGTGATAACGGTCGCGTTGCTGATGTGAGGGATCCGACAAAGGTGGCGCGCAGCACTGGTAACAACCGGACGACCGGGACATCGCAGATTCGATGCAGCTCTTCGAGTGGCAACCTCCGGAACTGCGCGGGCGCTGGGAGCCCTGGATCCGCGCCGGCTACGCTGTGTTCGCGGTTGCGTTTGCGCTTACGGTCGTGGTCGATGCGTTCGCGCATGAAACCGTCATGCTCGGCCTCGGGCTGGTCGACGAAGCTGGCAGCGCGCTGACACGGCTGCAAAGCCAACTCGCCGGCTTGTCGCCACGTTGGCTCGCCGTTGTGCTTCCCCTTTCAGCCTTCGTGCTCGCCTGGAACGGCATCATGCTCTATCGCGGTTTCTCGCGCGCTGAAGGGTTGCCGCGGCGACAGATCGTGTCCTTCTTTCTGCTAACCATGGTCGTCTCGCTGATGCTGTATGTGGGCCTGGCGTTGGCCGGCGTCGTGAGCGCTGCCATGGGGTACGGTTTCTTCTTCGGCTTCTCTCTGGTTCGCCACTACACCGTATGGTGCAGCGCTTTGCTGGCTCGCGTGCCGACCCTGGTGCACTTGCCCTACCCGCTTCCGCTTCTGGCAAGCATGGCGCTGGTCGATCTCTTTCAGTATTGGTTCCACCGCCTCGGTCACACCTGGCGGCCGTTCTGGCTGCTCTGGCACCGCCCGCATCACATGCCCCCCTTTCTGACCATCCCGACCACACAGCCGGTGTTCGCAGCCTTC
>PMIX01000285.1:9860-20966 GCA_003158395.1 Myxococcales bacterium | reverse complement strand
GTGGTGGACTTCGGCGCCCTTGAGTTGGTGGTGGGAGACGACTACCCGGACTTTGTGGTGCCGCTGGCCAGGGCAGTGGCGAGGGGGGAGGTCACCCGGGGCGTGGCCATCTGCGGTAGCGGGGTCGGGGCCTGTGTTGTGGCCAACAAGGTGCCCGGCGTGCGTGCGGCGTTGATCACGGAGTCGTTTTCCGCTCACCAGGGTGTCGAGGACGACGACATGAACGTCATGTGCATGGGCGGCCAGGTCACCGGGGAGGCTCAATCCTGGGAGTTGGTCCAGACCTTCCTGCGCGCCCAGTTCAAGGGGGAGGAGCGTTTCAGACGTCGTCTTGCGAAAGTGGCGGCGCTGGAAGACCAGAAATAGTGCTGCGCAACGCTGCCCGGATCCAGAAGTACCGGGGCCGTCTGGCCTCAACCTGACGACGCGGTTGTCCGAGCGAGATCCCGAGCCCTGTGTCAAGCCCTCGGTTGTCGTCTGACGCGCTGGAGCATCCAGGCCGCGGAGTGTTCCAGGAAAGGCGGAGCGATTTGGTTCATCCCGGCCGGCGGGTTCAATCAAAATGAAGGACTCGGGGGCAGGTGCACTCCAGCCGCGGCGCGGACGGCGCTAGAGGCCGTGGCCGCGGGTGCGGCACGCTTCGTGCAGAAGGCTAACAGTGAACCAAGTCCTCTGACGGTTACGCGCTAGTGAGGTGGATCTTCAGGGGATGGACTTAGCTCACAAGGAGGCAATCATGTTTCTGATTCTCGCCGCAATTCTCATGGTCGGCATTGGGCTTCGCAATCTCGTACCTCACAGCTTCGTCCCAGCGCGCGTTGCAGGTAGACGACGCCAGGGGCTGCGATCGCTTGCTTTTGCCCTCGGGCTTGCACTGGCTTCCATTCCAACGGGCGCTTGGGCCAACGCGCCCAGCGAGAACAGCGCACAGATTGCGCAGACCCGCCCCGCGACGACGGCCCCGATCGCGACTGAGGCTCGCGCGGCGGAGGGCCAGGACTATGCCTCCCGTGAGGCGAAGGCCAAGGGTCTGGAAAAGTTCGAGGGTGGCAGCACCACGGTCGTCCTCGTGGCAGGTGGGAGCACCCTGCTGGTCATCCTGATCGTAGTGCTCATCATCGTGCTAATCTGATTAGGGTGCGGACACGCCGATACGACAGCCGACCGCGGACGCTTGTTGCCCTGGCGGCTGCCGTCGTCCTGGCTGGCTGCTACCACGGAACGGCGCGGACGGTCTTGCCCAGCGATCTTGCCCGCGATCGCGGCTGGGTGGTGGTGCACGGGGTTCACTTGATCCGGCAGACCGCCGAGCGCGACTGCGGGGCGGCGGCTCTCGCGATGATGTTGCAGCGCTGGTCGGTGCCATCGTCGGCAGACGAGATCTTGCGCAGCGTTCCCGTCGAATCCGGTCACGGCATAACGGTCCGCGCATTGCGCGATTTCGCCCGACAGAAAGGCCTGCGCGCGTTCCTGATCAAGGGCGAGTTGGCCGATTTGGTCAATGAAGTGGGACTGAATCGCCCGGTCCTGGTCGGGCTGGTGCAGCGTTATGGCGATCGAGCGCTGTCCCACTACGAGGTGGTCGCGGGCATCAACCAGACCACCCGTCGCGTGTTGCTGCTGGATCCCGCGCACGGATTGCGCGAGGACGGCTTTGACGGCTTTGCCGCCGAGTGGGACGCGGCAGGCAGACCGACCCTGGTCATCGTTGCGTCGTGAGCAACCGCGCGGCGACACGGCGAAACGGTTGTGTCGGCGTGGCCCTTGCTCTGACAGTGGCTTTGCCGCAAGTGGCGTGCAGCACCACCTACCAACCGCGACACACCGGTCAGGTGGGCGTGGTCATCCACCACGCCGCGCCTGTGTATGTGAAGGACGGCCGTGAGGAGCCAATCGGCCCGTTCGGTGGCGACTTGGAAAGTCTGGTGTCGGATACGCCAGCCGCCGCCGTGCACGCGCGCAAATCGCACACCCGGCTCGCCATCGGTGTTCCGACCTACCTGACCGGCATCGCTGGTGTGATCGTCGGGATCGCGGCAATGTCCGGTCCCGTCGGCTGGGTGGTGATCGGTATCGGCGCTTTGACGGCGGGGACGGGTTTGGGCTTCATGGGGTCCGGGTTCACGCACGCCGTCGACGCGGTGAACATTCACAATGACGCTGCCTCCGAAATGCGTGCGGCGCCAGTGCGTTGACTCTGTCGGCCTTCGTCGGCGCGCAGTTGCCGGTTCTTCTCTTCGAATTGAAGGAGGCTGTGCTTCATTTAGATTGAACCGGCCGGTCCTCCGAAGCTGTCGGTGATGCAAGTGCTTGAACATACTTGCATCTGATCGGTGGCTCGAAAACTGCTTAAGCCGTCTGCGGAGATGCAAGGCACGCCGAGTTGACGATTGCCGCCAACAAGATGCAGCAGGGCGGATGACCCAAGTGGACGTCGACGGCCGAAGGGAGAACCTGATGGAAAAGACGCAAGACAAAGTAGACAAGCTGGAGACGCAGCTCAAGCAATGGGGCGCGAAGCTCGACGAGCTCGTCGCCAAAGCCGATAGGGCCGGCACCATGGCCAGGATCGACAACCGCAAGTGCATCGACGATCTGAAGGCGACGGTCCAGGCCGCACAGTTATCGCTTTGCAGGCGATCCAGGCCCCAACGACATACCAGGAGGCCGACAAGCACCTCAGGATTTGAAGCCAAAGGAGTGAGACAAATGGACTTCTCAACCAGCAGAGCGGATGGCGTGGCTACTCTTCACATCGCGGGCGAGCTGGACGCGGTCACCGCTCCGGATCTCCGCCCATCCGTCGACGCGTTGCTCTCTGAACGGCCCCCTCGCATGGTCGTCGATGTGTCGCGTTTGCGGCTGATCGACACCTTGGGCGTGCGTGCCGTGGTGTCCTTGTACAAGAAGGCCAAGGACTACGGCGGCGTCGTGACCGTGGACGGCTTGTGTGACCAGCCGTTGATGATCTTCAAGCTTCTGCACCTGGATCGGGTTCTGTTGGCGTGAAGAGCAACGGTTTTGAGCTATCCGGCCTGCTTGCTGCCGAGTTCAAAGAGGTCTCTCTCAACCTGCTGTTCGCGGTTGACTTGGGAATTGGTGTGAAGTACGTAGCCGACCAGGCGGCATCAATCAGACCACCCGTTGCGTGCTGCTGCTGAATCTCGCGCACGGGCTGCGCGAAACCAACTTCGACGGCTTTGCGTCCCGTGGCCTGTTCCCCTCGAATTGAAGGAGAGGCCCTTCATCCTGATTGAACCGGGGAGGCGTTCGCGAGGCAACTACCCGAACTTCCTCGTATCTAGTCGTTGGCTCGAAACCTGCTACAGCTCGCTGTGAGAGGACTAGTTCCAGACGGGAGGATACCAATGGGCGAATTCAGCAAGAAGGCAAAGGGTAAGATCGAGCAGGCCGTGGGTGGCCTGACTGGCAACAAGGGGCTCCAGAAAGAGGGAGTAGACGACGAACGCGCGGGCCAGGTGGAAGGGGCGGTCGCGGACGTTAGGCACGCGGTGAAGGATGCGAAGCACGCGGTCAAGGAGGTTTCGAAGTAGCGGGTAGAGCTGCATCAGATCGATGGAACCCAGGGGCGCGCTCGCCTATACGGGCGCGCCACGATTGATAACGAAGGTCGCGTGAATGGCTCTTGAGAGCCAAAGGAGGATTCGATGCTATTGATGGTCGTGCTTGTTGTGCTCCTGGTATTGGCGCTTGGCGGTGGCGGATGGGGGCATTCCCACTACGGTCCCTGGAGCTGGTCGCCCGCTGCCATTATTCTGGTGATTGGCATCATCCTGCTTCTGACCGGCCGGATACATTTCACTTAGAGCGCGGACGGCGCGGATTAGTCCTTTGGCGGCGTAATCGGGAAGAGTGCCGCGGGGAATGTGAGACGATAGCTTAGGCATTGTGGCGGAGTGACTGCCTGGAAGAGTCATGGTGGCAAAGCGTGTGCAGGGTGGCCACAGGCGGAACTCCGTCACTGTTCGGAGCTTCTTCATGGCATGACGGCGTAATTCGGGTGGGTCTTCTGAGCCCACTTTGACACTGGCGAGAGGAGGTATTTCGCAAATGAACAAGCTGACACGAGAACGTTCCGATGGGGCCGATGCGTTCATCCCGGAGTCCGCACAGGTCTCTGGAACGCCGGATGATTTGGCCGAGTTTCTTGGGGAACAGTACCTGCGAGAAGCGGTCGACAACGAGAGCGATGAGAGCAGCCGCGACGAGGCAGTAACCGAGGAGTTGGGTGGGCCCTTTGTCGAGAGCCGTCCAGAGGAGGAGTATGGCCCGACTCGGAAGCGTGGAGATGCCGATGACGTCCGGGCGGCGCTGGCGGAAGCACCTACTGGTATGGCGCGTAGTCCCTTGCCACAAGCCGTGGGATCCTTGGCCATCGCGGCCCCTGACGAAGAAGGGCAAGGCGAGGGGGCGGAGGACGACAGGGATGGAGGTCGACTAGCTGCCTCGGATACACGAGCGGCAAACCTGGGTACGGAGCGGGTTTCGGTCATGGAACCCGAGGTCAAGCTCGATTCGCTTTCCTCGACCGCGTCGAGAAGGTAGCGCTGCCAATTTCAATGCGATGAACCAACTCCCTCCGGCTTTCTGGAACACCTCGGCGACCGAGATGCTCCAGCAACTTCATACGACAGCGACTGGATTGACTGCCGATGAGGCCGGCTCGCGGCTCGCACGCTATGGCGCGAATCGACTCAAGCCCCCAAAGCGGTCGGATGTGTGGTCGCTCCTGCTCAAGCAGTTCGGGAATCCGATCATCCTCATCCTGTTCGTCGCAACGGGGTTGTCGTTGCTTCTGGGGGACCGGGTGGATGCCGGCGTCATTATGTTCATCGTCGTCATCAGCGGCTTGCTCGGGTTCTGGCAGGAGCGCGGGGCATCGAACGCGGTGGAGAGACTGCTCTCCATCGTGCGGATCAAGGCGGCGGTCCTGCGTGATGGAAGCTCTAGGGAGATGCCAGTCGAAGAGATCGTGCCGGGCGATATCGTCATCCTGAACGCCGGCGATGTGGTTCCCGGCGACGGGCTGGTTCTGGAATCCAGAGATCTGTTCGTTGATGAGGCCATGCTGACGGGGGAAACATTCCCGGTGGAGAAGGCGGCAGCCGTGCTGCCAGCAGAGACTCCCCTTGGGCAGCGGTCCAACGCACTCTGGATGGGAACCCACGTGGTGAGCGGCACGGCCACGGCGCTAGTGGTAGGCACCGGCAAGACGACCGAATTCGGCAAGGTGTCCGAGCGGTTGAAACTCAGGCCGGACGAAACCGACTTCGAGCACGGCATACGGCAGTTCGGCTATTTTCTGATGGAGGTGACGCTCCTGCTGGTGGTCACAATCTTCGCCATCAACGTCTATCTGGCGCGTCCAGTGCTGGAGGCGTTTCTCTTTTCGCTGGCACTTGCCGTCGGACTGACCCCGCAGCTTCTCCCGGCGATCATTAGCATCAACCTAGCGCATGGCGCCAGACGAATGGCTGAGAAACGGGTCATCATCAAACGGCTCGCGTCGATCGAGAATTTCGGCAGCATGAATGTGATCTGCGCCGACAAAACTGGCACTCTGACCGAAGGGATCGTGCACGTTCAATCTGCGTGTGATGTGGAAGGCGCTCCAAGCGACACCGTCCTTCTTCATGCGTACCTCAATGCCTTCTATGAGACCGGTTTCGCCAACCCGATCGACAAGGCCATTCGCGCCCATCGCCCGCTTGACCTGTCCGGTTATCAAAAAGAGGACGAGATTCCGTATGACTTTATCCGCAAGCGATTGAGCATCCTGGTTGCACACGACGGCGCGCACCTCATGGTGACCAAAGGCGCCCTGCAAAATGTGCTCGAAATCTGCACGTCGGTGCAAGCTGGCGTGGGCACCATCGTCGATATCGCTGCCGTACAGGGGAAGATCCACCAACACTTCGAGGAATTCAGCAGGAAAGGTTTCCGCACGCTGGGCATCGCGTACAAGAAGATGGGCTCGGTGTCCCGCATCAGCAAAGACCACGAAGCCGGCATGACATTCTCCGGATTTCTTGTTCTGTTCGACCCGCCCAAGCCGAGGATCTTGGAGACCATCACCAGCCTGAAGAAACTCGGTGTGGCGCTCAAGATCATCACCGGCGACAATTCCCTCGTCGCTGCCAGCCTCAGTCAGCAGATGGGACTGTCGGACACGAAACTGCTCACTGGTCCAGAACTCCGCGAGTTCAGCGATGCGGCACTGCTGGCTCGCGTGGCGAATGTGGATGTCTTCGCCGAGGTCGAACCCAATCAGAAAGACCGGATCATCCTCGCCCTCAGAAAGGCGGGAAATGTGGTTGGCTACATGGGCGATGGCATCAATGATGCTTCGGCACTTCATGCCGCCGATGTTGGCATTTCTGTCGACACCGCTGTCGACGTTGCGAAGGATGCGGCGGACATCGTTCTACTCGAAAAGGACCTAGGCGTTCTGGTGGAGGGTGTGCGCGAGGGACGGGCGACCTTCGCCAACACGCTCAAGTATGTCTTCATGGCGACCAGCGCAAATTTCGGAAACATGTTCAGTATGGCCGGCGTGTCCCTTGTTCTGCCGTTTCTCCCGTTGCTCCCCAAGCAGGTGCTGCTGACCAATCTGATGACAGATTTTCCCGAGATGACCATCGCGACCGACAGTGTGGATAAGGAGATGATTGACTATCCGCGGCGATGGGACATCAAGGCGATCCGCAAGTTCATGGTCACCTTCGGGATTTTGAGTTCGGTGTTTGACTATCTGACCTTTGGGGTGCTCCTGCTCGTCCTTCATGCCACTCAGGTCCAATTTCGAACCGCTTGGTTCTTGGAGTCTGTTGTGTCCGCGTCGTTGATCGTGCTCGTCATTCGAAGCCGGAAACCGTTTTTCAGGAGTCGGCCGGGGAACTCCTTGTTGCTGGCAACACTGTCAATTGTTGTCATCACGGTGATCGTGCCGTTTACCCCGTTGGCTGCGATTCTAGGGTTTTGCCGGATGCCGATTGTGTTCCTGCTCTGCATCGGGTTCATTGTCGGACTCTACGTTGTCGCAGCGGAGCTGGTGAAGCGGGTGTTCTACAAGAAGGTGAGATTGTGAACGGCGTGCTTGGATGAGGATGTCGGAGTACAGAAGAATGGAGGAAGCTCATGAATTTCACAGCGACCATGACCTGTGATCGCAGTCGCGATCGTATTGTACTGGTGATGTGCCTGGCGTTGCTGGGTGGTGGGGCGGCGTGTTCGGGGCGTGACAAGCCGGCTACGTCTTCGGCCGGCGGCCAGCGAGCGGCTCAGTTTGCCCTCGGGAGGTCGGCTCTGCCGGTCTGTGGGCCAAAGCAGGACGGCCAGGTGTGGTACGTGTGGAGCGATTCCAGATTCGACGTCTGTCAGGGTGACAAGGGCACCTGGGTGGAGACGAGCCTGAAAGGCCTGCATGCCGCCGCCCGCGTGACCGCGGTCAGCTCGGGAAGCCAGTGCCAGGCGGGAGGCTCAAGTATCGAGTTTGGCCTTGACGAGAACCGCAATGGAGCGCTCGACAACCAGGAGGTGTCGACCACAGTCTTGGTGTGCAACGGGAGCGCGGGGCCACAGGGGCCCCAAGGAGCGCAGGGGCCGCAGGGAGTCCCAGGACCGCAGGGCGCGACAGGTGCCCAGGGTGCGCCGGGGACACCGGGGGCGCCCGGTAACAGGGGAAGCAACGGGACGCCGGGTCTGTACCAGCCCGGGCTGGTGGAGGATCATCCCTGAGCTACTTGCGGGGTTCAACCTTCCGTGGTGTTGGCCCCGTCTTTGCCTGCCTAGGTCGCCACGTCCAGGGTGTTCGCTACGCGCCCGGAGGCACAACCACCGCAAGGAGACCAAATGCGTATTCCGGAAGGAGGGAACTCAAATTCGTCGTGGCGTTTGCGGCTGAGCTGGCGGGGTCTTTTCAAGCGCCTCTACCAGGAGTACGAGAACAACGAGGTCGGCGACAGCGCGGCCGCGATAAGCTACTACCTCGTCTTCTCGCTCTTCCCGTTTCTGTTCTTCCTCGCCACGCTGACCGCCTATATCCCCTATGCCAGCGTGTCCACCGACGGCCTCCTCGAGCGCGCCCGCGCCTTCCTGCCGTCCGAGGCGATGGGGATCGTCGAGACGCACCTGCGTGGACTGGTGGGCAGTCCAAGACCGCACCTGCTGACCCTGGGCCTCGCTGCGGCGCTCTACTCCGCGTCCTGCGCGGTGGACGCCTTGCGCAAGGGCCTGAACCTCGCCTACGACGTCAAGGAGTCCCGTCCGCTCTGGAAGACCGCGTTGCTCGCGTTCGGCATGACTGTCGGGGGGGGCCTGCTCGTGCTGGCGGGGATCGCCATGCTGGTGGCGGGCGGCGACGCCGGCCTGTGGGCGGCCCGCTATCTCCACATCGCCGACGAGTACGTGATCGTTCTCCGCTGGATCCGTTGGCCGATCACCGCGGTCATGATCACGCTCGGCACCGCGCTCAGCTATTACCTCCTGCCCGATGTCGAGCAGAAGTTCAAGTTCATCACGCCGGGCTCCGTGATCGGGACGTTGGCTTGGCTCCTGGCGAGCTGGGGTTTTGGCACGTACGTGTCCCACTTCGGCAGCTATAATGTCACCTACGGCTCGATCGGCGGCGTTATCGTGCTTCTGACCTGGTTCCTCATCACCGGGTTCATCCTGCTCATGGGCGGGGAGATGAACGCGATCGTGGAGCAAGCGGTGTCCGGCGGTAAGGAGAGCGGCGCGCGCGCTTCCGACCAGGCCCCGCCGCCACCCGACCAGCGGCCGAGCGGCGTGCCTCCCGGCGCGACGAAGTCGGCCAGCGTCGCCGAGGGCTCCCGGGGCGGTCGGTCGCTGGGCGTGCGCGAACCGCCGGCGGGAGGCGGCTGCTGGTGAATGTGCTCGACGCCCCCGGCGGCATCAGAGAAGGAGGGCGTGCTAACGCAGACCAAGCACGCCCTACAAAAGGACAAGGGACCGCCCAAGGCGCAACCGCCGAAGACGGAGCCAGAGAGCGGCGAGAAATGAAACCTGCAATCCAAAGAATTCCGGCTATCAGTACGCCGTAAGAAAGGAAGGCTACTCATGTCCCTGATGTCAGTCGTGCTAGTTCTGATAATCGTTGGGGTGCTGCTCTGGCTCGTCAACAAGTACATCCCGATGGACGGGAAGATTAAGACCATCCTCAACATCGTCGTTGTGGTGGCGGTAGTTCTCTGGCTGCTACACGGCTTCGGTGTGCTGGGCCGCTCGGGAGAAATCCGGCTGCCTCGAATGAGGTAGACGGGAGACACGATGCGGACAGGCGGACGGATGATCTCAGCCACCGGCCGTTCCGGCGGACCCTGCCGAAGCGCCCGCGACGCTTCACTACTGCGACGCACCGGCGGCTGCACCGTGAGCGGAACTCCCATGGGAGAAGACGCGTGAACGCTCTGATTGCGGCGCTGTTGCTTGCCACTGCCGGCCAGGACGACACCACGTCCACCCTACCTGAACCGATGCAACAGCCACTGCCCGCGGACTGGACGCCGCCCCCAAAGCCGCAGCCACGCGAGGTGTACGGGGTGCATCTGGCTATCGACATTCCCGTCATCGTCGTCGGTGGCGCCGCGGGGCTGGTGCGCATTTTGTTCGAGAACAAGCTGGTGCACAAAGACTGTCCCTGTAATCCGGACGGCATCAACCGTCTCGATCGGTGGACCGTCAGATACCACAGCGAGGCCGCGAGCATCGCCGCCGACGCCACGGTCTATAGCGTGCTGTCGGCGCTACCCCTCGTCGATCTTTTCGCCCTCGGGTTTGGGCGCGCCTGGGGCGAGGATCTGGTGGTGTACGTTGAGGCGTTGGCCGTCGACACCGCGCTGCAGAACGCGACCAACTTCATCGTGGCGCGCCCGAGACCCCGCACCTATGCCGGCGATCCCGCCTTCGTCAACTCGGGCGAAGGCTATCTCTCTTTTTATGCCGGCCACGTCTCCACCGCGTTCGCCGGTCTCGCGGTGGCGGCGTACACCATTCGCAAACGGTACGGTGAGCAGGTCTGGCCCTGGATCGTGGGCGCACTGATTGCCAGCAGCGTTGCGGTCGAGCGCGTCGCCTCCGGCCATCATTTTCCAACCGACGTCGGCGTCGCCGCCGTGGTCGGCACCGGCATCGGCATTGCCGTCCCCTGGCTTCACCTCCGCCGCTGGGAGACCCGCGTCCAGATCGCCCCCGTCGGAGCGCACGGCCTGGGACTTGCCGGCACCTTCTGAAACGCGCCAGGAGGGAGAAATGACAGAAAAGATAGTCGCTGTCGTCACCAACCCGAACGCAGGCAAGAACACGCCCAGGGCGGGTCTCGGCAAAGTGATCTCATCGATCCTCGCCACTCCGCGCTGGACCTACAACCCAGAGACACTCAGCACGCTCGAAGGCGCGGCGAAGCAGCTTGGCCGCGACCGTCCCGACATTCTCGTGATCGCCGGCGGCGACGGCACCGTCCATCAGACACTGTCGAAGGTGCTGCTCGAGCACGAGCACTCCCCGGCCACACCGATCCCGCAGATTCTCATCATCCCGATCGGGACGATGAACAACCTCGCGACGACCCTCGGTCTCACAAAGCATCCAGCGGTGAAGCTGGCCGAGTCCGTCGCCGCCAAGATCCGCGAGAACCGTCCACTGGACGTGACGCCGCTGAACCCAATCAAGGTCAATGACGAGTTCGGGTTCCTCTACGGTACGGGACTTCCCGTGAANNGCGGGCGATCAAGGTGGTTCTGGCGACGCTCGGCAACGAGATCGTGTCCCTCCTGACGTTCAGGAAGTCGAAGCAGATCCTGACGCGGCCGGTGCACGCCAAGATCACGCTGCCGGAGGGCAACGATCCCCCCGTCGCGCCCTTCATGACCCATACCGGGATCCTCTGCGNNGGCCCGCTCTGGGCCGGCCTGCCGCTCCCGGCGACGTTTGACGCAGTCGTGCCTCATCTGACGATCGACTACCAGGAGCCGACCATCGCCACCGTCGACGGAGACATGAAGCCGCCCAGGACGAGCGACGTCATCGGCTGCGGCCCCACCCTCTCATTCATCACCGGCTGAAAAG
>PMIX01000285.1:9078-9843 GCA_003158395.1 Myxococcales bacterium | reverse complement strand
GTGCCGCTGGCGCTGGTGTTCGATGCGCTGGACGGCCGGGTGGCGCGCTGGCGCCACGCGCATTCGCCACTGGGACGTGAGCTGGATTCGCTTGCTGACGTGATCTCGTTCGGCGTGGCGCCTGCGGCCCTGGCGTTTGCGGCTGGCATGCGCGGAGGTTGGGACTGGGCCGTGCTGATCATCTTCGTAGGCTGCGGGGTCAGCCGGCTGGCGCGTTTCAATGTGACCGCCGATGGCCTGTCCGCGGGGGGCGACAAGGTGAAGTACTTCGAGGGCACGCCCATTCCGTCGAGCGTTGTCCTGGTCATGGTGCTGGCCGTGGCGGCCTGGGGGGACCGGCTGGGGGNNCTCTCGGGCAGTCTGATGGTCAGCAAGACCCTGCGGATTCCCAAGCTGTGAAGGGGAGTCACCAAATGCGGTTCAAACCAGCTTGAACGGGTTTTCTGAACGGCAACTGTCTCTTCTGGTACGGCAGGTCACAAGGGTCGCATGGACGGCATCCAATCCCGGGGCCCAGTCGCAACAAGAAGTAGACTACGGGACAACGACGACGCATCTACAAAGGAGACGAGTTATCGCGATGAAGAAGATCGGAATCATCGCCAACGGCAATGTGGGCGGCGCGCTNNTCAATCCGCGCGCGCGCCGAACAGCGCCTGGACAGACACCAGCGGATGATGGAGGTGCTCACTACCGCGCTGGGAAGACCGCGCACCGTCTATGTGACCCTGTCGATCGTCGTCGGATGGGTGGCTTTCAACTTGG
>PMIX01000285.1:0-9038 GCA_003158395.1 Myxococcales bacterium | reverse complement strand
TGTCCGCCCTCCTGATGACAACCCTGGTTCTCATCACGGCGAATCGCCAGACGCGAAACGCCGAAGAGCGGTCTCACCTCGACTTGCAAGTGAACCTGCTCGCCGAGCGCAAGGTGGCCAAGCTTATCGCGTTGGTCGAAGAGCTCCGCCGCGACCTGCCCATGGTACGAGATCGGATCGATCGCGAAGCCGACTCCATGCAAGAGGCGGTCGACCCGGCCGCGATGCTCGCCGCGTTGGAGAGAGCGTCGGAAACCGAACCGCCCGAGAAGTAGCCAATCCCATCGTGTGCCAAGTGGCTCCATTTCCTGGAGGCCCGTCTCTAGGCGATCTTCCCGGTCGGCACAGGGTGGCTGCGCCGCTTCGCTGGCGTGGAGAGCCTGGTGCGACGACGCCGGCTGCGAGATGGCCGTGCCTCGGAGTGTCTGCCATGTCAGGCTGACTGCCGTCTCACGAACAGGAGGACAGGATGTTTTCCGTGGCGAGCAATTTCGACGATGAGCTTCCGGCTCGACTGGCCGGGATGGAGGTGGACGAGGTGTTCGGATCGTGCGANNTGCCTGGGAGGATTCGAGGAGAACACTGGCCTGGAGCGTCGGCTGCGGCGGACGATGGCGCGGGCGGTGGACATGGGTGTGGCCGCGGTGACGGTGGCGCATCCGTGGCTAGTTTCGCTGGCGCGCGAGACGCCGCTGCGGGTGCGGGTGGGCGTCTTCGTTGGGGTTGCCACCATCGAGCAGGCGCGCTACTGGGAAACGCTGGGCGCCCACATCATCGCACTCGACACGCACGTGCTGTGTCGCGACCTGAACGGCATCAAGCGCATCGCCGCGGCCACGCGCGCGGACATCGAGGTTCCGGTCAACATCGGCTGCATCCTACGCTGCCCGCTGGCGCGTACGCACGTCGCCCGGCTCGCGCATTCGTCCCGGCGCGGAACCCAGCCCATGGATCCCTGCGTGCGCTGGTGCATGGAGGAGAAGCGGCGGGACCCGGTCAACCTGATCCGTTCTGATTTCATCCGGCCCGAGGATCTGGACCGCTACCGGGAATTGGGTGTGACCAGCTTCAAGATCGTGGACCGCGCCTGCTCCACTGAGGCGCTGGTTGAGCGCGTGCGCGCGTACCACAATCGGCGCTGGGAAGGCGACCTTTTGCGACTCATCGGGCCGCGTGGATCGCCGCCCCGCCGACGCCCGTTGCCCGTCGTGGATTCACTTCGCCATCTGGGCGTGCGACGGGCCCTGGCGCTGCTGCGGGGGGCGCGGCAGTTCATGAAGTTGGAAGTCCCGTGGTCGATCGACAACCGCGCGCTTGACGACGTGATTCTGCCCGGTGGTTGCCACGCCACCGGATGCGAAGAGTGCGGCCACTGTGCCGGCGTTGCCCAGCGAGCGGTGCGACCGAGTGTGCCGCAATAGCGGGGGCGTCGGCGCTGGCAAGCAGAAGGGAACCCCATGTCGGCAGACTCGGACAGACGCTCGCAAGCAAGGGCCAGTACGATCCTGGGAACTTCGACAGTGGTGCCTGAATACTGTCTGGACCAAGAGAGCGTGAAGCGCGCGCTGCGCCCCCTGTTGCCGGTTTCCACCAACCGGCTCGACGCGGTGATGGCCCTGTTTGACAACGCATTGGTGAAAAGACGGTTCAGCGTGCTGCCGCTCGAGCAGTTGTGTGTGCCCCGGTCGCTGTCCGACACGATGGCGCTCTATCGCGACAGCGCGGTTCGTCTGGGCCGCACGGCGGCCGCGGACTGCCTGGCGGGCGCGGGGGTGTCCGCGCGGGTGGTGGACCTGGTCATCACGCTCTCCTGCACAGGCTTCATGATCCCGTCGCTGGATGCCCACCTGGCCCAGGACCTGGGCTTTCGGCCGGACGTGCGCCGCTTGCCCATCACCGAGCTTGGTTGCGTGGCAGGCGCGGCTGCGCTGGCCCGGGCACACGATTTTTTGGCCGGGCACCCGGAGGCCCACGTTCTCATCGTTGCGGTCGAGTTGCCGACCCTCAGCTTCCAGCGCAGCGACGCCAGCACAGCGCAGCTGGTATCGACCGCTCTCTTTGGCGACGGTGCGGCGGCGGTGCTGCTGACCGGGCGCCGATCGGTCCCTGGGGTTGCCGTGCTCGACGCCGAGACCCATCTGTTCCCGAACAGCCTGGACCTGCTGGGTTTCGATCTGCGCGACGACGGGTTGCATGTCGTGCTGGCCAAAGAGCTGCCGGAAACCCTGCGTGCCACGTTCGGCGCCGTCGTCGATCGTCTGCTCGACCGGGCGGGAATCGGACGCGCGGATCTGGAATGCTGCGTGTTTCACCCGGGCGGCAAGCGCATCCTCCTGGCGATCGAAGAAGCGCTGGGCCTCGACCGTGCGCAAACCCAGCCCTCATGGGACGTGCTGCGCGAGTACGGCAACCTGTCGAGCGCGGCGGTTCTGTTCGTACTCGAGCGCTGGATGAAACAACATCGCCCGCGCCCAGGCGCCTACGGATTGCTGGGCGCCTTCGGGCCGGGTCTGTCCACCGAGCTCTGTCTGCTGCAATGGAACTAGCCCACACCCTTCCGCTGTACACGGCCCTCTTGGTGCTGGTCGGGCTGATCCGGGTGGGGGAGCTGTTGCTCTCGCGACGGAACCGGCGCTTGTTGCGTGCCGATGGGGCGGCCGCCGTGCGCGAGCCACACTTCCGCGCCATGGTGCTGCTGCACATTTGCATCCTCGCTGGTGCGGGCGTCGAGGCTTGGCTCACCCAGCGTGCGCCTATCCCGGCGCTCGCCTGGGCCATGCTGGCGCTGTTGTTGGCAGCAAGCGCCTTGCGCTGGTGGGCGATCGCCACTCTCGGCGCCCACTGGAACGTGGCCATTATGGATTCCATTGCGGAAAGGACCAGCGGGTCCCACGGCCTGGCTGCTGTCTCCAAAGGCCCATTTCGCTGGATTCGCCACCCTAACTACGTGGCGGTCTTTCTGGAGTTGCTGGCCTTGCCCCTGGTGCACGCGGCCTGGCTCAGTGCCGCGCTCGGGTCGGCTGCCCATGTCTGGGTGCTGCGCCATCGCGTGCGCAGCGAGGAGGCTGTGCTGCTTGGCCATCCGAGCTACCGAGCGGTGATGGCTGACAAGCCGCGCTTCGTTCCGCGGCCGCTGTCAGCGGCCGTCCGGGATTTCTTTGCCTTTGTCCGGCTCGGTCGTCCTTTGTTCTTGTTGGGAGGGTTCGTCCTGTACGGCCTGGGCGCAGCCGTGGCGGTGGCGCAGGGCCGGGCCATCGAGCCCTCTGTGTACCTACTCGGGCAGGCCGTCATCACGGCCTTCCAATTGATGACCCATTATGCGAACGACTATTTCGACTACGAAGCGGATCGTGCGAATGCCACGCCCACGCGTTGGTCGGGTGGAAGCCGCGTGTTGACACGCGGGGAGGTGCCACGAGGGGCCGCCCTGGCCGGGGCGCTGGGGGCGGCAGCCGTGGGGATCGTCACGGCGATCGTGCTGGCGAGCCGTCACCCTGGTCCCCTGCTAGTCCCGGTTGCGCTGGCGATCCTTGTCCTGTCGTGGCTCTACAGCGCTCCGCCCCTGCGCTTGCATTCGACCGGGCTGGGCGAGTTTGACGCCGTCTTGGTGGTGACCGCGCTGGTGCCGTTCTTCGCGTTCTACTTGCAAGCCTCGGACTTGGTCGGCTTGCGGACCCTCCTGCTCGCCATCGTTCCCCCGTGCTGTCTGCAATTTGCCATGCTGTTGGCTGTGGGGGTGCCGGACGGCGCGGGGGACTCGGTGGCAGACAAGCGGACCCTGGTGGTGCGTCTGGGCGGTGCGCGAGCCGTGCGCTGGTACATCATGGCGGTCGCGATGGCCTATGCGGCGTTGCCCTTCCTTGTGGCGGCCGGGCTGCCTCAGCCCGTGGCGCTAGCCGCGGCCTTGCTCGCGCCGCTGGCCGCTTGGCGAATCTGGTGCGCAAGCGGCGCCCGGGCACTGCGGCCCGAGAACTGGGAAAGCCTCACCTTCTGGTCCGTAGCCCTGCTGACTCTGACCGCGGCGGCCGAGATCACCGGATTCTTGCTGGTGTAGCACCGGGAACCCCATCATTTTCGGGCGGCGTTCTTTCCGCCCTTGCCCCTCCCCGGCTTGGGGCTAACGGGGGGATGCTTCTTGGCCTGTTGGAGTTGGGCATCCAGCTTGGCCTTGTCTTGCTCCATCTGTTTCTGCTCGCTTATGTCGCTCAGCACGACGCGGCTTACGGGCGCACCGCCGGTTCCGTGCCCTGAGCTCGTCGGAGGGTCCTGCGTTGTGGCCGTCAGTCGAACCCAGAATACCGTCCCGTCGGTCTTCACCATCCGTAGTTCGCATGTGTGCGCTTTGCCCGTCGCCAAGAGCTGTCTGCGGTGTAGGTAGTAGATGTCTTGGTCTTCTTTGAAAATGAACTGGGTGATCGGCTGCTTGACAAGTGCGGCCCGGGGGACGCCCAGCAGGATGACGCCGGTAAGGTTGGCCTCCAAAATGCGTCCCTCGTGAGAGACAATGAAGTAGCCCACGGGTGCAAGGTTATACAGATCGAAATAGCGCTCCCGAGTCGCGTTCAGTTCTGCCTGTGCCCGGCATAGTTCGTCATTCTGCATCTTCAGCTCGATCTGATGCACGCGAAGCTCATGGATCAGCCTCAGCGCTTCCGTGGGCGACAGGGTCGCGGGATCTTCTGGCGACGGGACGCCGTGCTCTTTGGCGATCTCTTCGGCCCGCCAGCGCAGTTTTGCGACTCCCTTGGGCTTGTCATCCTTGCCGTTCATTGGGCACCGTCGTCCTCTCTTCACCGCAGCGAACTCCAAGATCGTTCCCCTCCAGTAACACCGCCATCGCTCGTGACATTCAGGAGTCTACCGGTTACGAATGCAAGAAGCTGGAAATCTCTAGATCTTCTTTGAGGTGCGACCGCTGCTCCGCTGCCGCCAAGTACGCCTCGCGCGGACGATCGATGCGCCCCACCGCGCGCGTTGCCATACCAGCGATACGGCACCTGCAGAATCGCGACCGTCGTGTAGTCGTTGGTGCAGGCATCGGTCGATGCCATCACATAGATGGATTTCCCGTCAGCTGCGATTTGCGACATCACGTCGATCCCGCGGAAAGGCGAAGGCAGCTTCTCCGCATCCAACACCCGGTAGGCAGGCGCCCCCTTCCTATTCTGGACCACGACGGTCGAACACGACGGCAAAATGAAGGCGCTGGATCCAACCGCCCAGACCCGGCTGTACTACACCAACACGGGTGCTACGCCCTGGGCGGTCTCCGATGACGGCACCCGCGTCGTGGTGACATGGGAGCGAAGTAGGCGTAGAACAAACACCGATGCTCGGGCTCCGCGAGGTAGCCCCTCGCCTGGCCCGTGCCCAGACTCAATAGTAGAGGCGAGAGCATGGCCAATCGACTCGCGCACGAGACTAGCCCCTACCTTCTTCAGCATGCCGAGAATCCGGTGGACTGGTACCCCTGGGGAGAGGAAGCGCTGGCGCGGGCGGGTCGGGAGGATAAGCCGATCTTCCTCAGCATCGGCTATGCGGCTTGCCATTGGTGCCACGTGATGGCACACGAAAGCTTCGAGAACGAGGCTGTGGCCGCGCTTCTCAATCGCACCTTCGTCAGCATCAAGGTCGATCGCGAGGAACGGCCGGATCTCGACGACATCTATATGGCGGCCACCATGGCGCTGTCGGGCGGCGGTGGCTGGCCAATGAGCGTCTTTCTCGCGCCCGATCGGCGTCCGTTCTTTGCCGGAACCTACTTTCCGCCCGCAGACGGCCACGGCCGGCCTGGCTTCTCTAGCCTGCTGAAACGCATTGCCGATCTTTGGCAAAACCAACGCGACGACCTGCTTGCCCGGGCGAACGCGCTCGCCTCAGAGGTTCGTGCGGGATACGAGATCGCCGCGGCCGTCCCGGTCAGCAGCGCGGAGATCTCCGCGGCGGTCCGCGCGCTCGCCGCGGCGTTCGATCCCGAGTGGGGCGGCTTTGGGTTGGCGCCCAAGTTTCCGCCGGCAGCGAGCATCTCATTACTGCTCCGCTATCACGCGAAAACCGGCGATGCGCAGGCGCTCGCAATGGCGACGGGCACGCTCAATGGCATGAAAAACGGCGGCATCTACGATCACCTGGCCGGCGGGTTCGCGCGCTACTCGACCGACGAGCGCTGGTTGCTCCCCCACTTTGAGAAGATGTTGTACGACAACGCCGGGCTGGCCCGCGTGTACCTGGAAGCGTACCAGGCGACCCACGATCCCGAATACCGACGCGTGGGACGCGAAACCCTCGACTACGTGGTTCGTGAGATGCAAGGCGGGGAGGGCGGCTATTGTTCGGCGACCGACGCTGACAGTGAAGGCGAAGAGGGGAAGTTCTTCGTGTGGACGCTCGATGAAATTCAGGCGCTGCTTGCCCCGGCCAGCGCGAGGGCGTTCGCCCTCTTCTACGACGTGACCCTGAAGGGGAATTGGGAAGGCAGGAACGTGCTCCACCGGCCGCGCACAATTGGGGCGACGGCGGCCGAGCTGGGCAGCACCTCCGACGACTTGCAGACCCTACTCGAAGACGCACGCGAAAGACTCTACCGCGCGCGCCTGGCACGGGTGCCGCCCCTGCTCGACGACAAGGTGATCACGGCGTGGAACGGGCTGATGATCGGCGCGATGGCCGAGGGGTTCCGCGTGCTCCGCGATCCGCGCTACCTGCAGTCCGCGGAGCGCGCCGCGCGCTTCGTGTTGTCAGTGCTGCGCCGGCCGGATGGCGGACTCTTCCGCACGACCCGCGCCGGGCGCGCCCACCTGCCGGGCTGCCTCGACGACTACGCCTACCTGGCCGACGCGCTGATCACGCTGTTTGAGGCAGGCGGCTCGGCGGAATTTCTGGCAGAGGCGTTGCGGCTCGCCGAACGCACAATGCGAGATTTCGGCGACAGCGACGGAGCCTTTTTCAGCACGGCACGCGACCACGAGGCGCTCTTCGCGCGACCGCGCGAAGGCTACGATGGCGCGCTTCCTAGCGCGAACGCGGTGCTCGCGCGCGCCCTCGCGCGCCTCGCCCGGCACTACGGTCGCGACGATCTCACGCAGCGAGCGCGCGCCGCGATCGCGGCCTATGGCGCGCTCATTGAGCGGGCCCCGCGGGTGTTCGCGACCTCGCTTGACGTCCTCGACTTCCTGGAAAGCGCCCCGATCGAGCTAGCGGTGGTCGGGCGGCGGGGAGCGCCGGATCAGGAAGCGCTTGAGAGCGCCATTGCCGGACGCTACTTGCCCAATCGCATTGTCGCCCATTTCGATCCCGACCGACCCGAGGCGGTTGACTTGCCCCTGCTTCGCGGAAAAACCCTGGTGCGCGGGCAGGCGGCGCTCTACATCTGCCGGAACTACGCCTGCGCCGCCCCGGTGACAGACCCAAGTGCCGCAACAGCGGCGCTCGCCTCGCTGTAGAAGGGCAAGGTGCCGAGGCGCGGCCAGGCCAGGTTCTGCTCGAACCCGGCGCCAGACACGTGGAGAAAGGCAGGGGCGCCCTACGCGCTTCGGAGTACAATCTGTGGATGGCACATCAAGTGTCTGCTCAGGCCGAGACCAGTCCACGCGTCACGGTCGAGGAGTTGACGGCGACCCAGCGGCGCCTGCGGCCTCTTCTTCCGGACATGGACCCTTGCGATCTCGATCTGATCTTGACCAGCCTGTGGCGCCCCTTCGGTTCCGGGCGTCGTTTCTTCCTGCGCAAGGTTCGCCCCAGTGTCCGCGTCTTCTGACGAAGCCTTCGTACTCGAGGTATCAAGCGCGAGAAGACTGTTCACATGGCCACGCGCAATCGCCCATGAAGAACCGTGAGGCACCTCTCCCGGAGAAGACCGTTCTCGGCGTACACCGTGGCATTTTCATGCTGGGGCTAGTCAGCTTCCTGACCGACCTCAGTTCGGAGATGATCTTTTCCGTCTTTTCCATCTTTCTCACCGTAATTCTAGGCGCCTCGGCGGCGCTTCTTGGGCTCATCGAGGGGATGGCGGACTTCGCAGCCTCGTCACTCGACTACGTGGCCGGCTTTGTCTCCGACAGGACCGGCAAGCGGAAAACGCTCACGATCCTTGGCTACGCCTTCTCGACTCTGGCCAAGACGATCATCGCGCTTCAGAGCACTTTGTTGTCGTGCGCCTCGTTCCGTGTAATCGAGCGCCTTGGAAAATCCTTCCGCGGCGCCCCGCGTGACGCCTGGATCTCGTCCATGGCGACTCAGAAGAATGCCGGCTTCTCTTTTGGGGTCCACAAGGCCATGGACAAGTCAGGGGCGATCCTCGGCCCGATCGGCGCCTACTTCATCTTGGACCGTCTGGGCGAGACCGCTTCGACGTTCAAGATCCTGTTTCTGGTGGCCCTGGTACCTGCGGCCCTGGCCGTGCTGCTTCTCTTCTTCATCATTGAGGAACCCGCCGCACCCACCCAGAGAGAGAACATCGTCAGGGCCTACAGAACGCTCGGCCCCGACTTCAAGCACTACCTATTCAGTGCTGGACTCTTTTCCTTGGCCTATTTCAGTTTTGGTTTCCTGCTGCTCAAGGCCTACAGCGTCGGTTTCGCCATTCGAAGCGTCACCCTGCTCTACGCGCTGTACAATGTGTCTTTTGTGCTCGCAGCGCCACTGTTGGGAAAGCTGGGCGACCACGTTGGCCGCCGCAAGATCATCGCTCTCGAATACATCCTGTATCTCTTGATGTGTGTGGGTTTCATCTTCGCCTCTGCAAAGTGGCAGGTAGTGGTGCTGTTTCTCGTCTTCGGCGTCTTCTACGCCATCGATGAAAGCCAGAGTAAGGCCTACATCACCGACATGGAGAAGACAAAACGGGGCACAGCCATCGGCGCCTACAGCTTCTTTACGGGTCTCGTCTACCTTCCAGCGTCGATCATTGCCGGCGCACTATGGAAGCTCAGCCCGAGCTACGCCTTCGGCTTCGCCGGGATCACATCCTCGGCAGCTTTTGTGTTCTTCATGTGGCACAGGGCCAAAACAGTCGGCGATCCGTCCTAAGCTAAAGGACG
>PMIX01000273.1 GCA_003158395.1 Myxococcales bacterium | reverse complement strand
CCGCAATTGCCGCGTGAGGGTCGCGCCCGCGCTTGTTCGGCGTCGCGCACAGGTTGCCACGGGTGTTCCTCAGCTTTCACGCCGAGGGATTGCCGGCCACCCAGCTTCAAGCCCGCTTGCTCGACGAAGATGTCGTAGCCGGGCGGGAGACACTCTTGGAGGAGTCGAGCCCGGACCTTCCCTTGCTCGCTGCCAAAGCGGAGCCAGTTCCTTGCACCATCGAGACCTACGCAGCCACGCGCCTGTCCGCTCGCTGCGTGGCCGACCGGCCGGCCGTGGCGGTGTTCGTCGAACAGCAACTCGACGGTTGGTCGGCTACGGTCGATGGGCGGCCCAGCTCCCCTGCTGACCGCGAACACCCTGATGAGGGCCGTACCGGTGCCGCCAGGGGCGCATTTGGTCGCGCTCACCTTCACGCCGCCGGGACTGCTGGCTGGCCTGGCGCTCTCGCTCGCGGGGCTGTGTGTTCTTGCGTGGCTAGCCCTGGCTCACGGCAAGACAACGGGCCTACAGGCCGCGTCTTGAAGGTGAAGAACCCGGAGATGCCAGCCTCAGGTCTTGCGCGCGGCGTGCCCGAGGACAGCGGTACGCCAACCTGACCAGGCGGGGCGGAGGATCACCGCCAGCGACTGGGCGATCTGATAGAGCAGCGCCCAAGCCAGAATCTGCTTGAATAGCAGCCGGAAAATGGTGCCTTCACCCGCGATCAGGAACCAGTAGAGGTAGATGGTCAGGTAAGCCAGAGCCCCTCTGGAGCCGGGCGCGAGCGGACCGCGGCCCGCCCCCAGCCGCAACCACAGCGGCACGCAGTACAGTCCGAAGACCCAGCGATAGTCGAAGCTCGTGCCGAGCAGGAACGTACCGATCATGATCGGGGCGCCGATGAGAAACGCGATCACTTCTCGTTCGTACGTCGCCGGGATGGAGGGCTTGCCGCGGGCGCGCAACCCGGCCAAGGTGCAGACAGCTAGGGCCGCGACCCAACCCACAGCCAGCGATTCCGCGAATGAGATGCCTCCGCCGAACTTGAGCTGGATCAGCCCAACCAGGATCGCACATCCGTAGGAATACGAAGCGCTTCGCAATGTGGCCCGCCCAATCTGGGACAGGTCGTCACGCGTGAAATACAGGTAGACCGCAAAGACCAGTAGACAAGTCCCAACCATGACCAGGGTGCGCCGGGCTGGTCGGTTCGCGAAGACCAAAAACGATGCGGCCGGGAAGAGTTTGCCCAGGCTCGCTGCCAGGATGAACCCGGCGGCAAGTGGAGGCCGACGCCGCGACAACAGGGCCAGCGCCAAAAGGCAGAACATGATCAAATCGAGGTTGCCGCGCTCGACTCCCAGCATGGTCGCGGGTGCGCACACGAGCGCGGCCCACAGGCAACCCTGCATCAGCGTCAGGGGACCCATCACCACGAAGGTCAACCCTAGGAATGCCGCCGCGATGCCGGTGCCCACGATCTCCACCCGACCCGATGTCAGTCCCATGCCGTACGTCGACAGCCACAGACGCGGGTAGTTGAATCGCCGTCTGCGGTGATCGCGGATGTCGTCCCCGTAGGGATCGCGTCCCTCGCCAGCCGCCTCGGCTGCGTCAGGGATGATCCTGAGATCACCGAACACCGGATCGCGCGCGGAAACGCCGACCGCATTCCAGGCCTGACGAAGGGATCGCCCCTCGCCTCTGGCATAGACGAATAGCCCTGCGAAATATCCGACCAGGAGCGCGGCCGTCAACCAGCGCCCGTCGAGCCGACGCCATCCAGCAGCCATTTCGGAGACGGCGCACGCCCTCAAGCTACCGGCGTCGTCGCTGCTGGTGGCCGGTTTCTCTGTACTGCTGGTGTTCACGCCGATATCGAGAATTGTCGACGAAGATTCCGCGGCCCGCAAGACAATCTCCGGCGCGGCGCACGTGCCTGCACGAAATCTGCAGGCGAGCTACACTGCCGGTCGTGCTGGCAGCTCAAGACCGAAACACCCCCGCCTCGCGAACGGCTCGGTCGGCCTTTGGGGTCGCGGTTTTGCTGAGTCTCTGCTGCTTGCTCGCAGCGCCGGCGTGCAAACCGAGGCCACGCCCGCCCTCACCACCGTTTCTGCCGGCCAACGTCTGCGAGGGACCGAACCGCTCGGCGACTATCGCCTGGCTGGCTGCCAACGCCCCGCTTGCCCGTACCGCAATGGCCCGAGCCCAGGCCTGGCTCGACAAGCTCACCCTCGACTTGCGGGATCTGGATCAAAACGGCATTCCCGCCAAACGCAAGTTGGCAGAGTTGCTGGGTGCCTATGTCGACCTCTACCAGACCGCCAATGTCGCCGACCGCGCCACGATCTGGGCTCGCTTGCAGATGATGACGGCCCCTACGGCCGAGCCCTGGTACCACGACATGGACAAGGTCGACGACTCGACCTTCAAGCGCGATTCGACGTCCTATCTGCGCGTCGCGGTCTTGATGGATCGCGCGGGGCTCGACACCACCGCCTATCGCAAGCAGATCCAGCGCATCCACGAACGTCTCAACCAGCACATGCCCACCCGAGGCCATCACCAGCAGATGGTGTTCCACAACTACTATCGTCATTTCGGGCTGAAGGAGCCCTACCCGTTGGTGGAAGCGACGACGGTGGGCGTGATCCCCGGCCGGATGAGCCCCTACAAGCTGACGCAAAACCAGATCTACGATCTGATGCATGAGGTGGGGGCGCGGTACGAGCGCGAGGACAAACCGCCCGACGGCGTGTTCCAGCCGGCGGACCTGGCCTATCTTCGCTGGGCGCTCGACCGTCTGACCGTGCGCTATCTCATGGCAGACAACCGAGATCTGGTCGGCGAACTGGCCATCTCCCTCGCCTACGTGGGGTTCACTGACCTGCCCGTGTTCCGCGAGGCCATGAGCAGTCTTCTGCAATCTCAGAACCCCGACGGAAGCTGGGGCGCCTACGAAGAAGCACGCGCCACCTATGGAGCCAGGCTCGATGTGGCGATGTACCTGCACACGACCGCCATCGCTGTGCGTGCGCTTGCCCTGGCCTTTGCCACGCCCTGAGGATTCGCTGCGCGGTTCGCGGCCTGCCTGTGCGAAACCGGCCGGCCCTCTCGGCAGCCCGCTATGGGCCCTCTTTCTTCTGCTTTCGTAGGGTCGCCAGCCGCTCGGCGATTTCGCGCTCGCGGCCGGAATTTGACGGCTGGTAGTAGTGCCGCCCTTTCAGTTCCTCGGGCAGGTAGTCCTCGGCTACGAAGTGGCCTTCAAAATTGTGGGGATACTTGTACTCTTTGCCAAAGCCCATAGACCGGCCCAGCGCCGAGCTGGGATTGCGCAGATGCAGCGGCACCGGAAGCGCGCCGTGCTCTTCCACGTCGGCTCTGGCCGCCGCGTAAGTCGTGACCGCGGTGTTGCTCTTGGGCGCGACCGCAAGATACACAGCTGCCTGCGTGAGCGGGAGGTGGCCCTCAGGCATACCCACGAAACGGACTGCGTCGGTCGCGGCCAAGGCCACGCGCAAGGCATTGGGATCCGCATTGCCGATGTCCTCAGCCGCAAAGATCACCATTCGACGGGCCACGAAGAGCGGGTCCTCACCTGCCTCCAGCATGCGCGCCATCCAGTACACAGCCGCGTCGGGATCGCTGCCGCGCATGCTCTTGATGAAGGCGCTCACCACTTCATAGTGCTGATCGCCGGCCTTGTCGTAGAGCAAAGCCCGCCGCTGCAAAGCCTCTTCGATGGTCTTGTCGTCGATCTGCTTTCGGCCCTCCTGGTCGGGCTGCGCGATGGACGCGGCCGCCTCCAGCGTGGACAGGGCCTGGCGCGCATCGCCCCCGGCCTGGGCCGCCACTAGGTCGCGCGTGGCGGCCGCGCACTCGATGGATTCAGCGCCGAGACCGCGCCTGGGATCGGCAAGGGCGCGGTCCACGATGGTGCGCAGGTTCTCCCGGGAAAGCGGCTTTAGGACCACCACCTTGGCGCGTGAGAGCAGCGGCGCGTTCACCTCGAAGGAGGGATTCTCCGTCGTGGCTCCCACCAGAATGACCGTGCCCGCCTCCACATGGGGCAGAAGAGCGTCCTGCTGGGCCTTGTTGAANNGATGAACAACAGGGTTCTCTGCCCACGCATGTCCCGCCGCTCGGCCGCCTCGGCCACCGCTTCGCGCACCTCCTTGACCCCGGCCATCACCGCCGACAGTGCCACGAAGCTGGCGTTGGTTTCTGCGGCCAGCAGGCGNNTCAAGCGCGCGCCGCAGCCAGCGCCCTGGGGCGAGCAAATGGTCCTGGCCGACAAACTCGGCCAGGGAAATGGGGCGCATGCGCTCAGCCAGGGGCTGGCCGCGCCGGTCCTTGCCTGCTGCGTGCGCGAAGAGGTCCACTGGTAGATAGTATAGCCGCTGCGTGCGCTCTCGCGGGTCTCTCCCACCCGTCGGATGAGCCTTGTGCCCGCCGCTGGGCACACCCGCCCATGAATACCCGGAGCAGTCGGAGGATCAGAATCCGTCTTCGACCCAGACCTAGCGAAGCAGTTTCCCAGATCGACGGCTCCCTGTTGAAGGGCGTTCCCTTGCGCCAGATTTGCAGTCCTGGTCCCCTTCACGGTAGACCCGCGGCCAGGACCCCATGTTGCGCCACGCGTTCACGCTGACCTGCGCCTTCTGCATCGGTTCACTGACCGTCGCCGCGCAGCCCAACCGCCCGGCGATCGACGGTGCCGCCGCAAGGCCACCCACGGCGCCGGTGCCACCGCCTCCGGCCAATCCAGCGGAACGACCAACGTGGCTCAAAGCCCGACTGGATGCGGTCTTCACCTCCCCTGCCCTGGCCGGGGCCAGGATCTCGGTGATGATCCTCGACGCGGAAAGTGGCAAGCCCATCTACAGTCGCAACGAAAAGAGCGGCCTCAATGCCGCTTCCAACGTCAAGCTGGTGACAAGTTCGGCGGCGCTCGCCCTGCTGGGGCCCGAGTTTCGCTGGAAGACGGCTGTCCTGGGCCTGGCGCCGCCCGAGGGTGGGCGCGCGGTCAGCCCGGCCGGCGAGTTGCAGGGGGATCTCTTTCTACGAGCCTCCGGCGATCCGACACTCACGGCGCAAGACTTGGCCGAGCTGGCCAGCGAACTCGGTGCCATCGGTCTGCGGAAGGTGCGTGGAGGCCTGGTGGTCGATGCCACCGCCTTTGACGGCGCCACGGTGGGGCCATCCTATGACGAGAAGGACGACTCGGCCGCCTTTCGTGCGCCGTCTTCGGCAGCCTCGCTGAACAGCAATGCGGTGGCGGTCCTCATCACGCCGGGGCCCAGCGCTGGCGCACCGGCCCGGGTGCTTCTGGACCCACCGTCATCCAACCTGGTCTTGGCCGGCCGGGTGATCACGGCGGCCAAAGGGCCCGCCGCGCCCACCGTGCAGACCAGCGACGCAGGCAACGGTCAAACCCGCGTGACCGTGTCGGGCCGCGTTCGGCTGGGCGGCGAGCCGCGCATCGTGTTGCGTCGGATCGTCCACCCCGATGTGTTCCTCGGCCAGACCTTCAAGCAGATCTTGCAGAAACGTGGCATCGCTATCGACAAGCCGGTACGTGTGGCGGCCGCTCCCAAGGATGGGCTGCGTACCCTGGCCACGCACGACTCGCCCACGCTAGCAGTTGTGGTACACGAGCTCGGCAAGCGTTCGAACAACTTCGTCGCCGAACAGGTCCTGCGCACCCTGGGGGCCGAGGTCGTGGGCCGGCCAGGTACCTGGCAGAAGGGTCTGGATGCAGTCGCGCGCTATCTCGAGGGCATCGGGATCGGTAGGGCCAGTTACGTCATGCGGAACGGTTCGGGGCTTTACGACTCAAACCGCTTTTCCGCCGAGCAAATCGCCACCGTGATCCGTTCAGCCATGCGCGACTTCCGCATCTCCGGCGAGTTTCTCGCGTCGCTGGCGGTGAGCGGCGCCGACGGCACACTCGCCAACCGAATGACCGGCAGCGCGGCTGAGCGCTACGTGCGGGCCAAGACCGGCACCCTGGCCAAGGTGAGCTGCCTGTCGGGCGTGGCCGGCGCGCCCGGGCAAAAACCCATCGTGTTTTCCTTACTCATGAACGACGTGCGCTCGCCGGTGGAGGCGCGCGGCTTGCAGGACCAGATCACCGAGTTGCTCGTCGGGTTTCTTGACCCAACCCTACTCGAACGACGGTAGGTCTGGGCTTCGAAGCAGAGGGCCGGGGCGGAGACGGAGATGGGGCCCGTGACGGGGTCCCCGTCAGGATGGGGTTCAGCGTTTCGGGTGGGCCCCCTGCTCCGTATCCCAGGATCCTCTTGTCCCAACGAAAGCTTTCCGCCAAGATTCCGCCGCGATGAACGCCGCGCCTGCCCTTTCGCCCCGCACGACACCCCTGTCCCAGGCGCACCGCAGACTGGGTGCCAAGATGATCGATTTTGGCGGCTGGCTCATGCCGGTCAACTACCCCTCGGGCATTCTCGAAGAGCATCGGGCCACGCGCACCGCGGTCGGCATGTTCGACGTGTGCCACATGGGCGAGGTTCATTTTCACGGCGCGCGCGCGGCCGAGGCTTTGCAGCGGCTGGTCACCAACCACGTGGGCAAGCTCACCGACGGCCGCGCGCTGTACACCGTGGCATGCAACCCCAGCGGTGGCATCGTAGACGACCTTATCGTCTATCGAGTCAAACCTGACCACTTCCTCATCGTGGTCAACGCCGCAAACATCGAGAAGGACACCCAGCACTTCTTGCAGCAGGTCGGGTCCTGGTGCGAGATTCACGACGCCTCGGACGAGACAGGGCTCATCTCGTTTCAGGGTCCCAAGGCGGAGACGGTTCTCGCGCCTCTCACAAGCGCGCCCATTGCCGCGCTCAAGTCCTTTCATTTTTTGCCCGAGGTGGAGGTGGCAGGCCGGCCCGCGTGGATCGCGCGCACAGGCTACACGGGCGAGGACGGTTTCGAAATCTTCTGCGCTTCTCGCGACGCCGAGGCGCTCTGGCAGGCGCTGCTCGACGCGTGCGCCGGCGTGGGCGGTAAACCCGCCGGTCTGGGCGCGCGCGACACGCTCCGGCTGGAGGCCCGTCTCTCTCTCTACGGCAACGACCTTTCCGACGAAACAACGCCTCTCGAGGCAGGCCTGGGCTGGGTGGTGAGGTTTGAGGCAGGTGATTTCATCGGCCGCGAGGCGCTGCTGCGGCAGCGGGAGGCAGGGCTCCTGCGCAAGCTGGCTGGCTTCGTCATGCTTGGTCGCGGGATCGCCCGCCACGGCTACCCCATCCACGATCCGTCAACAGGGGCCAAGGTGGGTGAAGTGACCTCGGGCACCGTGGGGCCGACCGTGGGCAAGAACATCGGGCTCGGCTATGTACCGACGCCGCTGGCCCGGCCCGGGGCGCGCCTACTCATCGACTGTCGCGGCAGACCGACTGAGGCCGAGGTGGTAGAAGGCCCCTTCTATCGCCGCTAGCCTGAAATACAATCCAGCATCCAAGGAGACCGACCGACATGAGCGAGAACGTTCCCAACGACCTCCTCTACACCGAGAACCACGAGTGGGCCCGCCAGGAAGGCAACCTAGTCACCGTAGGCATCACCCAGTTCGCAGTCGATCAGCTCGGCGATGTGACGCAAGTCGATCTGCCCAACGAAGGCGAAGTAATCAAGCGACACGAGGCCTTCGGGGCCGTGGAATCGGTCAAGGCCGTGTCCGACGTCTACGCCCCGGTATCCGGCAAGGTGGTCAAGGTCAACTCCCCGCTCCAGGATTCCCCGGAATACGTGAACGAGGAACCCTACGACGGCGGGTGGATGGCCCAAATCGAGATGTCCAGCCCTGACGAGCTGAAGGGGCTAATGCCGAGCGCGGCCTACGAGGAGTTCCTCAAGGAACACGAGGACTAGCCCAGGCCGATGACGTTCTCCTTCGATCCGTCAGAATTCTCCCAACGCCACATCGGCCCTGACGACACAGATCTGGCCGCGATGCTCAAGGTCGTGGGCGCCCACTCGCTCGACGAGCTGATCAGCCAGACGGTCCCGGCCTCCATCCGTGCGGCCCTGCCGCTCGACCTCCTGCCGCCACTTTCCGAGTACCAGCTTCTGGCTGAGGCCCGCCGACTGGCCAGCCACAACCGCATCTTTCGTTCGTACATCGGCGTGGGCTACCACGACTGCATCGTCCCGCCGGTCATCAAACGCAACATCTTGGAGAACCCCGGTTGGTACACGCCCTACACGCCGTACCAGGCGGAGATCTCGCAAGGCCGCCTGGAGGCGCTGCTCAACTTCCAAACCATGATCATGGACCTGACGGCCATGGAAGTTGCCGGCGCGTCGCTGCTCGACGAGGCCACGGCAGCGGCCGAAGCCATGCACATGTTGGCCGGTCTGGCCGAGCGCGACGACGCCAACCTGTTTTTTGTCTCTGAGTTGTGCCACCCGCAGACCCTGGCGGTGGTCGCGACCCGCGCCGAGGCGCGCGGCATCGAGGTCGTGCTGGGCAACCACGAGCGCTTCGCCTTTGACAACCGCGTGTTTGGGGCCCTCGTGCAATACCCCACCACCGACGGCAGCGTGGTCGACTACCGTGCCTTCTGCGAACGCGCGCACGCGGCCGGCGCGCGCGTGGCCGTGGCCGCGGACCTGCTCAGCCTGGCGTTGCTCCTGCCCCCGGGAGAGTTTGGCGCGGACGTGGTGCTGGGAAGCACGCAACGCTTCGGCACGCCGCTCGGCTACGGTGGCCCTCACGCCGCCTTCTTCGCGACCCGCAAGGAATTTGTGCGCAGGATGCCCGGACGGCTCATTGGCGTTTCCGTCGATGCCCACGGCCGGACGGCCCTGCGCATGGCCCTGCAGACCCGCGAGCAACACATCCGGCGCGAGAAGGCCACCAGCAACATCTGCACCGCGCAGGTCTTGCTCGCGGTGATGGCGAGCATGTACGCCGTGTACCACGGGCCGGCTGGGATTCGCGGCATCGCCAAACGGGTCGCCCGGCTGACCGCGGTGCTGGCCGAAGGTCTAGCGCGCCTCGGTCTGCGCGTGTGGCGGGGGCCGTTCTTCGACACGGTACGCGTCGAGGGCTTGTCCGCTGATGTGAAGGTCTGGCACGACCATGCTGAGGCCGCGAGGATGAACTTCCGGCCACTGGGCTCGGCCGCCATTTCCATTTCTCTCGACGAAACGACGAGCGAAGCGGATGTCTCTGACATCCTGGCCGTGCTGGCCCCTGCCGGCCACAAGCTTCCCGACGTCGTCTCCCTGGCCCGGGAGGTCGAGCCACCCATCCCCGACGCACTCCTGCGCAAGAGCGCGTACCTGCAACACCCGGTCTTTGCGCAGTACCATTCTGAAACTGAGATGTTGCGCTACATCCGGCGGTTGGAGGCGAGGGATCTGTCGCTGGCGCACGCTATGATCCCACTCGGCTCGTGCACGATGAAACTGAATGCCACGGCCGAGATGTTGCCCGTCAGTTGGCCCGAATGGAGCCGGCTGCACCCCTTCGCGCCGGCCAACCAAGCCGAGGGCTACCACGCTGTGTTCCGCGAGCTGGAACATGTTCTGGCGACGGTCACCGGCTTGCCGGGAGTATCGCTGCAGCCCAATGCGGGCTCGCAGGGCGAATACGCGGGCCTGCTGGTCATTCGCCGCTATCACACCCGCCGCGGTCAAGGCCATCGCGATGTGTGCCTCATTCCCGCCTCCGCCCACGGCACCAACCCCGCGTCTGCAGTCATGGCCGGGTTCAAGGTGGTGGGGGTGGCCTGCGACGCCGGCGGCAACATCGATGAGGTGGACCTGGAGGCCAAGGCTGCCGAGCACAAAGACCATCTCGCCGCCCTCATGCTCACCTATCCCTCGACCCACGGCGTGTTCGAGAAGAACGTCAAGCGGCTGTGCGCGATTGTCCACGAGCAGGGCGGCCAAGTCTACATGGACGGCGCCAACATGAACGGTCAGGTCGGGCTTTGTCGGCCCGCTGAGATCGGCGCCGATGTCTGCCACATCAATTTGCACAAGACCTTTGCCAGCCCCCATGGCGGGGGCGGCCCGGGCATGGGTCCCATCGCAGTGGCCAGCCACCTGGTCGAGTTTCTGCCCGGCCATCCTGTGGTGCCCGTGGGCGGGCGCGACGCCATCGGCGCCGTGGCTGCTGCGCCCTGGGGCAGCGCCAACATCCTGCTCATCGCCTGGGCGTATGCACGCATGATGGGCGCGGCCGGGCTCAAGCGCGCCACCGAGTTCGCCATCCTCAACGCCAACTACGTGGCCGAGCGCCTGCAGCCGCATTTTGCCGTCGTGTATCGGGGCGAGAATGGCCGCGTGGCGCATGAGTGCATCGTTGACCTGCGGCCGCTCAAGAAGAGCGCGGGCATCGAGGCCGACGATGTGGCCAAGCGCCTCATGGACTACGGATTCCATGCCCCGACCGTGTCCTTCCCCATCGCGGGAACCCTGATGATCGAGCCAACCGAGAGCGAGTCGCGCGCCGAGCTGGATCGTTTCTGCGAAGCCATGATCGCCATTCGGCAGGAGATCCGCGAGATCGAGTCGGGCGCGCAGCCGCGCGAAGACAACCTGCTCAAGAACGCGCCCCACACCGCCGAGGCGCTGGTCACCGCCGAGTGGACGCACCCCTATTCGCGCGAGGGCGCGGCCTATCCCTTGCCTTGGCTGCGCGGCCGCAAGTTTTGGCCGTCAGTGGGTCGTCTCAACAACGTTCTCGGCGACCGACAATTCGTGTGCGCTTGCCCGCCGGTCGAGGCCTACAAGTAGCGATGGCCAGCACCAACCTGACCTTCTCGTCGCGAGACGCCCACCAGGCCTGGCTTCACACCCAAGCCGTCCTGCCGGTGGGCTTTCGCGTGGGTACCACGACCCTTGGCTTCACTCCAGCCGAGGTGTTGAGGCCCGCCAAGATGAACCTGACCCTGGTCGTGCTCGATCGGCCCACACCGGATTTCGCCGCGGTCTACACCCGCAACGCCTTCCCGGGCGCGCCCGTCATCCTCGGCCGGCAGCGCCTTCAGCAAGCGACGGTGGGTGCGGTCGTGGTGAACAACAAGGTGTCGAACGTATGCGCGCCCGACGGTGTCGCCGTTGCCGAGCGTTGGTGCGAGGCGGTGGCCGGCGTACTCGGCTTGCAGGGTCGCCAGGTGCTGCCCAACTCGACCGGCGTGATCGGATGGCGCATGCCCATGGAGGCCATGTTGGCCGCCTTGCCCGATGCGGCGGCCTCACTCGGGCAGCGATCCCTGGTCGACGCCGCCACTGCGATCATGACCACGGACCTCTACCCCAAGGTCCGGCGCGCATCGGTTGGCCCGGGCAGCATCGTGGGTTTCGGCAAAGGCGCCGGCATGATCGAGCCCAACCTGGCCACCATGCTGATCTTCTTGCTGACCGATGTCGCGATCCCGCGGTCCGAGCTGCGCCGCATGCTGGTTCCGGCCGTGGACTGCAGCTTCAACTGCATGAGCATCGACTCGGACACCAGCACGTCGGACACGGTGCTGCTGCTTTCCTCGGGCGCCGCGCCCTGCGCTAACCCAGCCGCCTTCGAGCACGCGCTGTCGCAAGTGTGCCGGGATCTAGCCGAGGACCTGGCCCGCAACGGTGAGGGCGTGCACCACGTGATGCGCGTGCGGGTCAGTGGCGCACCCAACGAGGCTCTGGCTCGTGGCGTGGGCAAGTCCGTGGTCAACTCGCCTCTTTTCAAGTGCGCAGTGTGCGGCAATGACCCGAACGTGGGCCGCCTGCTGTGCGCCATTGGCAAGTATCTCGGCTTGGCCGCGCCCGAACTGGATCTGCGCAACCTACGCATCCGTGTGGGTGGACTGGCCATCTTTGAAGCCGGCTGCTTCCATCTCGATGCCAAGGTCGAGGCCGCTTTGGTCGCGCACCTCAAGCAGGCCCAGCTGTACGCCAGCGCCGCGCCGATCGACGGCGTGTTCCGCCCCCCCCTCGACTACCCCCCGCACGAGCGCTGCGTGGAAGTGGAGATCGATCTCGACGCGGGTCCCGCGGCCGCGACCGTCATTGGCGCCGACCTGAGCCACGAGTACGTGAGCGAAAACGGGGATTACCGAAGCTAGAGTTCGGGCCTTGGCCCCGCCCTATTTGCGTGGCGACCGGTGCGGAACACATCCGGACGTTCCACCGCCTCTTGCACCCATGGTATGTTCGGCCGCTTCTTCGTCACCGAGGCAGACCACCAGTTTCACCATTCGGAGGTTTCGAACTCAGTGGGGGGAGGCATCCATGAATGAATCCAATGTAGCGCAACACCGTCGTCAGGTGGGGCTTGCAACGGCGACTTTCATCGTGGTCGCCAACATGGTCGGGACGGGCGTCTTTACCAGTCTGGGCTTCCAGGTCGTCGGGATCACCTCGCCATTCGCCTTGCTGCTGCTCTGGCTGGTCGGTGGCGTCTACGCGCTCTGTGGCGCTCTGGCCTACGGCGAACTGGCCGCGGCGATGCCGCGCTCGGGAGGCGAATACCACTTTCTTTCGCGCATCTACCATCCGGCGGTCGGCTTCGTGGCCGGTTGGGTGTCGGTGACCGTCGGATTCGCCGCGCCGGTCGCGGCGGCTTCCATGGCACTCGGAAAGTACCTTTCGCGGGTGTTTCCCGGCCTGCCCGCAACCGGTGTCGCACTGACTGTCGCGGTTGCGATTTCGCTGATTCACTTTGGAAGCGCCCGAACACGAAGCCGTTTTCAGAGCCTTGCCACGTCGTTCAAGGTTCTGCTGATCGTCGGGTTGGTCCTGTGCGGGTTGATTTTGGCTGTGCCGCAGCCCCTTTCCTGGATGCCTCATATCCGTGACTTGCGTGTATGCGCCTCCCCAGCCTTCGCCGTATCCCTGGTATACGTCACCTACTCATACTCGGGTTGGAACGCCTCGGTGTATTTGGCAAGCGAGGTCAAGGAGCCGGCTCGCACGATTCCTCGGTCCCTCCTGGCGGGCACGCTGATCGTGATGGCGCTCTACTTGTTGCTGAACTTCGTGTTCCTCTACACGACCCCAATGAAGGTCCTGGCAGGACAGGTGGAGGTTGGCTTCCTCGCAGGCGGCACCATCTTCGGGCCGGCCGGGGCCCGCATCATGGGGCTCCTCATATCCATTGGATTGATTTCGTCCATTAGCTCGATGACCTGGGCTGGGCCCCGCGTCCTTTGGGCGTTGGCGGATGAAATCAGAATGTTTAGATACTTTGCGCCTCTCAACAGCCACGGCGTACCCCATCGGGCCCTCCTACTGCAGCTGGCCATCGTGGTCGTGTTGGTGCTGACCTCTACCTTCGAAACCGTCATCACCTATCTTGGCTTCACCTTGGCGATGAGCACGTTCATGGCTGTCGTCGGTGTCTTCGTTCGACGCTGGAGGTACCCCCACGTCCCGCGGCCCTTCGAGACGTGGGGCTATCCTGTGACGCCCCTGGTCTTCTTGGCGATTACCGGGTGGATGCTCGTGTACTTGTTGAGGTTCCGTCCAGTCGAGTCGCTGGCGGGTCTGGCAACGATTGGACTTGGGCTGGCTGTCTACTTTGTCGGCGTGAGGAATGCGCAGACGCCAGCAGCCAGCGAGCAGCAGAGCCGTAGCTAGAGTTTAGGGCTGGCAGTCTCCTTCGTTTTGGCAGTCTGAGCCCATCAACACAGACAGAGGCCAGACGTTCGAGCAGGAACTATCGAGCGCCACGTCCTGACCGCCCGTGCAGGTGACCACGAAGAAGCGTCCCACGTAGTCGATCGCCACGCTCGCCACGGCCGTGCCGGATGCGTTGATCACCGTGATAGCACCCGCGCCGTTGTACACGTCGTTCCCATTGAACGTCGTTGAGAAACAGGTTGAAGTGCCCTTCTTCAGTGTCAGGGTGCTGTCGTCAGTCATCGTGTCGTGGACAACGATCTCCGCTACCCCGTTGTCGTAGCAGGTGTTCGTGTTGCCGCTGGCTAGATCCTTCTGGATCGTACAGGCTCCGCTTTCGACACAGTCGGTGCCGAGGTTCTTCAGACAGTCCGGCAGCACGCACACGGGGGCGTTACAAACGCACGTTCCGGTATCGCCGCCGCTGCCTCCCGTGGATGAACCACCGGTCCCACCGCCGCCAGTGCCTCCCGTGGATGTCCCGCCGGTGCCGCCGCTGCTGCCTCCCGTGGGCTCCGTGCCGGCTCCACCGCCGCGGCCGCCTTCGGCTGTCCCGCCGGCCGCGCCCCCGCGGCCGCCTTCGGCTGCCCCCCCGGCCGCGCCGCCCCTGCCACCCGTGCCAGTCGTGCTGGTTCCACCCCCTCCGCCTGTGGCTGTCGTGCCGGTCCCGCCACCGCTGCCACCGGTGCCAGTCGTG
>PMIX01000281.1 GCA_003158395.1 Myxococcales bacterium | reverse complement strand
CGACCAACAGGTACTCGCTGCGATCCAGCGGTGCCTCGAAGGACTGGAAATAGAAGCGCTCGCCCAGGAAGCCCGGCGCGAACGCCTCGGCGGGTTGCTTGAATTCCCAGGTTTCCCACTCGACGAAATCGCCCACCGCCAAATCGGGGGCCGAAACCGCAGGCTTGCCAGCGATCTCCTGGGCCTCGCGGATCGTCCCGTCAGCTTTGCGGGTGCGCAAGGCCAGCACCTCGGCCCCGGACGGCACGGAAACCTCGCCTGCTCGTTCGATGCCTTCCTTGCTCAAAACCTGGGTGATGGTGTGGGTCAGGCTGGCCCGCCCGCCATCAGGGAAGATCCGTTCCACCGTGCGATCCAACACCACCACCGCCGGCGCTTGGTAGTGATGGCCAGAGGCAAGAAAGTCCCGGATCACCTCGCCGCCATCCAGCCGGAATTCATCGAGCGGCAAGGAAAGCCCGGCGATGCGGGCCGCCTGCCGAACCGCACCGGTACCGGGGAAGCTGTGCAGCGCCTCTGTCAACACAGCGTGCGCCGTTTCCACCGCGCCAGTGACCAGCAAGGCATCGGCCAGGCGAAGGCGCAGATGACTGTCACGCGGGGACCAGGCGACCAGAGCCTGCAATTCCAGCGCGGCGCGGACACCGTCGCCCTTCTCCATTTGCAGCGCCGCCAGCTCCGAGCGGACCCATGCCGGTTCGACGCTGGTGGGCAGCATGCGCCGCAAGACCGCTTCCGCAGCGTTGGCATCGCCGCGCTGTCGATACCACAGCGCAGGCGCTTCGGACTGGGCGTCACAGCGAAGGAGCAGCCTTGTGAGCCGCTCCTGCTCGCCGGCCATAGCTCGCTCCTCGGCACGGCGAAGCCCACTCTCGATGGCCGCACACGCCCCCTGCCCCTGCAGCCCTTGCGCTACCGCGACCGCCAGGGCCATATCGGCGTCGCGTTCCATTCCACGGGTTCGCAAAGCTTCGGCCAACTGCAACGCTGCTGGCCACCAGCCGGGTGCCGCGCTCCGCGCCCACTGCGCATCTTCCGCTGCCTCGCGCGACCGATCGCTGTCGAGTTCCAGTCGGGAAAGGTCTAACCAGGCCCGCGCCATGTGCGGGTCCACGGCCACAGCACGCAAGTGGAGACCACGCGCACGGTCGCGGTTCAGATCTTCGGGCCGCGTCGGATCCGTCTCGGCTATTCGCGCCGCCGCCGATAGACCGAGCCCAAAACGGGGATGCTGGAGGAGATCAGCCGCATGCTCCAGCTCCTGGTCGACATCGCCGGCCATGTGTGCAGACATGGCCACCGCGAGATCGACCACGGCCCCTTCCAGGGGCAAACCGGCCGGCCAGCTTTCCGGGTCGATGCGATTCCGGCTGGAAGCAGGCGCGAGCAGCAAGCCCACATCGATGCGACCGCCGTAGCTGCCCAGGCGCAGCTCTACTTGGTGCCGACCCTCGCTCAACGTCAACGCCAGCGCTGACCAGCGCGGGCCAAACGCTTCGGCTGAGTCGCCGTGGTGATGCCAGGGGCCGCCATCCACGCGCAGCAGAGCTGGGCCCGCGTAGTCGAGCACTAGCTGGTAGTGCCCCGCGGGCCGGTCAACCTCGGCTTGGAACAGGCGCACGCCGGGTAGTGCATCCGTGCGAGGCGTCGTGAAGCGACACCCTGAGCGCGCAAGCGCCCGCGCAGGCCTCGCGGGACGCACTTCGTTGGACAGAAGATCGAGATAGGGCAAGCGACCGCCCACACCGACAAGACGCAACTCGGCCAGGCACCCCGACCGACGCGCGTTCCTCTCCAACAACTCCGCGTCCGCCCGTCGCCGGGCGATTTCGGCAAAAAGTGATGCCAGCAAATATTGCGCGCGCCAAGGAAGGGTGTCGGGCGACAGGGCAAGGACTCTTTCTTCAGCCGCGCGCCGGTCGGGCAATTCGTCGAGAAGGCGCGGCAGCCGCACAGCCGCGGCAGTGGCTAGCAGCCCGTCGTGCGCATCGCCGCTCGCGGCTGCCGCCTCGATCAGATCGAGGGTGTACACCACAGCCGCTTCGTCGTCTCCTCGCTCGTAGGCCAGGCTGCCGGCTCCGAAGAGAGCCCAGGTTCGCGGCTCGCGTTTCGCACCCGCGCTGAGGACGCGTCTCCACGTCTCCCCTGCCTGGTCGGCATTCCCGTCGACCGCCGCCTGCCAAGCCCGGCCCGTCTCCGTCGTCGGCTCGAGCCGTCGGCCAGCGGCCAGAATCCCGGCACAGCCCGCGGCAAAGCAAGCCAAGAGCACAAACCGTAATCCCGCGACAAGCAGAGCGAAGGGGCGGGCTCCCCCGAAAAGACAGCCCTTTCCATGATCAAGCCGCGCACCCAATCGGAGCGACCGATGGTGGTCGTAGACGTGGTCCTGGTCGTTTTCGTGGCCGTGGCCGGCGTGACTATCATCGGCCACGGCCACGGCCACGTCTACGTCCACGACCTCCGGTGGCTGTCGCGGAATTGCTTTCATCGCCCACTCTCCCCTGCAATGACAATAGGTTCGCCGAGCAGGTTGTCGACATCGCGCAAGAAGCCGCGGAAGTCTCCATACTCGCTGGCGGCGATCCGATCGCGTTCCACGGAGAGGATCGAGTGCACCTTGATGGCGCGTCCGTCGGACGAAGCCTCCACCTCCAGGACGAAGCTGCCGAAGGCGGATTTCAACTGGCGCCCAGTCGGCGCGCGCAGCAGGTGGAATCCGTTGGGTAGGCGGTACTCGACTTCCTCGTCATGTTGCCAGGGAAACCCCAGTACCAGCGGCCACCGCCGTGCGCCCAGGCGCGCGTAGGTCTGAGTCAGGTCGGCTTCACGCGAACTCGAAGGCAGATGCAGCTCGCCCCGCTGGTTGGGCTGGGCCAAATGCGGGACGAAAGCGCGCGCCCGCACGACAACCGGCTGGTTGCGGTCCTCCACGCCGGCCATCTCCACCGCCTCCAGGCGCGCACCCGCCTGATGGCCGTTCCACACCTTGGCGTAGCGCTCGCGCCGCTCGCCCGGCGTCTGGTAGTGAGCGCGCCACTCCTGCGCTGCCTGACCCTTGACCGTCACCGTCTCATCAACCTGCGCGCTACCGTCGGCGGCCAGAGCAACCTTCCAGACGCGCGCAGCGCGGTTGGCCGAGGCGGGCAAAACCGGGGTGCGCGCCAGCGTGGTTCCCCCCCATCCCACACGCAGAATCATCACCCCCTGGTCCTGACTGGGCAACTCGTCGAGGCCGGCAAACTCCGCCGTGCCATCGAGATAGAGGTCGAGACTCGGGACATAGGTGATGGCGTGGTCGAAAATGGCCAGCGAAGCCGGCTCGCTGTCCACCAGGCCGGCCCGGCGCGATCGCAGCAAGACCAATTCGGACTCGATGCCCTGTTCGCGCAACAAGGCCACCAGCAACAAGGACTTGTCCTTGCAGTCGCCAAACCCGCGCAACAACACCTGGCTGGCGGGATAGGGCTTGTAGCCGTGGATGCCAAACTCGAGTCCCACGTAGCGCGTCTTCTCGATCACGAACCGATGCAACGCCCGCACTTTCTCAGCGTCGCCGTGCAGCCCAGATGTGACTTCGGCCGCCACCTGTTTGATGGTTGGGTCACTCCGCAACTGGTCCACCACCAGGCTCCAGTACCAGCGGCCCACTTCCTGCCAGCTCTGGTAGGTGCTGATGTGCAGGTAGGGCGCGACCTCGGTGAACCCGGGCATCGCGGGCTCGATGTCGACGCGTGCCACATCGGTAGCCGCCCAGCGATAGACCACCTCATTCTTCTGGCGCTCCACCTGACGCTTGAGTCCGGGCAGGCGGGGCTGGTTGAAGGTGAACTTCCGCTGTGCCGGCGCGATGAGCGTGTAGTCCCAGTTCCGCTTGGGCAACACGTCGCCAATGATCGCGAGCTCGCCGAAATAGTCGGCCATGTCGTTCTGGTAGGCGACATCGGCGACGGTGTACTGCACCTCGATCACGTCGCCGGCGCGCAAGTTCTCGAAGGTCACCACCTCGGCACGCGCGTCGTAGTACAAGCCGTACCAGGGTTCGGAAAGGTCGCGGTCGTCTCGCCCGCTCGCCCGGGAAGACTCGACCTCCCCGGCAGCGGTGCGGCGAAGAACGCGCGCCTCGCGGATCTCCACGTCCTGCTCGCCGGGCACGTAGCGCACCAGCATCTCCTGGCTGTCGCGCGCCGCACGCTCGGTGCGCAGGTGAACGATGCGCTGAACGAACACATCGGCGAGACCGTTTGGGTGTACCCGTGTGACGTGGCGGTCGAGCAGAATCACCGCCGGATCGCGGTCCGCTGCTGCCGGAGGCGAAAGCAGTGCCGGCCGGCTCACCATCGCGCCGTCAGCCGCAAAGCGTCGCGCCAGATCCTCGACGCCAGTCGACCCACCCACCCCATCCGGGGACACGGCCAACGACTCGGCGTAGCGCCGCAGCGCCGGCTGCTGCGGTCGCAGGCGCAACGATCGGCGCAGGCGAGCCGCCGCCTCCTGCACACGCCCCATTCGCGCCAGCAGGCGACCCAGCTCTTCGTGCAGGCGGGGCTCGTCGGGCAGGCGCAGCAAGGCCCTTCGCAGCACCGCCTCGGCCTCGGTACTCCGTCCCACTCCCTCAAGCATACGCGCCTGCTCAATGCTCAGAAAATGGAGGTCGGGCCGCCACTCCGCCGCGTCACCGTAGAGCCGGGCCGCCTGGCTCTGATCGCCGCGCCTGTGCGCAGCCCCGGCCAAGTCTCGCAGCAGGTCCGCCTCGGAGCGACGCGTGTCCCATAGCTGTCTCCGCTCGGCCTCCGCCTCCACAAGACGGCCCAGGGCCTCAAGCGCGCGAGCGCGCGCCTCACGCACCGCCGGGATCCTTCTGGCTGGGGCGGAAAGAGCGTCCAGGCGCCGCAACGCCGCCGCGTAGAGGCCCACTTCACGTTCCTCGCCCGACAAGGCGAGCTGGGCCGGAACCGAGGTTGGGTCGGCCGCTGCGGCTTCACGCCAGCGCTGGAGTGCCGTCTCCGGCCGGCGCTGCTGTTGCGCCAGATCGCCAATCTCGGCCAACACCAGCGCGCGCTCCCCCGGCCCCGGCGCCAGCGCCAGCGCTCGCTCCAGTGCCTGTCGCGCGTCGTCTTCCTCGCGTGCCGCCTGACCCAAGAACACGAGCGCCGCGAATCGCGTCGCGGGGGAAGCAGGCTCTGCGCTCACCGCCCTGCCGGCCGCGATTTCAGCGGCCTTGCTCTCACGGTCTTCGCTGCGCAAGAGATCCAAAACGCGAGCAAAGTCGAGCCAGCGCGAGGCCGCTTCGGCCTTTGGCGCGTGCTCGGCGCGCTGGCGCATGATCTCCTTGAGGTCGCGCACGACCGGCGGACTTCCGACATGGGCAGCGGTCGCGACGACGGCGTCAGTCTTTTCTGCGCTTGCCGTCACCCCAGGCAGGGGGGCCCCCTGCGGGTCGGTCAAGCGAAGGAACAACTGCCAGGTGCCGGCAGTGATGACCGTCTTCACCAGCAGCGCGCTCTCGCCGCGCGGAAGCCAGAGAGCAGTCGAATCCTGATCCAGCCCAGCCGGCCGCACCACATCCCGACTCATCACCAGGCGGCCGTTGAGCCAGGCCTTGACCGGCCCGGGTGAACCTAGCCGCAAGGCCGCCCAGCGCCCCCGATCGCTGTGCACGTAGGCAAGCACATACGCGACGGCATCGTTGTCCGGACGCAAGAGTGCGCCGAGCATGATCGCCCCCTGCCGAGCCACCTCGGCCGAGGTCCGGCGCCAGCAGGCTTCGTGCGTCTTGCCCGGGTAGCACTGACTGCCGCGCGGATCGGGCGGAGCCAGCTCGGCTGGATAGATGCGATCTAGTCCGCTACGCCCCAGGGCATCGAAAGGCCCCAGCACCCACAAGTCGCTGAGCAAGCCCAACCCGCGCCGGCGCGAGTCTGCCTGCTCGTGCTGGCCCGAGCGGTCCTCCTCCAGGGAAAGGAAGTAGGACGCATGCGCCGCCACCAGAGGGTCCGCCCGGGCGGCGCCTTGTGCTTCGACAAAGTCGCGCAGGACGGCGGCCAGCCGTCCTGGGCTGAGCATCGCATCCATGCGCACCAGAGCGGCCAAATCTGCCGCCGCCTCAGGCGCGGCCCTGCGGACCAGAAGAGCCGTACGCTCGCCCTCGAATCGGTCCTCGCACGCGTCACCCTGCGCCCTACTCTCCGCCACGAGTGACAGCCAGGCGACAAGCAACGCCAAGGGCACTGAACGGCTCACGGCGTAGGCTGCTCGCCAGACGAAGCTCATCTTCATCACGGCCCTGCGCTGCTCTAGCGCGCGAAGTAGCGCCCGATAACCTCGCGCAGAGCCAGGCGGGCGCGGTGCAGGCGTGTCTTGACCGCAGGGAGCGACAAATCAAGCAGCTCGGCCGTCTCCTCAGTAGACAGTCCCTCCACGTCGCGCACCAGGAAGACCGTGCGCAGTCCGTCCGGCAAGGCGTCTACCGCTGCCTGAATGTGGCGCCGCAGCTCTTCCGACTGCAGCTGCTCGTCCGGCCGTTGCGACCAATCCTCCGACGAGCCATGCACAGACTCCTCGGACGCGCCGCGCAAAACAGCCGGCTCTACGTCGTCCAGCATGACTTCGGGATGCCGGTTGCGCGCGCGCAGGAACATCAGCGCCGCATTCACGGTCACGCGATACATCCAGCTCCCGAACTGCGCCCGCCCCTCGAATCCTGGCAGGTTCCGCCACGCGGACAGAAACACGTCCTGCAGGATTTCCTGCGCATCGTTCTCGTTGCGGACAAAACGCATGGCCAACCGGTAGAGCTTGTTTTCATAGCGGCCCAGAAGCTCCTCGAACGCCGCAACGTCTTTGCCGCGCGCTCGCGCCACCAGCACCTCGTCGGTCAGACCGGCCAGTGCAGACGGCTTCAGGCCGTTGGGGCTGTGATCGGTGTCACTCTGGGGCATGGGGTCCCTCTCGGGGGAGGTGCCCAGAATAGGCTACTGGAGCCCGCGAGCATAGACCTTCGATCGGTTCGCGCTACACTTCGCCTTCCCCCCACCCCACGGTCCTCGCCCTCCTCAAATCCCTCCACTTTCATCAGTGGGTCAAGAACCTCTTCGTGTTGGGGCCTTTGGTGTTCGCGCGCCGGGTCGACGACCCCCGAGCCGCGGTTTTCGGCAGTTTTCTACTGGCAGGTTCCGTACTTCGTCGAGGAATTGAGAGAAACGCAAGTCTGCCCCGCCGCACAGGCGAGGCCGCCGGTCTGTAGCAAACACACCTTCCGACACTTCCCAGCCACGCACTCGTATCCGGCCATGCACGAGTGCAAGTCGGTACAGTCGCTCCCAGCCACGATGGTTCCCGTGCAATCACACATGGTCTGGTCGGGCAGTTCCCTCGAAAACGCGTAGCAGGTGCTCCCGGTGAGCGATGAGCTACAGGCCGGTGCCGCGGTTTGAAGGGCGGGATTGCAGGCTACTTCGGGAGGCGTGCAGATGGGAATTGAATCCTGTCCGACGATGTCGATGCTCAGCGCACAGAGACTGTTGAGTGGGCAGTCGCTGTTCTGCCGACAGTACCGATAGCACTGGGCGACACAGCCGGTCGATTCGGGAGGAGGCGGAAGACAGCGAAGGCCTGGTTTGCACAGATCGTTGTTGGGGTCACAGGGCTGGAAGTTGTCCAGCGGCGTCCCGGTCGGCGGCGTTTCGCACGCAAAACTGTAGTGACCGAGCTGGTCGCCAAGCAGTTGGCAACGCTGGTTGCAGGGGCAACCGCTCTGGCAGACCGGATCGCACAGGTCGCCCGGCGAGGTGCTGGTTGGGGCCGTGCACGCTGCAAACGGGCCGAAGGGTGCCTGGGCCTCGGCTGCGGTACACGCACTGGGTCCGCCGATGCCATTGCGGTAGCAGAGCTTGTCCAGGAGGTTGCAAGAAAATCCGTCGGGACAGGATCGGTCTGGCGCGCATTTCAGACCTCCACTCTGAACGTCTTTCAGGTTGAAACAGCCTGCCGTCAACCCCGTCGCGACAAGCAGGCCGAGACTCGAACTCAATCGGGTCATGACGTCATCTCCTAGAAATCCACGCTGGCCCCGCCTCCAGCGAAGCCAGGCCCGGCCAGCGGAAAAAACGCCGCCTGGGTTCCGGAAGTCACGGACGCCGCGGTCGCGGATGCACGACGCGTGCGGAAGTAGAAATAGAGACCCACTCCGCCAGCCGCGAGACCGGTCACGCCGGCGACGATAGCCACGGCATTGAGTGTCTTGCCTGCCGATTGCACCGACGGATCGAAGACCGGATGGTTGGGCTGCTTCGAAGCATCCGCAATCTGCTTCGCCTTGTTCGCCGCGGCGAGGCCGGTGACCAGCGACGTGACCAAGCCAGCCCCACCCGCGGCCAGGAGCGTGTAGGGCAAGACCCGGCTCGGCTTGCCGAGGTGCGAAGGCGCAGACTCGCTCACCGTGCCGGCGGGCTGAGCGAGCGTTGCGGCAGGGGCCGCTACCTCGATCGCGACGGGCGGCGGTTCGCCAACCGGCGGCGGGGCTGGCGCGGCCACGGGCGGTGGCGACGGGGCAGAAGACGCCGTTCCGGACCTATGACGGTCTTCGATGGTCCGCTCCAGCTCTGCGATCCGCTTCTCGACGTCGGCCCGGTTGGAGGCGTCGGCCCGGTTGCGCAGGTAGTTCTTGTAGCAACGAATGGCCTCTTCCGGTTTGTCCCACAGGCGATAGGCCTGTCCCATGTTGTAGAGCAGGTTGGGATCAGCCACCAGCAAGTAGGCCGCCTCGTACTCACCGATGGCATCACCGTACCTGGCCAGGTCATAGAGCCGGGTGGCCTTCTCGTAGTGCTCTTTCGCTTCCTGCTTGTTCTGTGCCTCAGACTGGGCGCGTGCAGGAGAAGCGGAAAGCGCCATCGCCAGCAAGACTGAAATTCCACACCAGACTTTGCCTGTGTTCATCAGCACTCTTTCTACGAACCTACGAAAGGCGGTACTAACCGCGCACGCAGTTGCGTCCCGCGTTCTTGGCCTCATAGAGGCGGTCGTCCGCGCGCTTGATCAGCCCCGCCGCGTCCGTGGTCTCCTGGTCAAGGGCCGCGACGCCCAAAGAAACCGTGACGTCCATCTTGACGCCCTCGAACCGGAAGTCCGTGAGCTCGACGATGCGCCTGATCTTCTCCGCAAACTGATGGGCGTTGTGGCCGTCGATCTCGGGCAACACGATGGCAAATTCCTCGCCACCGTAGCGCGCGAACAGGTCCTCACGCCGGATCTTGTTCTTGACGGTCAGCGCCAGCGTCTTGAGCACCGAATCACCAGCCAAGTGTCCGTGAGTGTCGTTGACCTGTTTGAAGTGGTCGATGTCGAACATGACCAGGGACACTTCACGCCGGTAGCGAAGGGCCCGGGCGATCTCGCGCTCGATGCACTCCTGGAAGTAACGTTTGTTGAAGATCTGGGTCAGGCCGTCGACGGTAGTGAGCCGGTAGATCTCTTCGTGGTAGGCGCGCTCGATGTTGCCGCCCGAAAGAAACTTGAAAATGGTCCGGCCGATTTTGATGAAATCGCCGTCCTCCAGCGTGCGCTCGTCGATGAGCTCGTCATTGACGTAGGTGCCGTTGGTCGATCCGAGATCGCGAATCCGGATGGCGCGCCCGGAGTTCAGAATCCTCGAGTGCGCACGCGACACCGACTCCTGATCGATTTGAATGTCAGACTTCGACGATCGCCCGACGACCAACGCTGGCGCTTCCAGGTTGTACTTGCGGCCCAGATCAGACCCGTAGATGACCACCAAGCACGCCTCCTTGGTGGGCGCGTGTTCGGCAATCTTGTTGATGCTGGTGACAACCGTTTTGGCCCGAACGTGATCGGAATCCGAAGAACGGTCGGCTGGTTTGGGTGGAACCCGTGGCAAGTGACTTCTCAGGTTAGGACAGGACCGCATCCCGGTAAAGACGCATGACGATGTCAGGTCCTACAATACATGATCCCACGTGTACGACTATGTGGTCATGCGGCTGGGACCCACGCGCTCACAGCTCGAATCCGGCCTTGCTGGCGTCCCGGTGGAACATGCGGACGGTGTCGAGGGAGAAATCGATCAGGCTCTTGCCGCGCAGGGTTTGTACCTTCGCAATCAGGTCGTCAGTGGCGGTGATGATGTGGCAACCGCAGTCCTCGGCCTGGTAGATGTTGAGCACCTCCCGTGGACTGGCCCATAGCACCTGCACCTTGGGGAAGGCACGGAAGTCTCTTACCGCCTGGGTCATGATGGGTATCGGGTCTCGCCCGGTGTCGGCGATGCGGCCCGCGAAGATCGACACGATCACCTCGCTGTCGGGGGACAGGCAGTCGCGCAACCCCAGCCACTGCTCGCTGGCCAGGATGGCGGTGATGTTGAGTTTCACTTTCCTGGCCAGCAGCGAACGAATGACGGGAAACGCCGATTCGGCGCGGGTGTTGGTGATGGGGATCTTGACATTGACGTTCGGTCCCCACCCTCTGATGAGCAGGGCCTGGCGCTCCATCTCCGCAAAGTCGTCGGCAAAGACCTCAAAAGAGATAGGAAGATCGACGATGACCGCCAACACCTCTTTGGCAAAGGCTTGGTAGTCGCGGATACCCGCCTTGTTCATCAAGGTCGGATTCGTAGTAAAGCCGCGTACGAAGCCCTCCCGGTACCGTTTCACCATGGCTGTGGCCTCCGCGCTATCGGCGAAGAGCTTGATCTTGAGAGGTGGTGTACTTGCCATCGCTGGACCTTGGGACTCTACCAAGAAACGTCCCTGGCGACACAGAGTGGCTGCGTCCCTAGTCCCGGGGTAGCTGCAGAAGGTGGTGGACCACGTCCACGACCACCACCGATCGCTCCACTTGGGTGCGCGACTCGATCTTGGAAAGGCCTGTTTCCCCGAGTCCGTCTGCCCCTCCGCTCCGCTTGTCGCGGGATTGAGGCATTCTGTTGGAGCTGTTGGAGCTTGTCCCCGACGGACGCGACGGGTACACTGGGCTTGGCTTCGTCCCGGGTGCATGCATGTCGTTGCTGTACGAATGGCTTGACAACGCCGCAGGCGCCCGCCAGGGAGCTATTGGCGGCGGCCAAGCGCTCATTTACCGGGACACCTACTTCTCGTGGCACGGGCTCCAGCATCGCGTCAATCGGCGCGCGAGCGAGCTCAAGGGCTTCGGCATCGACGCCGGCGACTGGGTCGGCCTCATGCTGGGCAGCGTGCCGGAGTTCGTCGTGCTGGCCCTCGCCCTCTCCAAGCTGGCCGCTGTCGTTGTGCCTCTCGACCCGACGCTCAGTGGACGAGACCTTGACATGGTTTTCGCGGCCACACGCCTCCGGGCGCTGGTCACGCGGCCGAACGCCCTGACCCCCTTTGCGGCCCCTGCAGGCGTGCTGCCCGCGGAGCGAAGCCGGAAGGGGCCTTGCGCAGTACTCGAAAGTCGCCGCCGCATATCCGGCACCCTGCTCACCTGTGCCACCTTCGAACGCGCGCCGCTGAAGCTGCACGCGGTCCCCGAGGTCGTGCTCTTCACATTGGACGCCGGGGGCGATCCGAAGGGCGTGGTGCGCGAACGCCGCCAACTGGAAGGCATCGGCGCCGCCCTCGCCTCGACGCTAGACATCGGCCCCTCAACCCACGTAAGCACAGCCGCCGGACTGCATACCAGCCAAGGGTTCGATCTCGGCCTTTGCGCGGCATTGGCCCAGGGCGCCGGTCTGGTTCTCGACGATCAGTTGGTTGCGGCCCGCTTGGCCAGGGTGCTGGCCGAGCACCCCCCCGATGTCCTGGCTGCCACGCCTGCGCTGTTCGCCGCCATGGCGCGTATGCCCACGGCCAAACCATGCCGATCGCGCCACATCCGCTGCATCAGCTCAGGTGAACCGCTCACCCTTGCCGTGGCGCGGGCCTTCCGCAAGCGATTCAAAGTGCCTGTACTCTCTTGCTACCAGGCCATGGAGACCGGTCCGGTGGCCATCGATCTGGGAGGTCGAAATCCCACCACCGTTGGACTGCCTTTCGTGGGTGTCGAGATCCGTGTGGCCGATTGCCAGGCCGCGGAGATGCCCTCCGGCGCGCGCGGGCCGGTCTGGGTTCGCAGCGCGGGCGTGTCATCGACCTTTGTCCCGCCGGTCAAGCTGCGCATGCGCGCCAGCGAGGTCCCCATCGGTCGTGGTCAATGCGACGGTTGGTTGCGAACCGGGGACATCGGCAGTCTTGATCCCGATGGTCGCCTGACCCTTTTGGGTCGGGAAGATGACTTGGTCAAGGTCGACGGCCGGCGTGTGGCTTTGGGCGAGGTGGAAGGTTGCCTGGAGGCTTTTGCCAATGTGCGAAGCGCGGAGGCTCGCTTGGAACATGACGAGAGCGGTGGTTCCCGCGTGATTGCCCGTGTGCAACGCGATGGTCCCTGTACGCCGAAGCAGCTAATCGATCACTGTGCCAGGCACCTGGCACCACACAAGGTGCCGGCGCGGGTGGAGTTCGGCGAAGATGGATAGAATTGCTGACTATTCCAGCAACGGGTGCAATTCAGCCTTCACCGTCGCCGAGCCTCCATCGGCCACCCTGATCTCCTCGAAGTGTGAGTAGTAGCTCGGGTGACGTATCTCGACCCGGTAAAAGCCAGGTCGGATGAAACGACCCGACTTCGCCCACTGCGAAGCGCGTCCCATCGGCACGTCGTCAAGTAGCACGGCGGCCTCAGGCACGTTGCATTCAACCCGGAAAGCGGCCGAGCCCTCGGATCTCAGCGAAGCACAGCCGGCGAACAGAGAGACAGCGAAAAGGACGAGCCCAATCGACTTCATGGCTTTGTTGCAGGCGGTTCGGCCCCTGCCCCCGGTGGCGGATCGCCGGCTTGCGCCAGGCGAACCTGGAGTGTCACTCGATCGGCCGGTGGCTTCACCTCGGTCACGAGTAGCCGACCTGCGACGTCGCGAATCAGAGCGGTCTCAATCTCGCGGCCGCTCATGCGCGTGAAAACCCGTATCTCGGCCTGGCGTGTGGTCACGTGACGGACCTCGGCTGCATTCACCGCGCCCAGGCGTTTCACCAGCTGAATCAGCGTCATAAGTGCCGCCGGCTCGACCACGTCCAGATCCAGGGTCACATAGCGGGCGCCGGCGGGAGTCGGCTGCAGAAATGTGGACGCCTGACGCGCCAAGGCGCCGGCGGCGCGCTGCCAGCACGCAAGCCGCGCAGCAGCCTCGTCGCCGGCGAATCCCCGTTCGCTGCTCTCGAGACTGGCTGCCCTTGTTCCCGGACCCGCAGGCAAGAGCCGCGCGCGCAGCTCGCAGCGCACGGAAACGCGGGACGCCCCGCGAATCGACCCTTCACCGAACGATGTGGCGGCCAACCAAAGGGCATGCGCCGTCTGGCGCGCCGCCGCCGCTACAAGTGGGGCCTCGTCGCGCAAAGCCGCCGACTGAGCCTGGACACCAGCGGCTGCCAACGCCTTCACCATCGTTGCGCGGGCTTCATCGGGCATGTCGCCGCCCACGAGGATCGAGGGTCCCGCGAGCGGGGTGGCGCTAACGGGCTCCCCGGCGGTCGTTCCGCGAACGCGCTCCATCTCTCGCCGAACCAGGGCCGTATCCACATCCGCGTCGATCTGGAGGCGGAGGCGGCCGTTGCTTTCTTCCTCCTCGAGGATGCGGTAGCTGCGCACGAAACGCTGGCCGCGGTTGGCGAACGAGGCCTTGAGCTGGACCAGCCCGGCCGCAAGAGGCTGTGCCTCACCGCCACTTTCCTTGAGCAGGTCCGAAAAGGCGCCCTCGACTGCCTGGCGAAACGCATCGGCCAGAGCGCGCTGCTTGGCCACAACCGCGTTGCCGTTCACGATGGGCGCCTCCGCGTTGACCACGTGCTCACCGGGTTGCGCCGTGGCCGGCAGCGCGAAGAGAAGAACCGCGATGGCCTGCCCAGGAACGAAACAGCGAAACGCAGACCAACGCAGGATCGCCCGGGCCTTGGGCTTCGGTCCCACGAGCTGCGCGACGAGCGCAAGACCTAGCTTTGTCACGGCAGAACCTTCTGAAGGTAGATCACAACCAGCTCGCCGGCGAGTCGATCGAGTGTCGCCTCGGAGCCCTTGGGGAAAACCAGTCGCCCCTTGTCGTCGCGGCGCACGTTGATCGCGCCTGCAGGCGGCGGGCCTTGGTGATAGTGCACGCGTACCGCAACGATCTCTCTCTCGCCGCCCACCAGAAGAGGCGCCAATTCGAGCGGCATCGCCGCCACCGCGAGCGCAACTGAGCCCGTGGCCGCGATCGTGGTCGTGGGCGGGGCCGAGGGCGGAGCCATGGCCATGGCCACGGCACTTGCCGCGAGTTCCTCGAACCTCACCCCAACCCACAACACCACGCCCCCGTTCGACTGGTACTCGATGCGCGTGGTGCCCGCTCGGCCCAGCACCGCCTCGACCTGCTTCTCCCCCAGCCTTTCGCTGCCCCGCACGGGCAGCGCACGCAGGGCTCCGCGCAGTTTTTCGAGCGCGGCGGCACGAGCACGCCGTTCTGCGCCGGGCCGAGCCGCGTCGGGCGAGGGCATGCGCATGTCGGCCGCTGCTCCAGCGCTGGCCGTGACCGTACCGGTCGACCAATCCACCTCAGCTCCTGCCAGCGGGCGAAGCAATGAGACCGGCGTGGCGGCGCGTATCGTCGTCTCCGAGAATGCCAGAGCGGCCACGGCCACGACCACGGCCACGACGGAGTGTCGCGAAGCTGCTATTCCCATTCGATGGTCGCAGGTGGCTTGGACGAGATGTCGTACACCACGCGGTTAATGCCGCGCACCTCGTTTACGATGCGCGACGAGATGGTGGCCAGCAGGTCGTGCGGCAGCGGCACCCAGTCGGCCGTCATGCCATCCCGGGAATGCACGGCCCGCAGGGCGAGCACGTTGGCATAGGTGCGCTCGTCGCCCATTACGCCCACGCTGCGCACCGGGAGGAGCACCCCGAACGATTGCCAGATGCTCTCGTAGAGGCCGGCCGCGCGGATCTCCTCGTCGATAATGCAGTCGGCGAGGCGGAGGAGATCGCAGCGTTCCCTGCTCACCGGCCCCAAGATTCGCACGGCCAGTCCCGGTCCCGGGAAGGGCTGGCGCCAGAGCAGGTCGTGCGGAAGACTCAGTTCCTCACCCAACGCGCGCACCTCATCCTTGAACAGCTCGCGCAGGGGTTCCACCAGCTTCAGGTTCATCGTCTCGGGCAGGCCACCCACGTTGTGATGGGACTTGATGGTGGCCGAGGGTCCCTTGTGCGACACGGATTCGATGACGTCGGGATAGAGGGTCCCCTGCACCAGGAAATCGGCCTTGCCGGCCTTGCGCGCCTCTTCCTCGAACACAGTGATAAACTCACGGCCGATGATCTTGCGTTTCTGCTCAGGGTCTTCCACTCCGGCCAACTTCGCGAGGAAGCGCTCAGCCGCGTCGACCACCACCAGATTCATCCTGAAGGCGCCGCGAAACACGGCCTCAACCTGAGTCGACTCGCGCGCACGCAGAAGGCCGTTGTCCACAAAAATGCAGGTCAGCCGGTCGCCCACTGCCCGGTGTACTAGGGAGGCTGCAACCGAAGAATCCACACCACCCGAAAGCCCGCAGATCACGCGGCCCTGACCGATCTGCTGCTTGACCTTCTGAATGGCCTCGTCGACGAAGTTGGCCATGGTCCAGATGGGCTGGCAACGGCACACGCGGAAGAGAAAGTTGCCCAGGATTTCGTTGCCGCGCGGGGTGTGGGCGACCTCGGGGTGAAACTGCACACCCCAGAACTTGTGTTTGACGGATTCCACCGCTGCGAAGGGGCAGTTGTCGCTCACGCCCAGGCTACGGAAGCCGGCGGGAAGCGACTCGACCCGATCGCCGTGGCTCATCCACACCGCGATCTCGTCGCCTACCTCGAAGCCAGCGAACAGCTCAGACGCGTTCTCCAGTCTGACCGAGGCGCGACCGTACTCGCGCATCTGGGCCGGTTCCACCCTGCCACCGAGGAGCAGGCTGGAGAGCTGCACGCCGTAACAGATGCCGAGAATAGGCACGCCCAGCGCAAACAACTCGACGTTCACGCGTGGGGCGCCCTGGTCGTACACCGACGATGGCCCACCCGAAAGGATGATGCCCGACGGGCGCATGGCGCGAATCCGGTCAAGCGACAAGTTGAAGGGATGGATTTCCGAGTACACCTTCTGCTCACGAACCCGCCGCGCGATGAGCTGGGTGTATTGCGAACCGAAGTCGAGGATAAGAACGATCTGTTTGTGAGACATCGGCGCCTGCAGGCTACTGTTCCACCCTGTAGTTCGGAGCCTCTTTTGTGATGATCACATCGTGAACGTGCGATTCACGCAGACCCATCTGTGTGATCTTGATGAAGCGCGCCTTGCTGTGCAGCTCGGCAATGTTGCGGCAGCCGCAGTAGCCCATGCCCGAACGCAGGCCACCGATGAGCTGGTACATCGATTGCGACAGACTGCCTCGGTAGGGCACGCGTCCCTCGATGCCTTCCGGCACCAACTTGGCGTCGGCGGTGACGTCGGACTGGAAATAGCGATCCTTGCTGCCCACACGCATGGCGCCCACCGAGCCCATGCCCCGGTACACCTTGTAGNNTTGTAGCTGCGGCCTTGGTAAAGGATGATCTCGCCCGGCGCCTCGTCGGTGCCGGCGAACAGACTGCCGATCATCACCGTGTGAGCGCCCGCTGCAATGGCCTTGGTGATGTCGCCCGAGTACTTCACGCCGCCATCGGAAACGATGCGCACGTCCAGCTTGGCCAGAGCGCGTGCGGCATCGGTCACCGCCGTCATCTGAGGGACACCGATGCCGGCAATCACGCGGGTAGTGCAGATCGAACCCGCGCCGATGCCCACCTTGACCGCATTCACGCCCGCCTTGGCAAGGGCCAGCGCGCCCTCGGCGGTCGCGACATTGCCAGCAATGATCTGCGCCTTGGGGAAGGTCTTGCGAATGTCGGCCACCGCCTCCAGCACCGAGCGGGAGTGGCCATGGGCGGTGTCTATACAGATGACATCCGCGCCCGCCTGCAGGAGGGCGGAGGCGCGCGCCACCCGGTCGACCCCGGTTCCCACCGCAGCACCCACGCGCAAGCGGCCCAGATCATCCTTGACTGCATCCGGATGCTGCTGAGCCTTCTCGATGTCTTTGATGGTGATCAGTCCGCGCAGCCGGCCCGCCTCGTCCACCACCAGGAGCTTCTCGATGCGATTCTTGTGCAGCAGCTCCTTGGACTCCTCCAGGCTCAGGCCCTCGTGCGCGGTGATGAGCTTGGTGGTCATGAGATTCCGCACCGGCTGGTCGAGGTGCCGTTCAAAGCGCAAGTCACGATTGGTCAGGATGCCGACCAGACGACCATCTTCCGCCACCACCGGTAGGCCCGAGATCTCGTAGCGCTTCATGAGCTCGAGCGCCGCAAAGAGCTTCTGATCAGGGCCGATGGTGACCGGATCCAACACCACCCCGGTCTCAGCCTTCTTCACCTTGCTGACCTCCAAGGCCTGCTCGTCGATGCCCAGATTCTTGTGAATGATGCCCAGCCCCCCGTCGCGCGCCATGCTGATGGCGGTGCGCGCCTCGGTCACAGTGTCCATGGCCGCCGAGATGATCGGGTTGGCCAACGGGATGGTGGGGGTCAGTTCGGTACGGACATCAACATCCTTGGGCAGGACATCGCTTTCCGCGGGAACCAGCAGCACGTCATCGAAGGTGAGCGCTTCGCGCAGGGAACCGTCGGGCAGCATCTCGGGAGATTAGCCGAGCGCAGGGCGGCTATTCAAGTGCGGTTTTCTCTCCTGGGATGCGGGGTGCGGTGTGGGTGACAGAGGCGGCGGCGGTGGCGGTGACGGTGACAGAGGCGGCGACGGTGACCGAAACTGTGACGGTGACAGACACGGTGGCGGTGGGCTCGGGGGCATTGACCGGCACCTCGTTTGTAGGGGGGACCTGCGGTCGCCCGTGTGGGCCCGGGCCTTTGGCGGCCCGGGCCAGGACGGAATCAGGGATGGGTCAGCCGCCAGAGAATCGCGAGGATGGAATCGAGCAGCGCCAGTGCAGGTGTGACGGTGGCTTGGTCCACGTCGCCCCAAGCCATCGCGACGGCCAGATGGGAACGCACTTCCCCGGCGGAGCCGGCAGCGATCCGGTAGTGATGAAGTCGATCCTGGCCCGCGCGTCGAGCCCCTTCGGCGATGTTGCCCGGCACGGAGGAGCCAGCGCGTTTGAGTTGCAGGGCCAAATCCCGGTCGTGAAGGCGAATCCGCTCGACCGCCGGCCGGAGCGCGTGAACCATCTGCAGAGCCATTTCGTAGACCTCGAAGCGTTTCATCAGGACCTCCTCTGTCGCGGCCTCAAGCAGGCCGCCGTGCGCGTGTGACGGTCCCCTGTCCCGGCGCAAGGACGAAACGACAAGATCAGAGCGAAACCATCGCGGCCGGTGGCATGGTCTCGAGGCGCTGCGCGCCTACTGGCGGGCTGCGCGGACTGAGGAACACATCTGCCCCAACGCTTTGTAGAGACCCGCCACTTCGGCCTCATGTCCTCGGACGCCGTCAGCTGCAGCAGCTACGGCAGCGACGAAGCCACACGGCGCAAGCCGTCGCGGAACTTGGCGAAACTCGTGGACACGTTGCGCTCGGGATCCATGTGGGGCGCGATGCGTTGCGCCCATTCGCATTTCTTCTGGCCCACGAGCGGATACCCCTGTTTGACAAGAGTCTTGGACCCATCGGGGTGAATGGCATCCGCAAGTCGTTCCCACGTCCCGCATGCGGCGTCCTGTTGGTAGCGGCCGAGTTCGACCTTCTTGGCTCTCGGATATGCTTTCAAGATCGCCGCGCGGTCACCTAGATACCAAGCCTCCATTTCCTCGATAGCCAAACGAAAGAGAGTGTTGTTCGGTCGAGGCGAAAGGCTTGCCAGCAGGTTCCGGAGATCTCGAAGGAACTCGCCGCAATCCCTGTCGTCGGCGTCCACCACGACGACTACCGCGGCATTTGTGGATGCGAGAGATCTGCCGTAGCCGCGCAACAGACGCGGAAGAGTGTCGAGCAGAATCCGACGGGACAATTCCTTTGTCGGTTTCAGTCTCTGCGGAATGCGACCTACCCCTCTGTAGGAAAAGATCCGCCAGGTATGCGGCACGCCCTGCGGACCAAGGATTGCTGGCACGAGATGTTCAAGGGCGTACTTGCCGGACAGATCCTCAACCAGAATCTCGAAGTGCATCGCCTTCATTTCTTGTCAAGGTACTCACTGTACCAAAGCCCGCCAAGAGGCAGGCTCTCTTGGACCATCGCCTTCACGATCCGGTCGTCACTCGCGCGACGAATGCCGGAGAATCCATCGGATTCCTTGTCGAGGATCCACGTCTCTTCGGGACGGAGGGCATCGACGAAATACGGCTGGTGTGTCGTCACGAATACTTGAGCCGCTCCGCGCCGTCCAGTGGCGTGCTTGCGAAACTCCTCCGCGAGCGTATCCAGTAGCCGATGGTAGAGCCCGTTTTCCGGCTCCTCTATGCAGACGAATGGGGGCGGCTCTGGATCCTCGAGAAGAAGCAGGTATGCAAAGAGCTTGAGCGTGCCATCGGACATCTGCTGCGCGAAAAAGGGATCCTTGAATCCCTTGTCGTTGAAGCGCAGCAGAAGACGTCCATCATCGGTCTTGCTCGTGTCGATCTTATCGATGCCCGGAATCTTGGCCGCGATCCGGTCCAGGATCGCCTTGAAGCGCTCCGGGTGCTCCCTTTCCATGAACTGGACCACGTTGCCGAGGTTGTCACCGTGCACGTTGAGGTGTTTCTGGGGTCCGGCCATCGGCAACGAACGTGCCGCATCTGGCGTAAAGTAGGAGAGATACCAACCGCTCAGAAACTCGCGGAAACGCACAATCGGCGGATGTTCCTTCAGGGCGCCAAATGTCGCAATTCCCAAATGGCGTGGGTCTGCCAAATTGACTTCAACACGATCCTGTTCGTTCACCCCGGGCTGTTCACCCCGCCACGCCGATCCCGTACCGTTCTCCACGCGAAGGTAGTCGTAGAGCCGCCCTCGCTTTGCCCTGGGCCGAGTGCCGCTCAGACGCTCCGAAAGAACATACGGTCGCCCCTTCTTTTCCTTACCAATCTTGAGCTCGTAGCTGATCGGGCGCGCCTCGCCGCTCTCACGATAGTAGAGTTCGAACTCAACAGGTTCAGATGTGCCAGCCGACACCAGTCTGTCAAACCCACCGCGCTGCTTGAGATCGCACGCCTCCTCGACTCCCACCCGCAAGGCATCTGCTAGGAAGCCGAAAGCATCGAAGAGTGTGCTCTTGCCCGTGCCGTTCTTTCCGATCACGGCCACCAAGGGCGTGAGTGCTTCGGGCTGGTTCTGGCCTGTACGCAAGCGACCCAAGGTTACGTCCCGCAGTACGCGGTAGTTCTTGATGCGGAACCCTTCGATAAGCGCCACGTACTTTCTCCCGCAGTAGTGTCGCATACACTACCCAAACGAGACGCTCGTGTCACGCTCGGCGTTCGGCCGGTAGGAGGAACCACCGGACGCGATGGTTTCGCGCTGACCTTGTCGTTTCGTCCTTGCGCCGGGACAGGGGACCGTCATCGCTGCGCGACGGCCTGCTTGAGGCCGCGACAAAGGAGGTCCTGATGAAACGCTTCGAGGTCTACGAAATGGCTCTGCAGATGGTTCACGCGCTCCGGCCGGCGGTCGAGCGTATTCGCCTTCACGACAGGGATCTGGCCCTGCAGCTCAAACGCGCTGGCTCCTCCGTGCCGGGCAACATCGCCGAAGGGGCTCGACGCGCGGGCCAGGATCGACTTCATCACTACCGGATCGCTGCCGGCTCCGCCGGGGAAGTGCGTTCCCATCTGGCCGTCGCGATGGCTTGGGGTGACGTGGACCAAGGCACTGTCACACCTGCACTGTCCCTCCTCGATTCCATCCTCGCGATTCTCTGGCGCCTGACCCATTCCTGATTCCGTCCTGGCCCGGGCCGCCAAAAGGCCCGGGCCCACACGGGCGACCGCAGGTCGCCCCTACACAAGAGCCGGTCAATGCCCCCGAGCCCACCGCCTCTGTCACCGTCACCGCCTCTGTCACCGTCACCGCCACCGCATCTGTCACCCACACCGTCTACTCCCAGCTCTGTCTCTCTGCTCGGGCTACTTCTTCCCTGGCTTGGCCGGCGTGCAGGTCTTCAGGATCTCCTGCGCCTTGGCCTTGGCCTCGGGCTTGATCCCGGCGAGGCCGGCGAACTTATCGAACTCGCTCTTGGCGCCTGCGCAGTCACCGTGGGCCACCAGAACCTTGCCCAGCTCGTAGCGGGCCAGCGCACTGCTGCCGTCGAGCGCGACGGCGGCCCGGCATTCTTCCCGGGCTGCTTTGGCCTTGATGTCATTGTCAGCTAGCGCGCGACAGTAGTCAGCGGCGATGGTCGCGTTCTTTGGTTCCAGCTTGCGTGCCCACGCCAACGCGTCGGCAGCCGCGGCTGGCTGTTTGCGCCGCATCTCCACCCGTCCCAGGCCGGTCCACGCTGCGGCCAGCTTGGGGTCGAGTCGGGCGGCTCTTGCCAGCATGTCGCGCGCCTCATCGAGCGCCTTTCCGTCGGAGAGCAGAAGTCCCAGGTTGGTCAACACCGTCGGATCTTGCGGCGCCAGGCGCGCCGCCTGACGCAGCTCGGTCACCGCGCCGTCGATGTCACGGATCTTGCGCAACGCCGCGCCCAAGTTGACGTGAAAGCTGGCGTCGTCGGGCCGCAGGCGCACGGCCTCTCGGTACGATCGCACCGCCTCGCCTGGCTTGCCCTGTGCATCGCGCACGAGCCCCAAGTTGAAGTGGGCGTCGGCGTACTTGGGGTCGCCCCTGAGGGCGGCCTGGAGCTCCTTCTCGGCGGCGGCTGTCTCGCCCTTGCCGAGCAACATGGCACCTAGGTTGTTGCGCGCGGGCGCAAACCGGCCGTCGCGGTCGGCAGCCTCACGGTACGACCTCTCGGCCCCAGCCAGGTCGTGCCTCTTTTCCAACACTACGCCCCGGAGGTAGTAGGCACGCGGGTCTTTGGGGTCGGCCTTGGCCGCCGCATCGAAGGCCGCCAGCGCGCCGGCCAGGTCGCCCGACTGAATAAGCTTCTGCCCTCGTTCCAGGTAGGCCGTCGCGGGATTCGCCTTCTGCAGTCCCTGCGGCGGCCCGCCTTGAGCAATCATGATGACCACGGCAACGCCAGCGAGGTTGAGCATGGGCTGAAGTTCAGCGCCGGCGCGAGGCCGTGTCAACGGGTTTGCGGTCTCCACGCCGCTACCCTTTTCGTCCCGCCGATGCCGGCAGCGCTTTCTTCAGCCCATCAGCCAGCGCGTTCAGTCGCGCCGGATCGGTCAACTTCCCGCCGGTGGCAATGTCCCGCAGGTAGAAGATGTCGGCCACCCGATCGCCTGCCACGCCCACCCGGGAGCGGTGGATGTCCAGGCCGTGTTCGGCCAGGGTTCGCGTGATGGTGTAGAGCACGCCCGGCTTGTCCTCGGTGAAGACGTCGAGCACGGTGAAGACTGGACTGATCTCATTGTCCACGCGCACCTCGGTGGGTGGCACCTCGGGCTTGGCCCGGTCGATGATGGACAGCGTGCGCGGCCGCCGCGCCAGCAACGCGTCGACGGTCGCGCGCCCAGCCAGCACGGCTTCCAGGTCGGCTTGGATGCTGGCGATGCGGTGTTTGTCGGTCACCGCGCCGTCAGGCTCCTTGCGGATGCGAAACACGTCCAAAGCCTCGCCCTGGTCGCGGCCGGTCACCGCCTCACGCGAGTAGATGGCCGCATCCAGAATGTCGATGCGGTTGGCGAAGAACACGCCCGCGACCCGGGCCAGCAGGCCGGGCACATCCTGAGCGACCAGCACCAGCTCGGAGAATGTCCCCCGTGGGGAGTGGTTCACTTCGATGGCGCACGGCCCCCTGCGGCCCAACGCCAGACGCATGTGCGCGGCGATCCGGTCGGCTTCGTTCTCGGTGAAGTAGCGGTCAGGCAGACCGGCGAAGAGGTCGGCCAGCGCGGGCCCATCCACCTCCCCAGCCAGAAGCTGCGCCGCCTGCCTCTGCCTCTCCTGCACCAGTTCGGCCTGCTCGGCCTGCAACAGGTCCGCACCCCGCCGCATGAACTTAAGCGTGCGCTCGAACAATTCAGCCATCAGCTCGCTCTTCCAGTGGGTCATGGTCTTGGGACCCGTGGAGGCCAGGTCACAGAACGTCAACAGGAAGAGCTGGCGCAGTTTCTCTTCGTTCTCACAACCCTTGGCAAAGTGCGCGATCAGGCTGACGTCTTCGAGATCGCGACGTTGCGAGGTGTGGCTCATGAAGAGGTGCTCGCGCACCAAGAACTCCACCAGCCGCACGTCGGCCGGGATGAGACCCAGGCGCGCGGCAATGCGCTCGGACAGCACGGCGCCCTTCTCGTCATGAGGCGATCCGAGTGGCTTGCCCACGTCGTGCAAGAGCACGGCTACGAACAGGGCCAGCCGCCGCGTGACCGCGGGGAACTCGGCCGACACCTGCGGGTACTCCGCCGCCATCTCACCCCGGGCGATGGCCTTCAAGGTGGCCACCGCGTACAGAGAGTGCTGGTCCACCGTGTACACGTGATAGAGGTCGTGCTGCACCCGGCCCACCACAGGTTCCCACTCCGGGATCAGCGCGCTGATGAGTCCCAGGTCGTGCATCTGTTCCAAGCGCGAAGGCGTGCCGGCATCGCGGGTGTCCGCCAAGACCTGCAAAAAGCGCGCGGCCGCCTCCGGATCCTCACGAAGGGCTACTGCTCGGCTGGCCGCGTTCTCGGCGACCAGGTCGGCCGTGCGCCGACCAACAGCCAGATTCGATTCAATCGAAAGCGAAAAAAGTCTAATCATCTCAGATGGTTTGTTCTCGAAGATGATGTGCTTCTTTACCTCGATCACGCCGTCCGGTATCTCGAAGCTAGGGTCCGCCTCGCCGCTCTTGTGTATGCGCATGCTCTGCACGGTCGGCCGGTGGCTGCGGTCTGTACTCACCCGCAGTAGCAAGCGCGTGGTCTGCTGGCTGACCACGCGCGCGTGCTTCTGAAAATCGTGCATGAGGGCCTCCACGGCTGGGGCTACCGCGGGTCTCACTTCGCCGGGAGCGGATGTGGCCGCCGGGTGGAAGAGCGGCGCGATGCTCTCCTGGAGATCGAAACGAAGCTGCTCCTGGCGCCGGCCAGCGGTCAGGTGCACCGCTGCGCGCACCCGCAACAACCAGTCCCGGGCCGCTTCCATGGCCGCAGCCTGACGGGCCGACATCTCCCCCATCTCATGAAGTTTCTGCGGATCAGCGGTCTTGAAGCCGACCTGGGCCGCCCAACGCCCCACACACAGATCGCGAAGCCCGCCCGGGCCGTTCTTCAGGTCAGGCTCAAGCATGAATATCGTGTCTCCGAAACGCGAATGGCGCCCGTATTGCTCCGCACGCAGGCGTGCCACAAAGCCATCCGGCGAGGCCTTGGCCACCCGTGTCTGGTAGCTCGACAAGAACCGATCAGCCAAGCCGCGGGAACCGGTCAAGAACCGCGCATCAAGCAGGGCCGTGGCCGCGGCCAGATCGGTGGCCGGCAGGGCCAAGGCATCGGAGACCGAACGCACCGCATGTCCTGCGTCCACCTTGGCGTCCCAAAGGGGAACCAGGATCGCGCGGGCCAGGTCTTCCACCGCAGCATCAGGCGACTTCGCGCACAAGAAGAGCAGGTCCAGGTCCGAATAGGGCGCCAGTTCGTGCCGGCCGAACCCGCCGGTGGCCAGGACAGCGATCTCGGAAGAGCTCCCCTTGCGCGCGCGGGCCAAGTGAAAGGCAAGCAGCTCGGCGATGATGGCCTCGACATCATGAGACAGTTGCTCAGCCAGCACCACGCCAGGCTGGCCAGCGCGCAGGCCCGCCGCGGCCTGGTCGCGCGCGGCGTTCATGCGTTGAGAGATCCACCTGGCCGTGGGTTCGAGCGGCTCGGTCATGGCAAGTGACGAATCCATACCCGCTCGCCGGCAGAATGTCGACCGGATGAAGCACCGGACGTTGACGGATGGCTTTGCCTGCGGCACGGTATGGCCCATGGCTGAAATCGAGCTCGGTCCCCTCTCCGATCGCCTTGACGATGACGAGATGAAGTCGCTTCACAAGCTGTTGGATCAGGCAGGTGCCCGCTTGCCGACGGGTGACGACCACACGACCCACACCATCGCCAAGCGCCTGTCCGAGGATGCGATGACCGAGTTTCTCGATCGCCTGGAAGCCCATGACATGGCGGCGGACATCTACTTGCCGGTGGAGTTCGACGGGCGTCTCCATGTGGGCGACTTGCGGGTGGCCTCAGCGGTTTTGCTCTCCGAGACGCTGGAGGAAATGAAGGAAGAGCTGGCTATCGAGGATGACGAGTACGAGGATGAGGACGACGAGGAGGACGACGAGGAAGAGGAGGAGGCCGATGGCACAGTCATCGAAGCCCAGCTCCGCAACATCTGGCAACTCGTGGTCGATGCCTGTAGCGAGTCGCTGGAAAAAAGTATGGTCCTTCACCTGAAGGTCTGAGATGCCGGATCTGGTTCTCACACTCATCGGGCCTGATCGACCCGGCCTGGTCGAGGCGGTGGCCGAGGTGATCGCTGGCCATGGCGGCAACTGGTTGGAAAGCCGGATGGCCCATCTGGCTGGGCAATTTGCCGGCATCCTGCGCGTCGAAGTCCCGGGGGCCCAGGTGGCTCCCCTTTCTGTCGCGCTGGTCGCGTTGCAGGAGCGGGGCCTGCGCGTAGTCGCGGAGCCGAGCGACGGCAGCGAGCAACCCGCGCCGGACGAGGCGCGCACTATGGACCTGGAACTGGTCGGGCTCGACCGGCCCGGGATCGTACGTGAGATCTCGCAGATCCTGGCCCGCAGTGGCGCCAACGTGGAGGAGCTATCAACCAACCGGTCGAGCGCGCCCATGTCGGGCGAGATGCTCTTCTCGGCCAGAACGCGCGTCCGGCTGCCTCCCCACGCCGACGTAGCCCGCCTGCGCGCCGGGCTGGAGCGCATGGCCAGCGACCTGATGGTCGAAATCAAGTTGGTGGAGACCGCGTTCGAGACCAAGGGCCCCGCCCGATAGCGTGTGGGCCTGCGGGCTCGCGCGGCAAGAGGTGTCACCTGCCCCGACACCGGGCCGGGACTGCCACGAGGCCAACAGAAATTATTTGCAAAGCCACGTTAAGTGAGCTAGAGTACATTTTATATCACACAGAACATTCGAGAGCATCGCACTAGGGTGCCAACCCGTTCTGCGGTTCTTCTCAATGACGCTCGCCTTTCTGCCGATGGTTCGCCGCGTGAGATTGTTCGCAGGCCAGGTCGCCACCAGGCCAAGGACGAAGTTCTTTGTCCTGGCGGCCGTGGCCGCGACAGTGACCGGGACCATGGCGCCTCACCTGGCCGATGCGCGCGTGAACCCACTGGTGGTCATCGAGCGCCAGATCCGCAAGGCCAACATGCTCATCGTGCTCGACACCTCGGGCTCGATGAACGGCGTGCCGGGCGGCCAGTTTCAGAACAGCAGCGAATGCGGCGTCGACTGCGACAATGGGGCGAACTGCCGGCAGGGCGGTGTGCAAGGGATCTGCAACACCTGGAGGCGCAACTGCCTGTCGGACTACGACTGCCGGCACGGCTACTGTTCGAAGGACAACGTCACCATCTGCGCCACCACCGACCCTGATTGCGCGCAAGACCCAGGCACCTGCTCGTATACCGGCGCGACATGCTCGGCCAGCTCCCCCTGTCAATCTCAAACCGGTGTGTGCTCCGCCACGAATGCATCATGCGACGCCCAGCACGCCTGCACGTCGGTCGGCTATTGCAAGTACGGGACAAACGTCCTGTGCACCAATCCCGGCGGCAACTGCCCCAACATCGGCACTTGCTCCACCCAAAGCAGCCAGACCTGCCAACAGGACGCCGATTGTCCCAGTGCCACAAGCGGCGGGACTTGCTCGCGCGGTGACACGCCATGGCACGGCTGCAGCACGAGCAATGACTGCTCGACGTATATGCATTGCCAGTATAGCGGCGACAGCTGCCGATCGACCAGCGACTGTCCGGTGTACACCAACAAGATCTGCGATGGGGGGTGGCGCGACGGCCATTCGTGTCAACTCAACGGTGACTGTACGGGCGGCGGCACCTGCATACCCCCGCCGGCCAATCCCTGTACCGGCACCCCCACCGTGTGCAACCTGCCCCCCGGCACGTGCAATTGGCACACGGACAACAAGTGTACAGCGACCACGAACACATGCTCAGCCCCGCCCAATACGTGTGTCATCCCGCCGGCCAACACCTGCCAGCAGCCGGCCAGTATGACCGACACCTGCGTGCCCAGCCCGCTGGGAACACCCGGGCCGATCCGCATGTGTGCGACGTCGCAGGTCGTGTGCGCCAAGGACTCTGACTGCGGCAGCGGCGACCTATGCGGGGCCGCTACCTCGCGCACGGTGATCGCCAAACGCGCCATCAGCAAGGTCGTGATGGACAACTACCCGTTGGTCAATTTCGGCCTCATGACCTTCTGGCAGGACAACTACTACCCCTACTACCAGGTTCCCAGCGGGGGTACGACCCAAACCATCACCATGTACCAGAACGAGCAGCAACTGCGCAGGTTGGGCTGCTACACCTGGAACCGCCAGACGCACACAGGGGGCCCATCGGCCACGTGTACGATTTCCGGGCATCAGATGACCTTGCAAGCCAACGCCGACAGTCGCTACCGCGTGCGCACCGGCTGGTCTTCCTGGACCCGGTACGACGTGGACTTCTGTGGCGACTCGTGCAACATGCCCAACAACCTCGGCTGGGGCACCTACCAAGGAAGCTACTACCAGTACGACCGGACAATCCAGCCTCAGACGTCGACCCTGCTCGTCCGCGACACCTATGACGGCCATGACATCACGGTCAACGGCATCAACTACACCTACTACACGCCGCTTTCCAACTACTACAACGGTGGCCAGGCCCCGCCCATCAGCGTGGCCAATTGTGGCTCTGCCTGCAGCGCCACCTGTGGCGGGCGCTGGGACACCCAGCTCGCGCCGTTCCTGGATACCTCCGACAACCCCAGCAACGCGCTGGCCGCAGCCCAAGCCATCACCGCCCAGATGGCCTACGCCGCTGACGGCGGGTTGATCACCTACTGGGGTACACCCACGGGCTGCACCCTGGAGAACGACGTAGCCAAGACCCCGCAAACCAGCGCGTACGCCTACATGGATACGGTAATAAAGGCCGATCCACTCTACAAGATTCGCTCTGACTGTCGTAGCAACTTCGTGCTGCTGATTACCGACGGCCAAGCCAACGGGCCGGGCGACGTGGACAACCAAGGCAACAACGTCTGCGACGACACGCCCTGCTCCAAGGACAACCCGGTAACCGCCGGTTGCAGATGCAAGACGGTGCTTGCCGCCTACGACCTCAAGCAGAACCTGGGCGTGACGGTCTTTGTGGTGGGATTCTCGGGCGACGCGAGCGCTGGTCCGACCGCGGTGGCGAACAACAACGTGGCCAAGGCGGGTGGTTCCGGTTCTGCTTTCTTGGCTACCAGTGAAGACCAGTTGGAGGACGCCCTGCAATTGGCAATCTACACTGCGATTCAGGGCAACTACTCCACGTCGGCGGGCAGCACCTCGGCGGGCACCCAGCAAGCCGTCACGGTTGTGGAAGGCAAGTATGCGCTCGACTCGCGCATGGAGTTCCCTTCCTGGAAAGGGCACCTGTACGCCTATGACGTCACTGGCGCCACACCCGTGCCGGCCTGGGACGCCGGCACCCAACTCTCGAATACCAGCAACTGGATGAACCGCAGGGTCTACACCTGGGACGGCACCAACATGGTGAAGGTCCAGGTCAACACCTCCACCGGCGCCATTACCAACAAGGCCGCATTGGCTGCGCTGGGCATGGGCGCCACCCCGGACGAGGCCGAGGACGTGGCGCAATGGGCCCTGGGAAGTCCTGCCTCCGGCAACCCTGCGGTGTTGGGAGCCATCGTGAACTCGACACCGATCGACGTGGCCAGCCCGGGCGATGTCGCCCTGCCGGGTGGGCACAACTTCTTCGTCAAGTACATGAACCGGCCCCACCTCATCTACGTAGGCTCTTCGGACATGATGCTGCACGCCTTCTTCTTGGAAACTACCAAGGTGGGCACCACCACGTATCCCGCTGGTAGCGAAGCCTTTGCCTTCATTCCGCCCGACTTTCTGGCCAATTTGCGCAAGCTGTATGCGCAAGGCGGTCAGGATCTCAATCCCTACAACCATATCTTCGGATTGGCGGATTCGCCCAAGGTCAAGAGCCTGTGTGTCTCGGGTTGTACGGACGACAGCACGGCGGTATGGAAGACTTTGCTCATCATGCCCGAGGGCTACGGCGGCAGTGACACCTTCATGCTCGACATCACCAACCCCTTCGGCAGCAATGGGCTGAACGACCCGCCCTTCACCGTGCAATGGCACACCGGGTATGGCGCCAGTGCCAACACGTACACCAACGTGCTGGGCGACACGATTTCCTTGCCCGCGTTCCTGTTGAACAAAACCACCAGTCTCAACGACTACCGTATCATCTTCAGCTCCGGCTACGCCGTCACCGACGGGAGCACCACGCAGGGACGTACGCTGGTCACAGCCTCGGCCATCACCGGAACCGTGATCGCGACCAACAGCGTGTCGCCCGGTGCCACCTGCGCACAGGACTACACGGCTCTGACTGACGTGGCAACCGCACGCGATTTTGCCAAAGGCCAGAATGACAAGCTCATCGCAGCCTACTTCGGCGACACTGCGGGACAGCTCTGGCGCTACACCTTGGCCAGCGGCCTCAGCCTGGCCTACAGCTTCACCTGCAACCAGCCGCTGCACTTCTCTCCCACGGTGGTGCAACTCGACCGCGACAGCGTGTCCTCCAGCCACGCTCATGAAATCTATTTGGTCCAGGTGACCAACTCGAATTTCGACCTAGACACGGTGAACTTCCCTGCTTCGCAGATGATCTTTGCCAAGGAGTTGGCGCAAGCCGACAGCAATGGAAACATCACCGGCGTCGTCAAAGACACCTCCTGGGGTAGCGGTGGCCAAATCGCACTCACCACCGGCACCAATCAAATCTGCGGCGCAACCCACGTGAGCAATGGCACCGTGATCTGCGACACGATCCTGCCCGCCAACGCGCGGCCCACATCGACGCCTCTCGGCATACTGAAGGCTGACGGGAATGGCTTCCAGGTGGTAACCATGTGGTACGCCCCCCCGTCGAATGTCTGCGACGACGGACAGACCTTTCTCACCATCCACCAAATGGCGTCCAACGCCGTCACCCAGCGGCTCGGCTACACGATTCCCAAACTACTCAAGAACCCGGCCACCTCGCCCGTGATCATAGGTGGCCACGTCTACGTGTTCGGCGGTGCCGGCGGATCCACGGACGTCACGCCGTTCCTCCCGGATACAATCGCTGCAGGCAGTGCCGTGCAGGCATCGCCCTATTCGGGTCAGTTTGCGCGTTTCAATTGGACGGAGGTTCTCGAGTAGTCACTGCGCAAGACTGACCTCGACCGGTTTGGGCCCAGCCGGCGCCGTGATCTCCACGGCCATCAGCTTGCGCTCGGACGGCACGAACACGCCAACGCGGTGTGGGCCGGCCGACACGGGCACCAGCCTGGCAGGACAGAGCAGCCCGGTCTCGACTTCGTCGATGAACACTGGGTATCTTCCCGTCGTGTGACAGACGACGTTGAGAAAGGCGTCGCCGCGTACCGGATCTGCCGCGCGCTCAAGCGCAACGCGGATGATGGCGCCCTCGCGTGCATCGACGCTGGTGCGGAACATGTGGTGCCCGGCCGCCACCAGCACCAGTCCCTTGTTGCCCGGGCCGGCTAGCACGTCGACGGGCGTGTTGCCTCTCCAAACGCCGTCGACCCAGACATTCGCGCCGTGGGGCTGGGTGTCGACAAACAGGTGATTCGGCACGCGCTTGGGCGGCGGCGCGTCAGAATCCTCGACGACAAAGCGCCCGGCCGGAGACATCGGTATGGAATCGCCCTCGGGTGCGCGCAGCGGAGCAATGTTTGCGGCTCGTTTCGTACCCGCGTCCGGCAAGGGGGTGGGAACGGCGGGCATCCACGACTCCGGGGAGCGCCGACGCGAGGGCAACTTGAGTTGGGGTTCGACCGCCGGAGTCTCGCCGGATCGGTGCTGGGCAATGGCAACGCCCTGGGCGGCGCGCCTCGCAGCGACGGTTCGGGCCAGCCGAAAGGCAAGCAAGCCAAACACCGTGACAAGAAGAAGGCCGACCAATGCCACCAGTGCGACCAACCAGCCCGAACGCGCCGAACGGCCGTCTCTGACCGCAGCCACCGCACCACGGGGAACAACAGCCGCTGGCCGGGGCCGCGTTGCCACGGGGTCGCCACCTGCAGGCCCCGATATAGGGATTTCGTTCCTCGCCCCGTCGGGCTTGAGATCGTTCTCTGTTGCGGGTGGCTTGCTCTCGGCCGCTGCTGCATGGCCCGCCAGCCATTCGCTCAACCAACTGGCGGCCCGAGGTCGGTCCTCGGGATCGGGCGCGGTCAGGCCGCGGATGGCAGCGTTGAGAGCGCCTGGCACGCCCGCGATGTCGCGCAAGGGCTCTCTCATAGCGAGCCCTAGCTCCGCCAGCGATCGAGCCTCGAAGGGGGGCCTGCCGAGGAGGAGGAAGTGCAAGAGGGCCCCCAGCGAATAGAGATCCGCCTGCACGCCACGGACGAGCGTTTCCGGGCCGATCGTCGCGCCCAGGAGTTCCGGCGCGACAAAGAGCCACTTTCCGATGGAGTGGTCCACCAGTCCGCGCACGGAGGCAAACAAACCGAAATCCCGCACCACGACCGTGCCTGTCGGCGTGACCAAGACGTTGCCCGGACAGAGACCCAGGTGGACAAGCGGCGGCTCGACTGCGTGAGCGGCTGAGAGCACCCGCGCCATCTGACCGCCGACCACGCCAACCACCGCTGGGTCCAACCCCGCGCGTCCAGGCATGGCCTGCTGCTGAGCCGCTTGGAGCAGCCCAACCAGATCGACGCCGGCCACCCAGCGAGAAACGACGACAGCGCCTGCCGGCTCCTCGCCGACTTCGACGACCCCACCCGCAGACGAAGACACAGCGGCAAGCAACCGCCGACCCGCTGCAAGGAAGCGTGAAGCCAGCGGCGCATAGGCCTGCGGCTGCACGCGGTCAGCACGCAGCAGCTTGACCACGAACCGCTCAGCCTCGCTCGCCGCAGGTAAACCACCGTCCGCCCGGCAGGCGCGGTAGCTTTCGACGACTCCGGGGGACCCGAGCAGTCCGTCCAGTTTGTACTTCCCGAGGCGGGACAAGGAAGACACAGTTTTTCATCATAGTCCCGTCCGGCGGACCATGACTATCCAAATGTTCAGCACCAGAACGTGATCCCAATCACTCCTGCGGACCGTGCGCGATTTGCCGCGTGTCCCCGATACGGTTGCCGCTTTCTGCCGAGTTTGTGCTAGATACCCGGGCGAAGAAGTCCGGTGCCGTGGCCAAGTGGTAAGGCAAGGGTCTGCAAAACCCTTATTCCCCGGTTCAAATCCGGGCGGCACCTCAGAAGAAGTGATCGTGCGCACACTTCCGCACCCTCCAGGAGTCTTTCACGACCTAATCGTAGTGTGCTGGCGTCGCTCCGCGGGTATAATGGAGTAGCCGGTTCTCCGGTCCTCGCTTCGCAGAAAAAATGGCCCGCACATACGCAGCACTACTCGTTGACTCAGACCTGCATGGGCTTGAATCTCTAATCTACGGCTTCCAGGGCGTTGATTGGCGCAGCACGGCCTGCCCTGCCCCAGAAACCGCGGCTTTCCTGGTCAAGCCGTCGGCTGCGGACATCCTGGTCGTTGCTGCACGCGATCCGTACGACAGGACCTTGACTCTGCTTCGCCAGCTTCGTTCCTGTGAAGAAAGTCGCACCCTGCCTTTGTTGGTCATGGGCCCTGCCAGCCTACGCCCTGCCGTGCTCGATTGCGGTTCGGTCGACTTTCTGCCCACGCCGATCTTCGTGCGTGACGTGATCACGGCCAGCCGGATTCTTGTGTCGCTAGGCACTCACCCTGCCCACGCGCAGGGCAGCGACGCAAGAATCGACGGCACGCTAGCCGAGTTCGGATTGTTCTCGATCATCCGAGTGATGAGTGGACTGCTGCGCTCGGGTATGCTGCAAGTCGAACGCGCGAATCGCCGGGGCGAGATTCTCTTTTCGGAAGGCGACATAGTTGGAGCCCAAGTGGGCTCGCTGCAAGGCCCGTCCGCCATACACCATCTCCTGCTTTGGGAAGACGCCAAGATCGAGCTTCGCCTGCGCGCCGTCGTCCGACGGGGACAGTTCAACCGGCGATTTGACCAGCTGATGGACGACGCGGAACGCTTCATGCGCGACTACGCCCACGCCATCCAGGGCATCGGGCCACCTTCGTCGGTGTACGGGAGAAACGACGACAAATTCGGAGGGACCACGGTGCCTTCCGAGATCAGACCGGTGCTCCGTCTGTGCGACGGGCGGCGCGCGCTGACCGACATCATCGACGAGAGCCCCTTTCCCGTCTTCGACACCGTACGCATCCTCACCCGCCTGGTCGATCTCGGTGCTTTGGCTCGGCTGAGGCCACAGGACGGAACCTCCGCGCCTATCCCGCCCTTGCAGAGATTCTGGGAGACGGCCCGCATCGCGAGCCCTGAGGACGACGCCGCACCTGCTTCGGCGCAACGGCCGACGCTCGCGCGTGTCGGCGAAGTAGACATGCGAATCGGAGAGCCGAATCGCCGGAAGAGCGAACGGCGCGCAGAGGTCGAGACGCCTGTCCGTGGCGCTCCCATCATCAGCATGGAGCTGGCGACGGCGCCCTCGGCTGGTGGCTCTGACACTTCTGTTGCAGCGCCGGTTGCGCCACCCACCGGTGCGAGTAAGGCCCGGGCTTCCGGCACCATCGATCTTCGTGTGGCAGATGACCGGCGTCAAGCCAAGCCCGACCGGCGAAACCGGCCCTCGGTTACCATCGACGTGTCTCTCGTGGAAGCGGCGACGTCGGCAGCCACTCCGGTCGAGACCACGGTCGCGTCCGTCGGGTCTCCGGAACGCGCGGGGCGTTCGGCGGGTACGCTTCAGGTCGGGCCCTCGGGGGGGCACCGGCGCACAGCCGCTGTCGCGCACAGTCCGGGCGGCGGCATTTCAATCGAGATCGATCCGGGACTCCCGTCCGGACCAGACTCGATTGCGACAGATTCGCCTACCGTTCCACTCCGACGGCCGGGCACCCCTGCATCCTCCGGGACTGCGAAAGCAGGGTCCACTGGGACCGACGTCACCCCTGCGCCGGTCGTTTCCGTGACCGCCTCGCAAGAAGTCGCGGCCTCTGCTGGAGTGGCGTCCACCCCAGTCTCCGCGCCTGCCGCTGGGGCTAGTCCTGCCGCCAGCGAATCGGCATCGCCCGCTGCGACCCAAGACGATGGAGCCCGCCCTGCCAGGGTGACAGGCACCCTTTCTGTTGCTCCGTCGCAGCGATCGGCCGCGGCCAAGACCCCGAGCAAAGGCGTATCCGTCGAGCTCGATCCTGTATTGATGGCTGAGCTCGGCCGACTGGAAAAGGCCACCACACCCATTGGCCCCGCGGAGTCAGCGGAGCCGCACCGTGCCGGGCCGCGGTCGGTCCCTATGCCTGCACAGCCTGACCCCACGGACGCTGCTCCCACCGCGGGTCCCCCCGCCTCGTCCCCGCCGAAGTCAGGCCACGCCGCCAGGATAGCCGGCACACTTTCGGTTTCGTCTTCTCTGCGTTCGTCGGTAAACGCCCTCAAGACCCCATCCCGTGGCCTCTCAGTTTCGCTCGATCCGGCCCTCATAGCGGAAGCCCAGAGGCTCGATGCGCCCAAGCCTCAGGCCGCGGCCAGCACGACGCACGGGCCGGCCCGCGCGGCTGAGCCCAGAACTGGTTCCCCGGGTGCAGCCTCGGGCAAGGGCCAGGCCCGCGGCACGGGCGGCGACCGGACCGCGCCGGCCGCGGCCAAGCCGGCAGCCCACTCATCAGATGATGCCGATCGCGGGGCGTCGCAGCCCGGCAAGCAAACGGGCCGCATCAGCAGTGCGTTCAATGCCGTCGAGCGCGATTTCTTCGCCCGCGAGGCGGATCTCTACAAGCACGAGGCCGAGGACACTTTCGCTGACCTGGAGGACCCGGCCAGGCAGGCAAACGGAAAGACCTCGTCCGGCCGCAGGTCATCCAAGAGATAGGGCCGACCTCGCTCCGGCACTGGCTCTCGGACGGCCAGCAGAGACCCCTACTTGCCGTCCCAGACGAGCTCGATTCGGCCCATTGGGCTGGCAAGACGCAGGACGAGGCGCCCCCTTGCCGGACCAGCAATGGACTGCCCGCCATTGCCCGCGCGGGCAAAGCCGATCTCATAGGTGCGGGTGAATTCGGTACGGCTGGGGAAAAACTGGCTCTCGTACAGCTCAGGCAATTTCACGACTTGGATCGACGTGGGCCCCAGTTCGTTCCCTGCGGCGTCAAGAAGAGTCACCCGCCAGGGCGAGTTCTTGCGCTCGAGATCGTTCCATCTGTCGGTTGTCATCTGCACCGCCACGTGGAATTCGTAGCTGGTCCTTGACTCATCAAGTTGCGAACGCATGAGGGTGGCGCGATCAGTGTCCGACAGGTCATAGATGCTCGCGTAGTACGCCACATAGGCCTGGCGGAAATCCCAGCTCTCGTAGGTCGCCCACGCTTCGACAACGGTACCCACGTCCACTTGCCACAGCTTCGCGTGTCGCGTCCATCTCTCGTAGACTGACGGGTAGTCGGTCGGCTTATACTTCCGCGCAACGTCGGAGAAATCGACGGGCTTGGGAACCGCCTGGGCGCACCCGACAAGCACCGCAGCACAGGCCAAGGCCGGCCCCAGCACCTCCCGGCGAAGAGGCAGGGACAGCATCAGACGAACTCCGACCGTCGGAAGAGAGTCTGAAGCGGTGCCTCCCGCTCCAGGACCCCGCGGCCGCCTTCCTCGCGGTCTACCAGACCGACGATCAGGCTGACCTTGAGGCCAAACTCGCGCGCGCGTGCGATCGCCTTGAGCGCGGAGCCGCCCGTGGTCACCACGTCCTCAAGGATCGCGACCGGCATCCCGGGGCGAAGCAGCTTGCGCCCCTCCAACCACTGCGCGGTGCCATGGCCCTTGGCCTCCTTGCGCACGTAGAAAGCGTCGAGCGGCCGGCCGCCCAAATAGCTAACCGTGGCCACCGCCGAGGCCAACGGATCGGCCCCCATGGTCAAGCCCCCCACGGCCTCTACCTCCGGGGCGTTCTCGGCAATCACCCGGTTGAAGAGCCAACCCACTAGGAAGTGGCCCTCAGCGCTCAACACGGCCTGCTTGCAGTCGATGTAGAAATTGCTCTTCTGGCCCGACGAGAGGATGACCTCGCGCTCTTCGTAGGCGAGCTGCTTGAGGAGATCGAGGAGTCGAACCCGGTTGCGTTCGAAAAGCTCACGGCCGCGCATGGCAGCGTTTTTACCACGGCGCGGCCCGCAAGAGAGGCCGATCGCAGGCCAACCGATCTAGAGCCCGTCGAGCGGGTCCATCACGACCTGTCTCTTGTCCTTGATCAGTTTCTGCGGCGCTTCGGACTTCGCGGTCGTTTCCTTCGGAGGCCGCACGCGATTCGCGGCGCTGCTGGCAGCACGGCGCGAGTTGGCTTCGTCGATTTGTCGCTTCAGCGCCTCGCGGTCAGCCTCGCTCTTGGCCTCGCTGAGCTGCCGGGTTAGCTTGGCAATCTGGGCCTGGAAGGCCAGCTCCTGCTCCTGTTGCTTGCGAAGCAGTTCGTCGCGTTCCCTCTGCGCCACGACCCTGGCCTGGGCCTCGGCGGCGGCATGGTCCGATTTGATCTTGGCCACGACGCCCGCTCCGATTAGCAGCACGCCGATCACGATTCCTACGATGAGCCCCTTGGGCGCAGGTTTGGTCTGTACCGCCGCTTTGGCCTCTACCTCGAGACGCATGCGCTCGCGCTGCAGACTCGTTTCCGCCTCAATGCGCGCCCGGCGCTCCGCCTCCTCGACGCGCAGCCTCTCCTCGCGCTCGCGCGCCAGCTTCTCTTCTTCGGCGCGCTTCTTGCGGTTTTCCTCCTCTCGGCGAGCCCGCTCAGCCTCCTCCTTCGCCCGCCGCTCATTCTCCTCCTTCGCCCGCCGCTCATTCTCCTCCTTCGCCCGCCGCTCGGCCTCGGCTTTTGCCTTCTCCTCTTTGACCCGTTCCTCTTCCTGCCTGCGCAGTTCCTTGAGAGACGTCAGGACCGAGTTCTCTTGTGCCTCAGCCATGTAACTCCTTGCGCTGTTCTGCGTTCACCGGGGAAAGGTACCCCATGCACTTAGTATCTAACACAAATTCCCGCGCGCGCAGCGCGAACACGCCCGTTCGCTGCCGTCCTGAATAGGCCGACCCCTGGGCGCTCGCGCCCTGCGCGAGCCAGCGAAGCTACTTCAAACCGCGCAGCAACGCATCAAGAGACGCGTCAGTCTTCTTGGTCGCTTCAGAAGGCGGTCCGCCGCCCTTGGCTGCCGTCACCCTTCCTGTCTTGCGCCCCAATTTGTTCCCTTTTTTCTTCTGTCCGGTCTTGCCCGAATCCCCATTGGCCGCCGCCGACCCGGCAGACCCAACCTTCCTGGCGTCGTCGCCGGCCACTGCATTACCCGCCGGCCTCGCCTTTTCGGCTGCAGCTGCCGCGGCCGCTGCCTTGGCCTTTTCGACCGCGGCGGCTGCTTCAAGCTTCATCTTCTCGACCTGGGAGGCAGCCTCCCTAGCGCGGGCTTCTACTGATCGAGCCGCTGCCTCCTGCGCGGCCTGCTCCTTGTGCACGACAATGAGAAAGATCGCAGCCATCAACAACACCAGAACACCGCCGCCGATGACGGCAACAACAGCCCAGTGGGTCTTCTGACCCGGCAAGTCGAGACGTGGCAGCGCGACCTTATCGCTCATCAAACTTGTGCCTCCAGAGCAATTACTCTGCGATCGCTTTTCGCCTTTGCGCAAGCCCCAAGCGTACGTCGGTGGCGTTTTCTCTCTCCTACCAGCCGGCCCGAAAAGAAACCCTCAAATCAGCGCCGGATTCGCTATTGTTTGACGGCAAGCCCCGTGGCGCATTACGTTGATCTGCATTCTCACTTCCTTCCCGGCCTTGACGACGGAGCCGACAACCTTGACACGTGTGTCGGCATGGTGCGTGCTTTGGCCGGAATGGGCTTCTCTGATCTGTGCGCCACGCCTCACCAGTTCGCTGGAATGTTTCAGCCCCCGCTCGACCAGGTCAGGCTCACCTTCGATCAGGTGAGCTGCGAGATTGCGACCATGCTGCCTGATGTGCGCCTGCTGCTCGGCGCTGAGAACTACTGGGACGACGTCCTTGCCAGCCGAATCCGCCAAGGAGAACCACCCTGCTACGACGGCGGCAAGGCCTTCCTCTTTGAGATCAGTCCGGCGGTCATGCCGCCTCGTCTCGAGGCCGCCCTTTTTGACATGCGGGTTGCCGGGCGTCTTCCGGTCCTGGCCCACCCTGAACGGTATTCGGCGGTGCAACGCGATCTTGGTGTGGCCGAAAGCTTGAGCCGCCAAGCCGCGTTGTTGGTGGACCTGGCCGCGCTGTCCGGAATCGGCGACCGCGCACAGGTCAAGACAGCCCGACGACTGGTCGAGGAAGGCCTGGCCCATGCCGCGGCTTCTGACATTCACGACCCTGACGACAGCCCGGCTATAGCCTCGGGACTGGCCTGGATCGAGAAACGTCTCGGCGCCGAAGGGGTCAAGCGATTGCTCAGCGATAATCCGCGCCGTATCTTGATAGGCCAACTCCCCTGATGCGCTCTGCGCCGAAAAGGCCACCCTCATTGAAGCTGCTTGTCAAAATCCTCATGTCCTTGCTCGTGGGGGCTTTGTGTTTGTGGCTAGCCCTTCGCAGGATGGACCTTTCGGCCACCGCCTCGGTGCTGCGCGGCTTGCCCCTTTCGGCGGTTCTGGTCTACGCGGCCACTATGGTTCCCACGCATCTTTTCCGCGCGTGGCGCTGGAAGTACCTTCTGCGTCCTGTCGGCGTCTCTCTGAGTTTCGGCCGCCTGATGACCATCTCAACCGTGGGGTTCATGGCCATCCTGGCCTTGCCCTTCCGCCTGGGCGAATTCGCGCGGCCGTACTACGTGGTACGCGGCGGGCAATCACGCATGAGCGCCCTGTTGGGTACTGTGGCGGTGGAGCGCATCGTCGACGGACTGGTGATCTCCATCCTTTTCTTCGTGACGTACGTGTTGGCTTTTCGGGCGGGCGGGCCGGGCTACTCGTCGGTTCTGGCGGGCGCAGCCTGGCTATCCCTGATTGGCTTTCTCTCTCTGACGATCTTTCTGGCCTGCGCCCTACGCTGGACCGAGAAGACGATCCAGCTCGTCCTGGTAGCAACCCTTCTGCGACGTCTTGCGCCTGCAACGGCCGAACGCCTGGCCGACAAGCTGCGTGCCTTGATCCATGGTTTTCGAGCCCTGCGTGAGCCGCGCAACATGATTCCGTTCTTGGCCCAGACGATCCTCTACTGGTTCAGCAATGGATTCGGAATGTGGCTGCTCGCCCGCGACATGCAGCTTGCCATCCCGCTCACCGGCGCGTTTGCAGCCATGGCTTTTACTGGCGTGCTCATCTCCCTGCCCAATTCCCCAGGCCTGGTGGGCCAGTTTCATGCGGGCATTCTCATTGCTTTGGGCGCCTACCTACCTGCGGCCATGGTCAGCTCCTTCGGCGGCGCCTACGCCATTGCTCTTCATGGAATCCAGTTCGTGTGGTACGTGGGGTTGGGTTGTCTTGCCCTCCTGGCCGTGGGCGAAGGTTCCCGCTCGCTGCGCACCATGGTTGTCGAATCCAAACGCGCCGCTGAGGAAGGAGAGGCCTCGTGACACGAGCCCGGCCACGCTGGGTTTCCCTGCTCGCCCTGATCCCCTTATGGCCGTCCTTGGGACTGTCCACCGCAGAGGCGCGCAGCGTGGGCACGGTCCCCTATCCGATCGCCGATGTGTGGCCCAGTGCCGTGCGTTTTCTGCGCATTGACCGCAATTGTGTCATTCGCGAGAAAGACGAGGTTGCCGGCTATATCCTGTTCGACTACCCGGAGGGCCAGAAGCTCCACAAAGGATCTCTCGAACTCATCCGAGCCAGCGAAAGCAGCGGTCGCGACATCACCCGGGTCGTGGCATCGCTGCCCGACTTGCCGCGCCATTTTGAGCAACTTCTGGTTGACAAACTCGCCGCCAGACTGCGTGAAGACTATGGCTCGCCTGCGCCTCCGCCGCCGCGCAGGCCCGAGCCCGACGGCGGCGACTCACGTTGAAACAGCGATGAGCGTCAGGTCAACCCCATGTGTCTCAACAACGCCATGACTTCTTTCAAGTCGTGCCAGGCCTCGCGCTTGCGGCTCTCGTCGCGCAGGAGGTACGCGGGGTGGTAGGTCGGCATCACTGGGATTCCCTGATAGTGCTTGAGATTGCCGCGTAGGCGCGTGATGGGCGTGTGCTCGCCGGTCAGCAGGTGGGCGGCGAACTTGCCCAAGGCCACGATCACGCGCGGCTGGACAACTGCGATCTGCTTCTTGAGGAAAGGCTCACAAGCCGCCACCTCGTCGGGCTCAGGGTCGCGGTTGCCTGGGGGACGGCACTTGATCACGTTGCAGATGTAGACGTCGTCACGCGTCCGTTGCATGGCCTGGATCATCTTGGTGAGAAGTTGCCCGGCTGCGCCCACGAAGGGCTCGCCCTGTTCATCCTCATCGGCGCCCGGCGCTTCGCCCACGAACATCAAATGCGCCTCTGGGTTGCCGGTGCCGAACACGATGTGGCGACGGCCTTGGGCCAGCTTGCAGCGCTGGCAGTCACCCAACTCGGCACGCACCAGGGTCAGGCCGTGCCCCGCGTGGGGGAACGGTGGCTCACTGTCCGCCGCAAAGGCCGTCTCCAAGTCGGCCGGTTCGGTGAGCGGATGGGCAGCCGCGGCTGGGGCCGCCGGGGCGTCCACCTGGACAGTGCCCTTGCCGCGCGGGCAAGGCGCCTTGGAAACGCCGACCAGGCCGGCACGTGCCCGCGCCTCCAGGTGGGTCCGGACGCCCGCGACAAGCGCGCGCAGCTCGCCTTGCAGATCGTCCACTCAGCCCTTCGCCAGCGGCGCATCGACCGCCATGGCGTAGTAGAAGGTCGCCGCAGTTTCCGCCGAGAAACCCGGTTGGCGGCCCAGCGCCCCCAGCTCTGCCCGTCGATCCAGCTCGGACAAGATCGCGCCATGAGCTGCGAGAAACCGGGGGTCGGTCGACACCGCATAGGCCCGGCCCACGCCGACCGCGGCGCACGCGTTCCAGGTGTTCTCGTCCATGGGTCGAGCCACGAACGTCCGCGCGATTGCGGAGGCGACCCGCTCGCGCAGCCAGGCACCGATGAAGGGCGTGGGGCCTTCGGCGCCCAACACCGCCAAAACACGCGTGGCGGTCGTGCACGAAAAGTCGAATAGGCCGTCCTGCGCCACCGTCTCCGAAGCGAAAGGCGGTGGACTCTTCATGCCGTAAGCCGCCTCAACGAAGCGACGAACCATCGAGCTGAGACCTCGGTCGCCGGCCTGGCGAGCGTACTCGCCCAGGCTCCACGCCAGAAAGCCGGGATCGCGAAACTCACGCCCGCCGGGACTCTCCAGGTCATTGACATACGCCCCCAAGAGACGAGCCGCCGACGACGCGCGATCGCGCCGCCGGTCGTCCTCGGCGTCAAAGCCCAAGATGTTCGGATCGGCCAGCACGGCCCGCAGCACCATGGCGCAGTCGTAGGCCGCCTCATCGCTGGCCGCGGGACCGAGCGCCACGGGTATGAAATGGTCCCAGCTGTTGTTCACGAAATCCCAGGCCGCCGCTATGTTGAGCGAGAAGTGATCATTGGCCGAGAGTGCCTGCGCGCGCGACCACACCCAGATGGCCGACAAGGTCCCATGAAAGTCCCTATCTTCGGACCCCGGCCAGGGCGGCACATTTCCACGTGCCGGCCCGCCCATGATCTGCCGCCCAGCCAGAACCTGGCCGGCCCCGACCAGCCGCGTGCTGGCCTCGCCCGCGTAGGCGCGTAGTTCTTCTTCGCGTGAAGCGCTAGACATCGTTGCCCTTCCCGCCACGGCGGGCGCGGCGCCTGCCGGGGGAAATCGAGGAAAGCGCTTCAGGCGGCGGCCCGGACTTGCTCAACCCGGGCGCCAGATAGAAGGTCTTGATGGTGTTCCAGATCTCAGTGGCGATAGCTTCCTTGCGATCGGCTGGCAGGTCGACGACCCGGCCGTCGGCAAAGACCATGGTAACCGCGTTGTACTCCGCGCCCAGGCCCAGACCAGCCTTGCCCACCTCGTTGGCCACCACGACGTCACACCCCTTCTCGGTTAGCTTCTGCCGCGCGCGCGCGACCAGCGCCTCTCCAGACACCCCCACCTCGGCCGCGAACCCCACCAGGAAGGGCGTCCGTCCTTTGCGACCGCGTCCCAACTCGGCCAACAAGTCCGGGTTGGCGACCAGTGATAGCGTGCGCGCCGAGCGGGCGGCAGCCGGGCGGGCATCACGGCGCGAGAGCTTGCCCAGGACACGCACGCCTGGACGGAAATCGGCCACCGCCGCCGCCATCACGACCACGTCGGCCTGCAAGGCCACGCGACGCAAGGCCTCGCGCATCTCTTGCGCCGATTCCACGTCAATGCGACGGGCAACACGAGCTGGGGTGGCCAAGGCCACTGGCCCTGCAATGAGCGTCACGTCGGCACCCTGCGCGGCCGCGGTTTGTGCCAGGGAGAAACCCATCCTTCCCGATGAACGGTTGCCCAGAAAGCGCACATCGTCCACCGCCTCCCAGGTGGGGCCCGCGGTAACCACGATGCGACGGCCGGCCAGCGCGCCCTCGGGGCCGTCCGCCTCGGGCACACCGCTAAGGCGCGACTCGATGGCGGCGACGATCTCGGCGGGCGCGACCAGCCGACCGGCGCCCACCCAGCCACAGGCCAGCTCACCCGCATCAGGGCCCACCGAAGAAAAGCGGCCCGTCTCGGTCAGCCGAGCCAGGTTCGCCTGGGTGATGGGGTTCTCCCACATGTTGGTGTTCATGGCCGGCGCCAGCAGCACGGGTGCGCGCGCAGCGAGTACCACCGCGGCCAACAGGTCGTTGGCCATGCCCGCGGCGAAGCGTGCAATGGCATCCGCGGTCGCCGGCGCCACCACGATGATGTCGGCGCGCGAGGCCAGTTCAATGTGTCCGATGTGCGAGTTCGTGGTGGCCTCGAACATCTCGGTGGCCACTGGGTTTCCTGACAAGGCCTGCATGGTGAGAGGCGTGATGAACGCGCAAGCGGCAGGCGTCATGACGACCTCAACGCGCGCCCCGGCCTTGCGCAGCAGCCGGCACAGTTCGGCTGCCTTGTACGCCGATATGCCGCCGGTCACGCCGAGCACCACGGTCTTGTCCTGCAGAGAGGCAGTCATGTAGGTGCCAGTTTAGCGCAGGAATGGACCGAGTGGGGAGAGGCATGGCGATCCCCGCTAGATCACAACCGGCCCGGCGGTGTTGCCGGTGTACCCGCCTTTGTATATGCGGCCTGCGTTCAGATGGCCGTGGCGATGCCAGCGCAGGTAGAGCTGGGAAAGCTTGCCCATGATATCGTCGCGATTGGCGCCCGCCATCAGCGAGTCGTCGACCAGATTCAGGATCTCGGTGCGGGCGTCACGCGGATGACAGAGAAAGGTCTTGGCAAAAAGCGGATCCGCGCCGTCCCACACCACGCGCGCTTCCACGATCGCACCGACCTCGAAACCGATGGTGCTGCGCCGCTCGACCACCGAGAAGCGGGCACCGCCCAGAATGTCTTCCAGCTCCAACCGATTGCCCTTCACGTCGGCAATGTCGAACAGGCTCCGGTGGCTGGTCGCCATGCGCGCCAGGGCCATACGCCGCTCGGCGTTGGCCGCATCAGCCGGCGTGCGCGCCAACGCGATCAGCACTGGTGGCTGGCCCTCGGGCAGCGGCCGCTCAATCACGTACCATTCGAGAAACGCCACGAGGCGCGCCTCGTACACCTCCGCATCGTCCTCGAAGACCTTGCCCGCGCGCGCGAAATACTCTTCGCGCGCAGCCGCAATCTGCTCGCGAAACGGCGGCGCAGCGAAATCGCTCGCCAACTGGTCGAGCAACGCGTGGATCAGGCCGGCATCCTGGCGCAGTCCGCTGGTCTCGTCGTCCCTCACCGCGCCTGCTCGTCCATCATCTTGACAAAACGCCCGAAGAGGTAGCTCGGATCGTTGGGACCCGGCGACGCCTCGGGGTGGTATTGCACGCTGAACACGGGCAACCGGTCGTGGCGCATGCCCTCGACCGTCTGGTCGTTCAAGTTGATGTGCGACAGCACGGCCCTGCCCTGCAATGAGGCCACGTCCACCGCGAAGCCATGGTTCTGCGAGGTGATCTCCACCCTGCGCGTAGAAAGGTCCATCACCGGGTGGTTGGCGCCGTGATGACCAAACTTCAGCTTGTAGGTCTTGCCGCCTAGGGCGAGCCCCAAGATCTGGTGCCCCAGGCAAATGCCGAAGATGGGCTTGCCGCTCTCGCACAACTCGGCCGCGGCCTCAACGGCGTAGGAGACGGCCGCAGGATCGCCCGGCCCGTTGGAAAGAAAGATGCCGTCGGGCTTCATGCCCAAAACGTCGCGCGCCCGCGTGGTCGCCGGTACCACCGTGACGGCGCAAGCGCTCTGCCGCAAGCGGCGCAGGATCCCGCGCTTGATGCCGAAATCGTAGGCCACCACGCGATGGCGCGCGGGCGGCGCCGGGGTGCGGGTGGCAGGCGCCTGCCAAAGCCCCTCGTCCCACTGGTAAGGCTGGGCGCAGGTCACTTCCTTGGCCAGGTCCTGCCCTTCCATAGAGGGCGAGCGCCGGGCCAGGGCGACGGCGGCGTTCGGGTCGTCAACCTTGCGTGTGATCACGGCGCGTTGGGCGCCACCGATGCGCAAGCGGCGCGTGATGGCGCGCGTGTCGATCCCCGTGATTCCGGCCACGCCCGTCTTCTCCATCAGGTCGGCCAGCGTGCCCCGTGCGCGCCAGTTGGACGCGCGCGGTGATAGGTTGCGCACGACGAAGCCGGCGCAGTAGGGCCGGTCCGACTCGAAATCCTCGGGGTTCACGCCCACGTTGCCGATCTCGGGCGCGGTCATGAGCACGATCTGACCGCGGTACGACGGGTCGGTCAGCACCTCCTGATAGCCGCTCATCGCGGTGTTGAAGACCAACTCACCAGTCATGTCGGCGGCAGCGCCAAAGGCGAGGCCCCGGTACACGGTACCGTCCTCCAGGGCCAGCAGGGCCGGGGTCAATGCGCTCTCGTTCTCAGACAACGAATCTCTCCTCGGAGAATACGATCGCTCCACCTACCACAGTCAGCACAGACCGGCCACGCATGGCGCGCCCCCCAAAGGGGGTATTGCGCGCCTTGGAACGAAAGCGGGCGGCATCACAGGTCCAGGTTGCCTGGGGATCGATGACGGTCACGTCGGCCGGAGCACCGAGCGCGAGACTGCCGCCCGGCAAGCCCAGCACCCTGGCCGGGCCGGCGGACATGCGCACGACCAGCTTGGCTGGCGTCAACACGCCCGCATCGACCAGTTCAACCGCCAAGGCCAGCGCGGTTTCCAAACCGATGACACCATTGGCCGCCTGCTCGAACTCGACTTCTTTCTCAACCGGCGAATGGGGCGCGTGGTCGGTGGCGATGGCGTCGATGGTTCCGTCTGCCAGGGCCTCGCGCAGCGCCGCCTGATCGCTCGACGAACGCAGGGGCGGGTTCATCTTGAAGAAGGTGTCGTAGCCCGCGCAGGCCTCGTCAGTCAGCATCAGGTTGTGCGGCGTCACCTCACAGGTGACGGGCAGGCCGCGCTGCTTGGCCTCGCGGATCAGGCGCACCGAGGCGGCGCAACTGATGTGGGCCATGTGGTAGCGACCGCCGGTCAAAGCCACCAGTTCCAGGTCCCGGGCCAACATGGCGGATTCTGCTGCTGCCGGCTGCGCGCGAATCCCGAAGCGCGTGGAGGCCAACCCTTCGTGCATGGCGCCGCCGGCCGAGAGCGCATTGTCCTCGCAGTGCTGGATGAGAGGGATGCCGAAGCTACGCGCGTACTCCAAGGCTCGGCGCATGACCTCGCTGTTCATCACGCCGTGGCCGTCGTCGGACACCGCCACGCAGCCGGCCTCTTGCAGCTCGCCCATGTCGGCCAGGCTCTCGCCCTTCTGGCCTTGCGTGATGCACCCAATGGGATAGACGCGCACAGCGCCCTTGTCGCGCGCCCGCTGGACGATGAGTTCAGTCACCGCACGCGTGTCGTTGGGCGGGCTGGTGTTGGGCATGCAGCACACGGCGGAAAAGCCGCCTGCTGCCGCCGCGGCCGTTCCGGTCTCGATGTTCTCTTTGTACTCCTGGCCTGGCTCGCGCAGGTGCACATGCAGGTCTATCAGGCCCGGAACGACCCAGCAGTCTTTGACGTTGATGACCTTGCCGTCCTTGCCCGGCGCCGCCAGGCCGCCCTCGATACGTGCGATCCTCCCATCCCGCAACAACACATCGGTCTGGGCGTCGAATTCGCGCATGGGATCGAGCACCCGCCCGCCGCGTAGAAGAATGTCAGGCATGAAACCAGCTCCTCAGATTGGGGTTGCGCGTGGGGGCCATCAAGACTTGCTCCATTCCTCACCGCTGCCGCCGCCCAGAAGGTACAGGACGGCCATGCGGATGGCTACGCCCCGGCTGACCTGGTCCAGGATCACGGAGCGTGGGCCGTCGGCCACCCCGGGATCGATCTCCACGCCTCGATTCATGGGCCCGGGGTGCATGACGATGGCGTCGGGCTTGGCCAGAGCCAGGCGGCGTGGGTTGAGGCCGAAGTAGCGCGCGTACTCGCGCGTGTCAGGGAAACGACTGCCCGCCTTCCGCTCCATCTGAATCCGCAACATCATGACCACGTCAGCGCCTTCCAGCGCGGGCTCGATCCGGTCGTACGCCTCGCAGCCCAGGCTTTCCACACCCATAGGCAGAAACGACCGCGGCCCGGCCACGCGCACGTGCGCGCCCAGGGTGCGCAGGGCAAAGATGTTGGAACGGGCCACGCGGCTGTGGTCGATGTCGCCGCAAATCACCACGGTCAGTCCCTCAATCTTCTTCTTGTGGGCACGGATGGTCGAGGCATCGAGCAGCGCCTGGGTCGGGTGCTCGTGCGCGCCGTCGCCCGCATTGACAATCGCGGCGCGGATGCGCTGGCTGAGCAGCAACGCCGACCCGGCTTGGGCGTGGCGAATGACCACGATGTCTGGATTCATGGCATCCAAGTTCAGCGCCGTGTCGATGAGCGTCTCGCCCTTGACCGTGGAGGAAGAGGCGGCGGTGAAATTGATCCCATCGGCTGACAAGCGCTTGGCCGCAATTTCGAAGGACGTGCGGGTGCGCGTGGATGGTTCCAGAAACAGGTTGATGACAGTCTTGCCGCGCAGGGTGGGCACCTTCTTTATGGGACGATCCGCGATCTCCAAGAACCGCTCGCCCAAATCGAGGACGGTCGTGATCTCCTCCCGAGTCAGCCTCTCCATCCCCAGCAAATGCCGCTGCGTGAAGCCTTTCGTCATTGAACGATCCTCTCCCGTAGGACGACCCGGTCGGCCTCCCCGCGATCGGCGAGCATCACGCGCACCGACTGGTCGGCGGTGGTCTGCAGGCGTACGCCCACGTAGTCCGGCTGGATGGGTAACTCGCGCCGGCCGCGGTCGACCAGCACGGCCAACTGGACAGCGCGAGGCCGGCCATAGTCGGCCAGCACGTCCATGGCCGCGCGCACCGTGCGGCCGGTGAACAGAACGTCGTCGACCAACACGACATGGCGACCTTCGATACTCTCGGGCAACTCGGTGGCCCCGATTTCGGGCTTGGGCAGGCCCAAGAACACATCGTCACGATAGAGCGTGATGTCGATGGCGCCTAGGACAGGCCGGCTCTCGCCACTTGCAGCCAGCATCTCGACCATGCGTTCGGCCAGCACCGCGCCGCCGGTGCGGATACCGACCAAATAGGGCGCAGGGCCGTTGCGCTCGATGATTTCGAAGGCTATGCGGCGCAAGACCCGAGAGATCCCCACGGCATCGAGAATCTCCCCTCGTTCGACCAGGTTCGTGTCCGGAGGTGCTGGGCGAAGCTTCATGTCCGATTCCCTTGCTTGGGTGGCAGGCCAGGCGCGGCCTTGACCGCCGATAACGCCCGACCTGCGCCCAACTGTCAAGCAGACAAGTGAGGTTCATCGCACCAGACCAAACAGTTCCCGACGTGCAGCCTCGTACGCCTGCACCGAGGTGGACCATGGAGGTGAGGCTCCGGGTCGCGCCTGATCGAGCGCCTTGGGCACCAGCGTCCGAACGATGCGCTCGACGCGGGCGCGGTCGATGGCCCGGCCGAGCTCCAGATAGCCAGCGTCGCTCACACCCCGCCGCCACTGTTTGAGCCGGATGGACGGGAAGACCCCGTCATAGTCCGCCGAATGAGCCGGGAACGCGGGTTGTCTGCCTGGGTAGACGAGTACGCCGTCGCCATTGCAGAAGTCGCCCTCACGATTGTGGAAGGTCTCGGCCCCGGCAAATAGATCATGCGGACCCAGCCCTCCCCGGTTGTCGTCATCCCAGAATGCTGACTCCCAGTAGAACCAACGCTCGATCTGGAAGGCAGACTGGATCCAAGCGTTGGCTCGCAGGGCCACGCGCCACCCATCGCTGAGAAATTGCCCGGTTTGGGGCAGCTGACCGTTGTAGATCCACACGTGTTTTCCCCGCTCCCTGGCTTGTTCGGCCCACCGCGACGAATACTTGGACGCCGACACCATGATCAGGTCGACGGCTTGCGCGGCAGGAGGCTCCGAGCACGTGTGGGCAACCCGCAGGCGCCGCAGCGCCGGCACTTCGGAATCGGCCAAAGCCCGTTTCCAAAGCTGTCCCCGGGGGCTCTCGCACTGCTCGTCGACTGCATAGAGGAAGACGTCGAGTTCCCCAGGGCGATCCTGGATTCCGAGTCGTTCGAGGGCGGTCAAGATGGCTGCCACTCCTGCGATGCTGGTGGGGTTCGGGTCCCCGAGCGAACCATAGGCGCCTAGGGCGACGACGCTCGAACCCATCCCGAGCCCCGGGCCCCGATAGCCGTGGCTGGCGGTGAACAGTTCTCCGGTCAGCGCCGCCGCGTTGGCTTCCACGTCCGCGGCCCTATTGATGGGAAAGATCGTGCTCAGGTGGTGCGCGTGCATGAGTTGCTGGTACTGGCGCACGACGGTTTTCGAACCGATGGTGGCCGCGATCGAATCGGGCACGAAGAAGACCATCGTGCGCAGCGATGCATAGGGGAGTTTCGCGTGACCGATCTCGATCGTGAGCGGAATCTCGGCCAGCAAATCGGTGGCGCCATTGGCGCCGCGGTGGCGAACCGCAACTCGGCTGCGATAGGTTCCGGGTTCGATTCCGTCCAGCGGAACGCTGACGTCGATCCAAACAGCGCAACGCTGCCCGGACTGAAGATGCATCGGATAGCTTGCCCACGGCGGAGCCACTTGCACCGGGATCAGCGGATCGTCGAGCGTGCCCCCCGGTGCAGGCCCGGGAGGGACAGCGCCTGCCTCCCAGCCAAGTGACTCCCCCGGAGCCTTGCTCCCCGAGCGCCTAGCCATGGGGAGCGCGTAGACCACGAAGCGATCGACCTGCACGGGCACCCCCGCCTCGACCTGTAGCTTGCCCGCGTCCGCGTGCGCGAACCGATCGAGGTCAACCGTCACCTCCCGGAGCGCATCCTTGCCCGCCTGTGCTCCAATCTGGAAGGCGACAGTCTCTCCACGCAAGGCGAACAACTCGATGGGTTCGTGGGGACGCCTCTCGCTCCCGCCACGGCCTCGGATCGATCGTAGTTGCGCAGCAGCAGCCGACTCGCCATCACTTGCGACCCAGACCCGAGGTTCAGGGCCGCCCGGCAGGGAGGCGAACTCGATCGGCAGCCTGACAGTGCGCTCGTCTCTGCAGCGACACCCTTGGCCGACGACCAGCAGCAGCGTCAGAAACGCGATCGGGACCCGCATCATGGGATGACCCTCGTTTGCTAGGGACTGCAACACTACTGTCCTCGCCGCAATTCCGCCAGGACCGCTCGTGCAGCCTCAGCCACGCGCGGCTCTTTCTCGTGGCTGACGGACCAGCGAAGGGCCAGCACGGCGCGTGCGCCGCCGATGCCGGCCAGTGCGCGTACCGCTGCCAAGCGCACGGGCACATATTCGTCGGTCTTCAGGCGTTCCACCAGCGCGGGCTCGGCCGAGGCGTCGCCGATCTCTCCCAGGGCCTGCACGACTTCCACCCGGGTCAACACATCAGACAGGTGCCCGATCAGGACCGGCACGGCGCGTGGGTCGCGCAGTTTTCCCAAAGCTGTGATGATCGACTTACACAACGCCTCATTGGCCGAACACGTATCCAGTGCCTCGCCCAATACCATCATGCCCGTACCGTCACCGGCTTGGGCCAGAGCCAGCGCTGCGTGGAGTCGCAGCGCCCGGTGGGGTTCGCTGCCTGAACGCCCGACAATGGCTTGCAAGCGCGAACGGCCCGCCGCCTCGCCTAACCTTACTGCCGCCACGGCCGCCCAATCACGGACTTCCTCGTCATCGGCTGTGTCTATCGCCGCCACGATCATCGGCCGCGTGTCTTGCCGGGCTGGCAGCGCCTCGACCAGCAATCGGGCCGCCTCGCGCCGCAGTTCCACCGGCGCCCGCGATTGCAGCATAGCCGCCAGCGCGGGCGCCGTGTCTGGATCGCCCATGCGGCCGCGCTCGATGGCCTGGGGCACCGCGGGGCTGTCCACGCCGGCCAGACGTTCAGACTCAAAGCGCGCCTGCTGGTCGAGCCACGTGTCGATCAGCTGGTGCAGCGCCGCCACTCGTTCCGGTCGCGCCTCAGCCAGGTCGTGCTCTTCGCGCGGATCAGTCGCCAAGTCGTGGTATGCACAGTAGTCCTTGGCCAGGTCGCAGATCAGCTTTTCCTGACCCTTGACCACCATGCGCTTGTCCTCCACCTCGGCGAACACCGGAGGCAGGCGGTCGTCAGACGCGGGCGGCGCAGCCAGCCACGGCCCCAGGTCGGTCCCCCGCATGCGCGCCGGCGCCAGCAGGTCGAGCAGCCCCAGGATGGTGGGCGCGATGTCGATCAACTGGACGGGACCTGCCACCACATGCGGCGGCACCCCGGGAACGTAGATGACAAGCGGCACGCGCACCTGTTCGTCATAGAGCGTGGTTCCGTGGTAGCGCCCGCCGTGCTCGTCGAATTCCTCGCCGTGATCCGCAGCCACCACAATGATGGCATTGGGCCGCTCTTTGTGCAGATACTCGATCACCCGGCCTACCACGGCGTCGCAATACGCGATCTCGCTGTCGTAGCGATCGATGTCGCGGCTGCCGAAGTCATGGCCCTTGTGCGCCTCATAGGGCTCGTGGGGCTCGAAAAGGTGCAGCCAGAGGAAGAGCCTGCGTGGATTCTCACTGCGAAAGAAGTCTTCGATCTGCCCAACCCGCCCGTCGGCGTCCAGGTACTCGTATTTCACGTACTCGAAGTCGAAGTTGGTGGTTTCGAAGGTCTTCATTTTCTGCGCATCGATGAAGAACACCGCAGGCGGAAAGAAAGCCGCGGTCTTCCAGCCGTAGCGGCGCAGGGTCAGGGGCAAGGTTTCATGCTGGCTTTGCGGGGACAGCCGCGCCAGCGTGGGGTAATACTTGCCGGTCAGAAGCGAGGCTATGGAGAACGACGTGTGCGGAGCCTGGGCGTAGGCGCGCTCGAAGCGCACCCCGCGTCTGGCCAGCGCATCGATGTTGGGCGTGGTCGGACGACCATAGCCATAGGCGCCCACGTGATCGGCCCGTGTGGCGTCTACGGTGATGAGCACGACATCGGCATCAGGCCGGTGGGGTCCCTCGGGCAAGGGGCTGGCCGCCGCTTGCGGGACAACGCCCGGGTGGACAGGTGGAGGAGGCCGGCGCTTCGGCAGCAGGCGCAGCACCAGGCTGGTCACCTGGGTCTTTTCGTAAACGAAAAAACGCAGGTTCTGGCTTTCGCCCATGACAGAAAGCTCGTGCGCGCCTAGCCCAGCCACAACCAGCACGCTTGCCGCAAGAGCCACCGTCCCCCTGCGCCCCCACGCCCGACCGCGCAACACGGCCCGCGCCGCCAGCACGCAGGCCACGACGGAGAGCAATCCCAGCGAGACATGAAACCACGGATAGAGCCGTGGCAAGACCACGCGATTGGCCTGCTCTGCGACGGCCGCCACGACCAGCAGGCCGATCCCCGTGGTCACGGTTGTGGAAACTCGTCCCGGCACACCTTCCAGATAGACGAGCAGTCGCTGCCACAGGCTGCCGGCCAGCGCCACAAGCACGAGCATCATCAACACCAGCACCACGGAGATCGCCTGATGTCCCGGCACCCGCGAGGCCTTGGCCCCGGCGAACAGGGCAAAGGCGTCGGTGACCAGAAGTGGCGCAGCCATGCCCATCGCGACCAGGGCCGCCGGCGAGAGCCGCGGTACACGCGCCGCTACCGGCACCGCGACCCCATAGAGGAGAGTGGCCAGCAGAGCCAGCCCTACGCCCAGCAGAGCACCTGCAACGCCGCCCAGCAGTGCCGCATTCAACACCGACGGCCGGGTCAGGGCAGCCGCCAGAGTAGCCAGCGCATCGCCGCTGCCGGCCAATACGCCGCCGACAAGCCCCGCCCACAAGGCACGCTGGAGCCGGTTGCTCATCCTGCTTCCTCGGCAATGGGGCGCCGGCGCAGCCAACGTGTCTCGACCGCTTGGCCCAAGGCCGCGTGCTCAGGCGACGCAAGCGCCGGATCCTCAGCCAGCAGCGCTTCGGCTTCCTGGCGCGCCCGCTCGACCAAGCTCGCAACGCCGGCCGGATCGCGCATCCACAGGCCCACAACGCCAGTCTGGCGCTCGCCGTAGATCTCGCCCGGGCCGCGCCGGCGCAAGTCTTCCTCGGCAATGCGGAACCCGTCGCTGGTGGCGGCCACGAACTCCAATCGCTCTAGGGTCTCAGGATCCTGCGCGCCGGTGAGCAAATAGCAACTCGACGCCTGCCCCGCCCGTCCCACGCGACCGCGCAGCTGGTGCAACTGCGCCAGGCCAAAGCGCTCGGCATCCTCGATGAGGATGATCGAAGCGTGCGGCACATCCACGCCAACCTCCAGCACGGTGGTGGCGATCAGGACATCGAGCTTTCCGGTACGAAACGCCGCGACCACCTCCTGTTGCTCATTGCTCGGCATCTGTCCGTGCAGAAGGCCTACGCGCGCGGGCGCCAGCAGCAGACGCAGCTCGCGAAAGCGGGACAGCACCGAAGCGCGCCGGCCCTGCTTCTGCTCGACGATGGCCGGACAAACCACGAAACCCTGGCCGCCGGCTGCGACGGCTGCCTTGACCGCGGCCAGAGCCTCGCCCCGCGTAGCCTCGCCCACGCACAGACTGGTCGCCACGACCTGACGGCCCGGCGGAGACTCGTCGAGGGTGACCAGGTCAAGATCGCCGTAGGCGGTTAGCGCCAAAGAGCGCGGGATGGGCGTGGCAGACAACACCAGAAGGTGGGGAACCATGTCGGTTTTCTTGTCGGGAATCCACCCCCCGGCTCGACGCAGGGCTGCCCGCTGGCGTACCCCGAAGCGGTGCTGCTCGTCCACGATGGCCAAGGCCAGTCGCGGAACTCGCAATCCGCCTTCCAACAATGCATGCGTACCGACCAGCAGATTGGTCGCGCCGCTCGCAGCCGCCGCCAGTACTCGACGCCGCTCCTGCGCAGCCAATCCCGCATGCAGGACCCCTACCCGCAAGCCTGCCTTGCCGCCCCAGACCGCCAAGGTGCGCCCGTGTTGCTCAGCCAGCACCTCTGTGGGGGCCATCAGCAGACTCTGTCTGCCGGCACGTGCGATCAGCAAGGCCGCGGCAAAGGCCACCGCGGTCTTGCCGCTCCCCACGTCACCGTGAAGCAGCCGCTGCATGGGCGTCGCCCCGGTCAGATCTGCGAACAGAATTCGAATAGCGCGTTCCTGGCCAGGGGTGAGCACAAAAGGCAGCGCGGCTCGAGCCGATGCCAACACCTGTTCGCCATCGACATCGCAGCGCCAACCCGCCGCGCGGCGGACGCGGCCGCGTTCCAAGGCCAGCCCGACCTGGACGACGAACAGGTCCTCGAACACCAGGCGCCTTTGCGCCGGTGCTTGCCCCGCCACCAGCTCGGCAAGCTTGTCGTCGGAAAGCGAGGCCTCCGGTTGATGGACCCGGCGAAGCGACTCGGCGATCGAAGGAAAGCCGAAACGTCTTGCCACGCCCTGGGGCAGTACATCCGGCACCAGCCCCGCCGCCCGGTCGACAGCCGCCGCGACGAGCTTCTCGACGACCCGGCCGGGAACCTTCTCCACTGTCGGATAGCGCGGCTGCAGCCCCAAGCCGGACGGCGTGCCCGACGCCTCCTGCGCCGCCATGAGCGTCGTTACGTTGCGGGGATGAATGAGCTCGACGCTTCCGTCCTTCGCCCGCCGCAAGCTTCCGGCTAGCGCCACGAAGTTCCCCTTGGCGTAGGTTTTGAGCATGCCGGCATTGGGCCGAAACCAGCGTGCCCGCATCGGCACCCCATCCTGCTCCAGGTACACATCGAGCAAGCGCCGGAAGAATGGACGAACCCGCCGGACCGGAGCCCGCACCACCACAGCTTGGCCCTCAGGCAAACCGGCGAGCGCCGATAGCGGGAAGAGTGTGCGAAAGTCCTCATATCCGAGCGGCAGAAAGGCCAGCAGGTCACGGACGCTTTCCAGCCCCCGCTCGGCCAATCGCGCCGCCGTCACTGGCCCGGCCCCGGGCAGTGCGGTCACGGGCTGGTCGAGTAGCGACGGGTCAAGGGCGCCGGCCATGTTCCGCGCACTCGTCGGCTCCTACTTGTACGTGAATTTCAACTGGTAGTCGCAAATCGAGAAGATGTCCCCTTCCTCGATCTTCTTACCCTCGATGCGCTCGCCGTTGTGGTCAATGCCGTTGGTAGAGCCCAGGTCCTTGATGTAGTACTCGCCGTTACGCCGAATCACCACCGCATGTTTGCGCGAAATGTTGCCGTCACGTATGGGCAGGTCAGACGACTTGGTTCCACGACCGATGATGAACTGATCCTTGTCGATGACGTATCTCTGGTTCCCGAAGACTAGATACAAGGGTGGCGCGACTCCGCCTCCACTGGGCGCCGGGACCGAGAGAGTGGCGGCGGCAGGCGGAAGGGGCTGATGGCTCGCGGACTGCTCGGCCGTGGCGTAGGCCGGGGGCAGCGGTGGGGGCACGGCCCGGCGAAGGCCGGTCGGGGACTTCCCAGTCTCGACCTGCACATCAGGCCGCGACGGCACGCTCCCCGTGCGCTCGTCAGGACGCGGCAACACTCGCTCGGGCTGCGAGAGCCCACTGCCCGGCGATGCGACGAAGTCCGATGGCAGAAAACCCTGCTGCTGGGCAAGGGCCCGCATCGCCTCGTTCACCAGCTCGTCGACGCCCCGGTCCAGCGCCTCAGACATGCGCTCGAAGCTCTGCCAGAGTAAATCGCGGCAGTAGAAGTGCCGGAGAGTCTTCCTGGTGGGATCATTGGCCATGACTGCTTCTTACCTCGTCTCGCTGCTAGCGACCCCTTTTCTGCAACACCACCGCCACGCGCTTGGCCTCAAGGCCGACGGTCACGCCGGCTGGGAAACCCTTGAGGCTGGCCTTGTCGTCCGCCAGCTTCAACAGCGCGACGGCATCGCTCGCTGCGCCGAGCGACTGCTTGGGGTTGGCCAGAGGGGATTCCAGCGCCCAGACGGCCGTGATGCGCGCCAGGGCTGACGGTGACGACAGGGCGCTCAGTACCACGGGTTTGGCCGACATACCGAGCCTAGTGATGTCCTTGACCAGAAAATCGACCACATCTTCCTTTTTGAAACTGAGCTTGTCCGAGAAGGCCTGCAGCGCGGGAAGTATGGCCTCGACCTTGCCCGCCTCCAAAGCGGCCTCATACGCCCGATAGCGCACCAGATCCTTTCTGTCATTGGCTATGATTTCCACGAGGCCTTTCTGTGCCGCCGGGCCGCCGATCTTTTCTACCACGCCGAAGATCTCATCTCGCACCAAGTTGTTGGCCTTCGGGTCGGCAGCAATCTTGAGCGCCAGCGGGAGCACACCGGGGTAGCGCGACTGTTGTAGCGCTTTGGCAGCCAACGCCGCCTCTGCCGGCGGGCCCTTCAGGAGCTTCTGGGTCAGAAAGTCCGTCACGCTTTGTCCGCCCAAGGTGCCCAGGGCAATCCACATGTCGTTGGGGATTTCGTTTTCGGCCACCGCCCGGCGTACTAGGGCCGTGCCACCCTTTTCGCGCGCCGACTCGTCACCCACCCTGGCCAAGAGATCGGCCAGCCCCTTGTAGGGCGCCCTGGGTTCCTGGAGCAGCCTGACCAGCATGGGTCCCGCCGGCGTACCGACAGCGGTCAACATCTTATCGATCGAATGCCGGCCCCCCGCAAAACGGCCTTCCCTCAGGTCCTTCTCCAGCGACGTCAAAATCGCGGCGTCGATCTGCTTTTGGTCGTCAGGCTGCGCGTAGGGACGGACACTGAACAGCCCATCGCGGGCATCGCGGGCCTTGGGCACAGGCGCACTCTCCAAGGTCCTGACGTAGAGGGGAACGAGCGACTTGACGATCTCCCAGCGCTGGTTGGCCGGCAGAGCCGCCATCGCCTCGTCCACCTTCTCGGGCGTGCCCAAGTCGACAAGGGCGGCCGCTGCCTCGGCGCGCAGCCGGGGCGCTGCGCTAGAGTTGCGTAGGACATCCTCGATCTTTGGCGGCCCCTTCTGAGTCCCCTTCCACTGCTCGATCGTTTTGGAGCTGACTCCTTCGCAGGCCGCCAGGAGCCCGAGCGCGAGCACGGATATGGAAACCCTGGAAGGGTTTCCATGCCTTCCCGCG
>PMIX01000186.1 GCA_003158395.1 Myxococcales bacterium | reverse complement strand
GGGGTGAAGCCGACCTTGAACCCGAGCCCGGCGTGCATGAATCCCCAGGTCGAACCGGGCACGACAGTCGCGTCGCTGACCAGCGAGGTGAGCCCACCGTAGCCGGCCAGGATGAAGGGCTGGAACTGGTAGTTGTCCGTGAGATTCACGATCACACTGCCGCGGTACCCGAAGACCCACATCGACGTATGGGGGTCGGGGTCACTGAAGCGCGTCCTGGTGGGCGTAGCGTCGACCTCCGCTTCCAGCCCGATCCATCTGTTGAAGTGCAGGCCCAGCCGCCCACCGAAAACCCCACTCGACTTGGGCGAAAGCCCCGCCGGACTGTCCGGGCCCCGGCCCAGCGAGTGATTGGAGTCGAAGAAGTGACCCCCGCCAAAGACGCCGAAATCGAAGCGGAACTCCGGCGGTTCGTCTTTGCGTGGGAGAGCATCGCTGGATTCGGCAGCGGCTCGCTGCCCGCCCATCAGCAGGATCAGAGCGCCCAGGGTGAGCGCGCCACGACGAAGCCATCGTTGCGGGGACTTGTTCATCAAGACAACCTCCGGTCGAGATCGAAGGGACACACTTCCCGGACGCCTACGCCCCGACGAAACATCGCCAGCATAGGGGAATTGTTTGCCTTTTGCTAGCGGGTTCACCGCAGAGAAGGCGGCGATCGCCCCACCCTGTGTCGTTCGCACGTCGGTGGCGAACCTGCTCGCACTACGCTGCCTCGTGCAGCGGAAGATAGATCGAGAAGCGGCTGCCCTCGCGCGCAGCACTCTGCACGTCGATCCAGCCGCCGTGCTCGCGCACAATTCCGTAGGCCACTGAGAGGCCCAGTCCCGCGCCCTCGCCCACGCCCTTGGTCGTGAAGAAGGGTTCGAAGATCCGCGGCAGAACTTCGGCCGGGATGCCCACGCCTTGGTCCGCCACCGACAGGCATAGGTATTCGCCCTTGGCCCCGCCCAGGTCCGCAGGCGCGGTCGTGTTCACGAGTGAGACATCCACCATCACCTTGCCTGGGTGATCACTGGCGTAGATGCTGTTGACCAAGAGGTTGAGCAACACCTGCTGGATTTGACCCTCGTCCAGCCGTGGCTTGGGCAGCCCAGGCGCTGCGTGGAGGTCAATAGTGAGCTGCCGCTTGTCGGCCAGTGGCCGCACCAGCGACAACGTCTTCTCAACCAGGCCGGCAACGTCCACCGGCTCGCGGCGCGCGCCTTCGCCAGGTGGCCGCACCAACTGCCCGCGCGCAAAGTCGAGAAGTTGTCGGATGATGCGCGCGATCCGCTCCACCTGCTCGCCAATGATGCGAGCCCCTTCGCGGGCCTCCTCACCGCCGATCCGGCCCGAGGAGATCATGTTGGCTCGCACCAGGGCCACGCCAAGCGGTGTTCCTACCTCGTGGGCAATGCCCGAAGCCAGCTTGCCCACGGTGGCCAGGCGGTCTGCGTGGCGGAGTTGCTCCATGGCTCGCAGGCGCGCCTCGGTTTCGCCGGCCAGCGACGAACGCGCCTGCACCAGGCGACCACACATGGCATCGATCTCACGGGCCAGCTCGCCAATCTCATCGCGCTGTCTGAGGTTCAGCGTTCCCGAAAGATCCCCGGCGCCGATGCTCCGGGCCTTCTGCGCCAGTTTCGCCAGCGGCCGCCCGACCATGGTCACGCCCAGCACCGCGGCCAGCAGGGTAGCCACGAAGATGGCTGCCAGGGTCGCCCACGCGGTCCGAACAAGGGTGTCGCGAACATACGCCTGCTCGTATCCGCGTGACTCGGACAGCTCAACGAAGCCCACGGCCTGGCCGCGCACCTGGATGGGGACGTCGGTGTAGTGGCGCTCTCGCGAAAGAGCAGGTGTCACTGGCACCTCGCCGTCAACCCAGCGGACGCGAAACCGTCCATCGGGCGTGCTCACGTTGGCAAGCAGGCTCAGGGCCTCGTCGCGCCCCTTTTCCTCCCAAACGCGAGCCATTGCCCCGGCCAGCGTTCGAGCCAACACTGCGTGGTCCATGATCATGTCACGCTCGAACAACTCCAATTCCCGCGTGATGCGGAAGTAGGCGCTGGCGGCCAAGACCAAGGCGATTCCCGCCAGTGTGGCCAGGATTAGCTTTCGAGCCAGTTTCATACTGCGCGAGCGGATCGCGGTCGCAGTCAGGATGGCAAGAGCGACCGCGCGAGCGACAACAGCTCCTCAGGACGGAAGGGCTTGGAAAGCAGACTGGCGGAGCCCAGACGCTCCACTTGCGCGCGCAAGTGCTCATCACCGAACGCGGTGACCACGATGATGGGCATGGTCAAGCCCGCGTTGCGTGCGGCCAGCGAAACCTGAAAGCCCGTCATCCACGGCATGCGCACATCCGTGATGAGCAGATCCACTGGCTTCTCGTCCGTCAGGAGCATGATCAGATCTCCGCCACTCGCCGCCTCCGCGACCTCTGCGCCAAGGCTTTCGATCAACTCACGAAGCGCCGCGCGCATATCATCGTTGTCCTCCGCGATGACCACGCGGCGACTTCTGGTCTCGTGACTCATGGACCGTTTTCCTCCGGAATCGATTTGCACCCGCCGCACCACCTTTCGGTTGTGATCCTACAACACGAAGGCGCCGTGTCCATGGACCATTTCGCACCGGCGGGACCTCAATCTCGCGGCCATCCCCTCGGGAAATGGCACCTCTCTTGCCGTGGGCGCTCTGCGTTGTCAGAAGGCTGTGGGACCGTCCGCCGGCTCACCGGCTCCCCCTTTCGGCGTTGCCGGGAGCGTTTCCTGGTGTTGTGCAAGAATCGCACCCTCGTGGCCGCGGGTGGATACCGACTTCATGGCATTATCTCGCTCAATTCATGGGGCGAAAAGCAAAGAACGGACTACTCGCGGCCCGCGCCCGAGTCGCGCGACCGACTGGCCCGCCCAGAAGCGACCGCGTCGATGGTCCCCAGACGGATGCAAACCAGGCTCTAGCTCGGCTCGCGCCACTCGGCGCCTTCGTCGCCCTGCTAGCTCTCTACGTTGTTACCCTGGCGCCCACCGTCGTGGGCGGTGACAGCGGCGAGCTGACGGCTGCCGCGCTGACCGGCGGCGTACCCCATCCGCCGGGCTATCCCATCTTCGCCTTGCTGGCCCGGCTGTTCGCGGCCCTACCCTTCGGCCCTTCCATCGCGTGGCGCGTGAACCTGCTCTCCGCGGTGTCCACGGCGGCAGCCGCCGGCCTGCTCTGCGCGACCGTGCAGCTATGGACCGGAATGGCCGCAGCGGGCTTGCTGGCCGCGGGGCTCTTTGGCACCAACCCGCTGGTTTGGCACCACGCCGCCACGGCCGAGGTTTTCGGGCTAAACGCCATGTTCGGGGCGCTTGCCCTGTACCTGTGGCTGCGCATCGAACGCGCGCCGGCGCGACGCCCGGTCTTCGTCCTGGCTTTCGCCTGCGGCCTGGCCATGGGTAACCACCACACCTTCGTGTTCATTGGGGCGCCAGTCCTTCTGCGCTCGCTCTGGGTTGCGCGACGCGAGCTGCGCCCTTCCGGGGTGGTGCTGGCCGCTCTCGGCGGCGCTCTTGGTCTTCTGCCCTACGCCTACCTCGTCTTCGCGTCGCGATCGGCGGCCGCGGTCTCGTGGGGCGACGAGAGCACGCTTGACGGCCTCGTCGGGCACTTCCTGCGCCGCGACTATGGGACCCTTGGCCTCGGCAAGGCNNTTGGGGCCGCTCTTGGCGGTGGCCGCGTATGCCTTGGCTCCGCGCAAGCGACCCGACCGCGCCCAGGCCCGCTTCCTGCTCGTTCTCCTGCTCGGCTACGCCTTTGTCTTTTGCGCCATGTCCAACATGTCCACCGCCAAGCCACTCTACCGGAACGTGCTGTCTCGCTTCTTCATCCAATCGGACCTTCTCATCGCGTTGACGGCTGGAATCGGCTGGGCTTGGCTTTTCCGTCGGCTGGAGGCTCGAGCAGCCTCCGCTGCTCGGGTGTCGCGGCTGTCCCTGATCGGCGCCGGCCTAGTCTTCCTGGCCGGCGGGGTAGTCAACGCCAGCGCCAGTCAGCGCCGCAACACCGTGTTTCGGGAGTTTGTCTCCGCCACATTTGCCTCGCTGCCACAGGACGCCATCGTGGTCACCATGGGCGATCACCTGACGGGTGCGGTCTTCTACTTCCATGAAGTTGAAAGACTTCGACCCGACGTGATCCATCTCGACGAGCAGTTGTTGGGCTTCCGCTGGTACTGCGACCGCGTGCTTCGCCGCCACCCTGATCTCGCCATCCCGGCCGGCGTGTACCTGCCAGGCGGCTTCACCATCAAGCAGCTCATGGATTCCAATCGCAGCCGCCCTTTGGTGGTGCTGGACCGACTGGGAACCTGGGACGAAAGCTGGAAGGACGGATACAAGCTGGCCACGATGGGTCTTACCCAACCCTTGGTCCCTGCCGAACGCTTTCCCTCCTTTCAGCAATGGGCCGAACGCGACCGCCAGGCTATGGCCAACTACGATCCCGTGCCCGCACTGCTCTTTCCCGCAGGCTCATGGGAGCAGATGCTGGGGGAGCTGGCGCTCAACACCCAGGCCGCACGGGCCCACCTCGCTCTCTTGTACAGCCACGACATGGGCAACGCGGAGGCGCCTGCGCACCGGGCGGTGAATCTGCTCGAAGAGGTCGTGCGCCGGGCGGGCGGCTCGCCCACACTCGGCATCCTCGCCCAGCCCGGCCTCCCGCCGCTTGACCTTCACCCTAGCATTTTCAAAAATCTGGGCATCGGCTACGAGATCCTGTCGCACTTTGATCAGACCTACGCGTCCCGTACGGCCAAGGCGTGGGAGATTTTCGTCGCCAAGGCTCCGGCGACCGACCCAGACCTGCCCGCGGCGCGCGCGTACGTGGAGAACGCTCGCGCGGGCACACAGAATTGACGACCGGCGCTCGGAACCCGCGCTGCTTCTGATGGGTGATATCTTGCCATTGCCAACTACTGGCCGCGTAAGCAAAAAAGGAGCCGTTCGAGTCGCGGGCCCTTGTGCGACGCACAGGGCTGCCGGGACGCGCCTTGGGCCCCGGAGACGCGGCGGCACTTGACCGTGAGCGATATGACGCCATATCTTAGAGAATGTAGCTCCCGACGGCCTGTGCGGGGCTTTTCGCGTCCCGAGATTTATTCAACGCACACAAGGAGAACAAACGACCGATGAAAAAGTCCGATCTGGTGGACCTCGTGGCCCAGCGGCAGAATCTGCCCCGGCCTCAGGTTGAAGCGACGATTGATTGCCTGTTGGATGCCGTGGCCGAAGGCCTGTCCAAGGGAGAGAAGATAGACTTCCGGGGATTCGGCGCCTTCGCTGTTCGTGATTCGGCGGCGCGCAGTGGGCGCAATCCCCGCACCGGGGAGACCATCCAGATTGCGGCCCGTCGGACGCCAACTTTCAAGGTGGGGAAGGAGCTGCGCGACCGTGTAAACGGCGAACGCCCAGCCGCACAGTAGGACGGAGATTTCGGGGAACGCAGTTCATGGGAACGCGCCTTTTCGTAGGCAACCTCTCCTACAACGTCACCGAGCTGGAGCTGAAGCAGACCTTCACCAGCGAGGGTATTGAGGTCCGCAGTGTCCGTGTGGCCTGCGAGCGCGAAACCGGGCGCCCACGCGGTTTCGCTTTTGTTGAAACCGCAACCGAGGACGGTGCCAAGCAGTCTATCGAGAAACTCAGCGGCCGCCTGGTGCAAGGCCGCGCATTGATTGTCGAGGAAGCCCAGGCCAGGCCCGCGCCGGGCGCGCCGCGGCCTGGCGGCCCCGCCGGTCCCCCGCGTTTTGGTAGCCCACGACCCCAGGGTGGTCCCCCGGGCCCGGGTGGCGCACCCCCGCGCTTCTCAGGACCCGCGGGTCCTTCGCCGGGGTCACAACGGAACTTCGGCCCGCCGCGCCCGCCTGCCCCTGGTTCGGCAGGCCACGACCGCGTCGATAGCAAGCCCGAAGGACGGCGCGATCGCCCAGAAAAGAAACGCTCAACCCGGCCCAAGCCCGAGGAGCGCGAGCGCGGCAACTGGCGCTGGAAGGGCGTTATCGATGAGGATTGAGCGTCCACGGTCGAGGTTGCCCTGCCCCTTGTAATCGGCTGCGAAGCGCGTCGGGAGACCATCCCGTTGCGGCTGCGCGTTCCGCTTGAGTGCGCCGGCTGGCGCCTTGACCACTTCCTCAAACAGCGCATTTCTCGCCTATCGCGCGCGAAGATCCAGACCATCATTGAACAACAAGTCCGCCTGGCCGACGGACGGCGGCCGCGACCCGCGCTGGGCGTGCGGGCGGGCGAGACCATCATCGTCGACCGTCCCGCCCCGGTGGAGCCCGAAGTGCCCCGCCACTTCGACATTCTGGCCGAGGACGATACCTTCCTCGCGCTCGACAAGCCGGCCGGGCTGCCCATGCACACCACGGCCAAGTTCTGGAAAAACACCCTGGTCGCGCTTCTGCGCGAGCGTTTTCCCAGCGAGGCGCTGCAGATCTGCCACCGCTTGGATCGCGAGACGTCGGGCGTTCTGCTGGTGGCCCGTGGGCGCGTGGCTGCCTCGTTTCTGAAACGCGCGTTCGCACAGCGGCTGGTGAAAAAGAGCTACCTGGCCCTGGTGCACGGTGTGCCCAAGGACCCTGGGGGCGTGATCGATCGGCCGATTCGGCTGCTCGACACAAAGACCCGCATCATGATGGGCGTTGTGTCCGACGGGTTGCGCGCGGTGACGCGTTTTCGGGTGGTACGCACCTTTGCCGAGCACGCGCTAGTGGAGGCCTCGCCCGAAACCGGACGACAGCACCAAATCCGTGTTCACCTGGCCTCCATCGGTCATCCAATTGTGGGTGACAAGCTCTATGGCGCAAGTGAGCAGGCCTTCATGGACTACTGCGACTCCGGGCTGACACCCCATCTGCTAGCTGCCTTCGATGGCCTGCCCCGCCATGCCCTGCACGCAGCCCGTCTATGTTTCCCGCATTCGCGCACGCGCGAGCCCGTCACAATCGAAAGCCCGTTGCCAGAGGATTTGGTCGACTACATGAAGGGACTTTGAGGAAGGACCGAGGGCATCGGTCCTCGTCCGTGGTCGTCGAGTCCCTGATCGTCAATTGACAAGAAGAGTACGTTTGCGCACACTTACACGACCCACGATTACCCAGCGAGAATGGAAGGAGCCCTAATGCGAGCACTTGCAATGTGTCTAGGGATTGGGATCATCTTGACCGCGGCCTGCGGCGGCAGCAGCGGCAACGGCGGGACGGGTGGCACCGCTGCGGGCGGCACCGGCGGGGGTGGCTCGGGCGGGGGTGGCTCGGGCGGGGGGTCGATGTCGCTGACCGGCGCCTGCGCGAATCTGACCTGTTTGAACGATATGGCGAACCTGCTGACAAACTGCCAGCCCAGCGGAACCTGCACGCAACAGGCGTCGACGAC
>PMIX01000239.1 GCA_003158395.1 Myxococcales bacterium | reverse complement strand
GCTTCCAAGGAGAGGCCATCTTTCTCGACAAGAACCGGAGTTCTCGCCGACGTATGCGGTATTAGCAGTCCGTTAGGTCTGTTGTCCCACACCGGAAGGTAGATTACCCACGTGTTACGCACCCGTCCGCCACTTTACTAGAGGAGTTGCCCCCTCATTCTCGTTCGACTTGCATGTGTTAGGCCCGCCGCTAACGTTCGCTCTGAGCCAGGATCAAACTCTCCAGTTAAACTTTCTCACAAGGCCTTTCGACCGTGTGCTGTAACTGATTCGATCCTTCGGGGATCTTGTGATCCCCGCGTTGCATTCTCGTATCACTCAAAGTTTCGGGGCCGAATCCACTTGTCTTCTCATGAAAGGACCCTGAGAGGGTCCTTTCAATCTCCCGCGATGAGTGCCGTCGGGCTAAGCCCGCCCGCACTCACGCGTTCAAGGAAGCCAAGGGAATCGGCATTCCTTCTCAGTTTGCTATTCAGCTTTCAAAGACCGAACGGCCCTCCCGCTGGAAGCCGACCACCGGCTGCCCTCGGAGGGGATGGGAAGATTATGTATCCGCGGGCAAAAGTCAAACAAAAAAAGCCCAGACGCGCCTGGTCGGCGCCGACAGCCCGCTATCTCTTACCCGTGAGGAGGTGCGCTGCCTCTTTGGCGTGATAGGTCACGACAAAATCGGCACCCGCCCTCCGTATGGACATAAGAGTCTCCACCATGGATCGGTCGTAGTCAAGGAGGCCTTTTTGGCCGGCGAGCTTGAGCATCGCATACTCGCCCGACACGTTGTAGGCGGCGACCGGCACGTCGAATTCACGCCGGACCTCGCTGATGACGTCAAGGCAAGGAAGTGCGGGCTTGACCATGACGATGTCCGCACCCTCTTCCACGTCGAGGGCCACCTCACGTATCGCCTCACGGACATTCGCCACGTCCATCTGGTAGCCACGGCGGTCGCCGAACGACGGCGCGGAAGCAACAGCCTCGCGGAAAGGGCCGTAGAAAGCCGACGCATACTTGGCCGCGTAGGAAAGCAGGATGACGTCTTGGTGCTCGGCCTCGTCTAGCGTTTCGCGCAGAAAACCGATCATCCCGTCCATCATTCCGGAGGGAGCGACGATGTCCGCGCCCGCCTGTGCTTGGGCAAGGGCTGCTCTGCCCAGGTTTTCCAGGGTGGCATCGTTGTCCACCACGCTCTGGTTCCCCCTCTTCTCCAGGATGACGCCGCAGTGGCCGTGAGCCGTGTATTCGCAAAAGCAGCAGTCAGCGGCCACTACGAGATCAGGCACCGCCTTTTTGATGGCGCGAACGGCGCGCTGGACAATGCCCTCCGGGTTCCAGGCCTCGCTCCCCACCTGGTCTTTTCGCTCCGGAAGCCCAAACAGGATGACCGCGGGGATGCCGAGGTTGGCGACGGACTCAGCCTCACGGGGAAGCTGGTCGACAGAGAAGTGGAATTGTCCAGGCAAAGACGCAATCTCGCGGCGTACCCCCTTGCCTGGGCAGACGAAAAGAGGAAAGACCAGGTTGTCAACGGACAGCGTCGTCTCGCGAACCATTCGACGCAGGGCTTCGGTGCGACGCAATCGCCGGGAGCGGTTTTCTGGATACGACATGCTAGCGACCTCCTTTGGGTGAGCATTCACTGGCGATAGCCGAGATCAGCGCATCGATATTGGGCTCCGCGGCAATCACCGGCGAGAGGCCATGACGGACTGCTTCTGCCGCCGTGGTAGGCCCGATAACCGCGATTGTCTTGCTCGCAAGGGCGCAGGTACCGTGTTTCTCCACGAAGGCGACCAGCGCCGATGGGCTGGCAAAGGTCGCGACGTCAAAGGCTGGCAAGGGGGGCATGGGATCGCGTGGGGCGGTTTGGTAGGCGGCGACCACATCAACCTGGCAGCCTCGGCCGCGCAAGGCATCTATCAGCATATCGCGGCCGGCAAGCGCATGAGGGAAGAGCAGACGCGTGCCGACCTCAAGATCGCGCAAGGCGTCCATCACGCCCTCCTGTCGCTGGTCGGAGGGCACGAGATCCACATGGGCGCCGGCTTTCTCAAGCGCCCGCGCGGTCTCTGCACCCACCGCGGCGATGCGCGGGTGAGGCTGCCCGCCTGGGAAGCGGCCGCCCTGCATGCGTGAAGCGGTGAACTGCACCGCGGGCTGGCTGGTGAAGATAATCCAGTCGTAGCTCCCGACCTGTCGGAGCGCTTGGTCGAGCGGCTCCCAGGAGGGCGGCGGCAGCACCTCGATCGTCGGATAGCGAACGACGGCGGCGCCCGCCGCCGACAGAGCCGCTGCCCATCTGTCGTCCTTGCCGCTCACCGGCCGAGTCACGAGGACACGCAGTCCCTCAAGCAGACTACTCTTCCAGCTCGACATTCCAGTATGAGGCGTTGGCGAGGTCGAGGAAGGGCAGCCATTCGCGGTAGCGCACGCCATCTCCGGCGGTGCGGAAAGTTGGGGTCCAGCGGGGCCGGGCCGGCGCGCGGAGAAGACGCATCTTTGCCTGCTCCGGAGTCCGCGCGCCCTTGGCCAGGTTGCAATCCACGCAGCAGCAGACAACGTTCTCCCAAGTGGTGTGACCGCCCTGGGATCGGGGCTTGATATGGTCCAGATTCAAGTCTGAGCGGGCGAGCTGACGGCCGCAGTACTGGCAGGTGTTGGCATCCCGCGTGTAGATGTTGTGGCGCGAAAACCGAACCTTGGCTCGGGGGATGCGATCGTACAGCTGCAGCATTATCACGCGGGGCACGCGAATGGCGCGATCGACGGTGTGAATGACGTCATCGCCCGTCTCGGTCGAGAGCTGCGACCAGCTGTGGAAGTCGAACATCCGAAACTGCCGGTCGATGGCCTGCGCTGCCCCCAGGTAGAGGAGCGTGAAAGCCCGCCTCACATTCGTGACGTGGATGGGCTGGAAGCTCCGGTTGAGGACCAGGACGGACGAATTGATCACGACCTGCCCGTTCTGGTGATGCGCACCCCTACATGGGAACCCTGAAAGGGTTCGCCTCGCCCTTCGGCTCCACACGCCCACCCCCACCCCCCTCGCTTCGCTCGGCCTCGNNCCCTCCCGCGATGGTGCGCCGCCGCCGGCAAAGCCGGCAGGCTCCCCACGCGACTATGCGGCAAGGAGCGGCCAGTCCTTCCCTGTGCGCCGCGCAGATGCGAAGCGTTGACTGGGCGTCCCGACCGCCGGAGCGGCCACGAATTGCTGGCCGCGCTCATGGGCCGTAATGCTAACAGAGCGGGGCCGGGACGCAAAGGCTGTAGAATGCCGGGGTCTTGAACACCCAGACCCTGTCTGCGCTGGTAGCCGCCATCGTCAGCTTGGCGATTGGTGGCGCCGTCCTTCTGCGTGAGCCGCGGCGGGCGGTTCACGTTCTGTTTGCCACCTTCGCCTTCAACATCGCGCTCGAGAAGCTCCTGTCCTTCTTTTCCACCGGCGCGGCCGAGTCTGATTCGCTGCTCAAGTGGGCCGTGATGGCTGCCACGGTGTCGCTTCCCGCGACCGCGCAACGGTTCTTCCAGGCCTTTTTGGGCGACGAGGCCGGGCCGCCACCCCTCTCGCGCACCACGGTGGTTGGTGCGGGATTGCTCTACCTGGCGCTGCTGCTGAGTCGTTTCCTCGCCGCGCCTATTCACACTGCCCTGTGGTTTCACGCGGCTTTGGTCGCCTACGTCTTCGGCGGCCTTTACCTGTCCGTCTACTACCTCTACCGCCGTTACCGGGGTACGCCATCGCGGGTCGAAAAGATTCGGCTCCTCTACCTCCTCGTCGGCGGGGTGGCGACGGTGACGGCGGCGTTGCTCGATCTGATTCCCGGCGCGCCGTCGTTCGGGAACATTTTCATCACCATCTACCTGTATTTCCTCTCCCAAACGCTGGCCCGCTACCGCTTGCTTGACCTCAACGAGCTGCTCGGACGGATGGTGGTGCTGGCCACCCTGGTGATGATCGCCACCGTCATCTACGGCCTCCTCTTGGTGAAGTGGGTCGAGCTGGACGAGTTGGGTGTGTTCTTTCTCAATGCCCTGGTGGCGTCGACCGCGATCATCATCGTGTTCGAGCCTCTGCGCACACGCCTGGAGCGCGTGGTGAATCGTTGGATGTTTCAGGAGAANNATCGACGTGCGGGATCTGGTGCCCCGTGTGCTTTCGGCCCTGGAGGCTTCGCGGCGGATCACCCACGCCTCGCTCTACACCGTCGACCCCGACGGTTCGGCCTATGAGCTGGCCGGGCATGTCGGACCGCGGCCCGAGGCGCGCCTGGACGCGGTCGCCTATCGCGCCTTTCTGGAGCGGCTGCGCCGGGCGGGCGTGGTGTCCATCGAGGGCCTTGAGCGAGAGCTGGCAGCCCTGCGCAACACGCAGAGCGAGGAGCGCGAGAGCCTCCTGCTCATGATGCGCGCCCTGGAGCTGCTCAACGGTTCGGTCGTGCTCGCCGTGATTGGCGAGGAGCAGCTCCTGGGCATGCTGATTCTGCGCGATGAGCGCCTGCGCGAGGCCTATTCCTCGGAGGAGATCGAGCTCTTTCGCGGGGTAGCCGCGTCCATCGGGGTCACCTTGCAGAACTCGCAGGTGTACGAGCGCATGAAGGAGCGCGATCGCTTGGCGGCGCTGGGCCAGATGGCGGCTGGCCTCGCCCACGAGATCCGCAATCCGCTGGGATCGATCAAAGGCGCGGCCCAGTTTCTACAACCAACCGGGTCACAGCCGGCCGAGGCCGGCGGCACACGTGAATTCCTCGGCATCATCGTCGAGGAAGTCGATCGGCTGAACAAGATCGTGTCGCAGTTCCTCGACTACGCCCGGCCCTATCGCGGCGACCAGAATCCGCTCGACATCAACGATGTGGTTCGCAAGACGCTGCACCTCATCGACAAGGAACGCAGCGCAAACGTGGAGATCTCCACCAGCTTCATCGAAGGACCGCCCCCAGTGAGGGCCGATGCTCAGCAATTGCGGCAGGTGTTTCTCAATCTGACGCTTAACGCGCTTGAAGCCATGCCTCAGGGCGGAAAACTGCACGTGTCGACCAGCTTGCGCCGATCCACGCGCCGTAGCGCCGCGGCGGCATTCTTGGAGATCCGTTTCCGTGACACCGGCGTGGGCATCCCGCCGGGTGATCAGCGCAACCTCTTCATACCTTTCTTCACCACCAAGGAACGGGGCACGGGGCTGGGCCTGCCCATAAGCCAGCGCATCATCGAGAACCACGGCGGGACCATCGAGATGCGTTCGCAGCCGGGCGCCGGCTCGACGTTCACGGTCCTTCTGCCAGTGGAAGCCGATGCCTATGCCTCCTACGCGGAATCGAAGAAGGGCCCGCCGCCCTTGCCCGGCTCTGGCCCGATCCCGCTGTTGCCACCTGCGGTCATTCCGCCGAGGCCGTCGCTTGCGCCACCGCCAGCGGTGCCCTCCGGGCTGAAATGAGCTAACGTCAGGCCGTGGCCGGAACCGAGACTGAAGCCAAGCGCGTTCTCATCGCAGACGACGAACTCAACATGCGCCGCGTGCTTGAGGCGATCCTGCGGCGCGATGGCTACGATGTCGTGACAGTGGCCAACGGGAACGAAGCGCTAGCCAACATGGGCCGCGGTATCAACATGGTCATCACCGACCTCAAGATGCCGGTTCTCGACGGCATGGGCCTCCTGCGCAAGCTTTCGGTCGACTACCCCGATGTGCCGGTGGTCATGATCACCGCCCATGGGTCAGTAGAAAACGCGGTTGAGGCGGTCAAGCTGGGCGCCTTCGACTACCTCGAAAAACCTTTCGACCAGGAGCAGATCCACCAGATTGTCGCCAAGGCGATGCGCACACACATGCTCGCGGGTCGCGATGCCCGGCCGGAGGACACGGCCACCCACGGGCGGTTCCGTCTGGTGGGCGAATCGCCCGCGATTCGCCAGATCTACGCGGTCGTCGAGAAGGTGGCCGACACGCCTTCGACGGTTCTCATCACGGGCGAGTCGGGTACAGGAAAGGAGCTGGTGGCGCGAGCCCTGCACGACAATTCTTCGCGGCGTGCGGGGCCGTTTATCAAGATCAACTGCGCGGCCATTCCCAAAACCCTGATGGAGTCCGAACTCTTCGGCTACGAGAAGGGCGCGTTCACCGGCGCGGTGGGCTCCAAGCCGGGCCGTTTTGAGCTGGCCCACGGCGGCACGCTGTTTCTCGACGAGATCGGCGAGATTCCGGTGGAGATGCAGGTCAAGTTGTTGCGTGTCCTGCAGGAGTCGGAGTTCGAACGCGTGGGCGGGATCAAGACCATCAAGGTCGATGTGCGCCTGCTGACCGCCACGAATCGGGATCTCGCGGCCGAGATCGCCAGCGGCAGCTTCCGCGATGACCTCTACTACCGGCTTAACGTCGTGCCCATCCACCTGCCCGCTTTGCGCGAGCGGCGTCAGGACATCCCCTTGCTGGTGGACCACTTCATTGCGCGCTTCAATGACCGGCTGAAGAAACAGATCACGGGTGTTGAGCCCGCGGCGGTGGAACGGCTGGTGGCACACAACTGGCCCGGCAACATTCGCGAGCTGGAGAATGTTATCGAGCGAACCATCCTCTTCTGTGAAGGGCCGCAGATTCGGCTCGAGGACTTGCCCGCCGAGCGTGCAGGGGTGCCCCTTTCGTCGTCGCAACCCGAGCTTGCGGCGATAGCGGCGCCTGTGCCTCCGGTGGCGAGCCCGGCGCCTTCCGCCGCGCCACCTGTGGGTGAGGAGGTGGGCTCCCTCAAGGAGGCGGTTCGCGTCGAAACCGAGCGCGTCGAGCGCGAGCTGATCCAGCGCGCCCTGGACGAGACCGGAGGCAACGTGACGCAGGCCGCGCGCAAGCTGCAGATCTCGAGGAAGAGCCTGCAGACCAAGATGAAGGAGCTGGGTCTGCGGGATCGCGAGTAGAAACTAGAAACGGCCCCCGCAGGTCAGTCCAAGGGTCCGGGACCAGACGATTGAAGTCATGGCCTTTGCCAACATAGCCCACGCAGGCCGCTGTGCGCTCGTCGCTCACGCTACCGCCCACGCACCCCACTACTCACGCGCACGCAGGTCCAGCACCAGGCGGTAGGTCTCGCGCCTTGGCCGGCCGGTTTCGCTGGCCAGGGCGTCGGCAGCGTCACGCGCCGACAGGCCCGAAGCCAAGAGAGCCCGCGCCCGCCCACGTACCTCCTCATCGCACGGCCCGTCGCCGTCCAGTGCTTGCGCAGAGGCGCCGCCCACCACCAAGGTCACTTCACCGAGAGGTCGCTCGCTCACGTACCGGGACGCCAACTCGTCCAGCGTGCCGCGCAGAAACTCTTCGTGCGTCTTGGTCAGCTCGCGTGCCAGACAGGCAGGCCGATCCTTGCCCAGAACAGCGGCCAAGTCGGCCAGTGTGGCCGCGATTCGATGGGGCGATTCGAAGAAGACCAGGGTGGCGGGAAGTGAACGAAGCTGAGCCAACAGACCCTGGCGGGCGCCGGTCTTGCGCGGGGGAAACCCCACGAAGAGGAAGCGATCGGTTGGCAGGCCGGAGCCCACCAGTGCAGCCAGCACCGCCGACGGCCCCGGCACGGGCACCACCCGAGCGCCCGCCGCAATCGCCGCGCGTACGACCCGGTAGCCCGGATCAGATACAGTTGGAGTTCCCGCCTCGGAGAGCAGCGCAATTCTCGCGCCCGAGCGCAGCAAGGCCGCTGCCTGCGCCGCACGCGCCGCCTCGTTGGCATCAAAACACGACTGGGTGCGACGGTCGATCCCGTGCCCATCGAGCAGCTTGCGCGCCGAGCGGGTATCTTCGGCCAGTACCAGATCGGCCGTACGCAGGGTTTCCAGCGCCCGGGGCGACAGATCCTGGGCGTTGCCGATGGGCGAAGCCACAACATAGAGCGTGCCAGATTGAGATTCGGTCAACAGCCTCTCCATCGCATGCGTCCTGCCCGCGCGCCACAACGGACGGGACACCTCGCGAATCCTCGCACGACGGCGCGGTTCTGTCTTGCTATGATTCGGCGGTAAGATGGATCTCCTCGACGATCCAAGTTCGTCTTCTCCGACACAACCGGAGTCATTCATGCGACGTCTACGCAAGGTATTTGTCTTTCTGGGGGCCTGCACCCTCTCCCTGTTTCTCACCATCGAACACCGCGGCGATGACCTAAGACTGGTCAGCAACGCCTCCCTGTCCGCCGCGGTCCGCGCGGGGGCGTCGACCTACGAGCTCGCGCAGGCCCAGATCTTCACCAAGGCGCTCTACTACGTGAACAATCAGTACTTCGACAAGACGCGGCTCGATCCCAGGCGCATGCTGGTGGGTGCGCTGGATTTCTTGCAGCGGGACGTGCCGGAAATCCTGGTCGACCGATTCCCTGAGCAGGACCCCCGGCAGGTCACCGTGCGGGTCAATGGTGAGCAGAAGACGTTTCCTGTCGAGCGGGTGGACTCGCCGTGGACTCTGCGCAGCACGTTGCAGGACATCTTTCGTTTCATCCAACCGCGGCTACAGCCTGTGGCGGCCAAGGATGCGGCCCGCCACCTAGTCGAGATCGAGATGACCGCCACCAACGGCATGCTCTACACATTGGATCCGCACTCGGTCCTGCTCGACGTGGACAGCTACAAGGACATGCGCACGACCACCCAGGGCAAGTTCGGGGGCCTGGGCATTGTCATCGAAATGGATCGCAAGGGGCGCATCCTGGTCAAGAAGCCCATGCCTGACACCCCGGCCATGCGCGCCGGGCTCAAGGCCAAAGACCACATCGTTCGCATCAACAACGAGTCCACTATCAACATGACGCTGCAAGAGGCGGTGGACCGGCTACGCGGCGATCCGGGCGCCCCGGTGGACGTCTACATCGACCGGACCAATGCGCCAGCGATGAAGAAGGTCACCATCATCCGCGACTTTATCCATCCGCCCGCCATTGACCCGCCACCACGCGTGCTGACCGTGCCCGCGAGCCCCGGGCAGCCGGCTGCCAAGATCGGTTACTTCCGCGTGATCAGTTTCTCGGCCAACACCGAGAGCGACCTGGCCAAGGCACTGGCTTTTTTTGAGCGGGAGAAGGTCAAGGGCATCATCATGGACCTGCGGGGCAATCCCGGCGGGCTCTACGACCAGGCCCAAAAGGTGGCCGATGCGTTCATCGAGTCGGGCGTCATCGTGTCCATGGTCGGCGTGGGCGGGGCGCAGCGCAAGGACGAGCACGCCACCCGCAACGGCGACAACAAGGCCCCGTTGGCGGTTCTGGTCAGCCAGAACTCGGCCAGCGCCTCCGAAATCGTCGCCGGCGCCATCAAGAACCTGGACCGCGGGGTTGTCATCGGGGAGACCACCTTCGGCAAAGGCTCGGTGCAAATGCTGTTCGACATCCCGTCGCCCGTGCCTTTCGGCAACAAGCCGGAGGACGACAAGCTGGGGCTCAAGCTGACGACCGCGCAGTACCTGACCCCAGGGGATACCTCCATCCAGGGCGTGGGCGTCACGCCCGATGTGGAGCTTGTGCGTATGCGAGTCGAAAAGAAGAACGATGAGGCGTGGATCAACCTGCAAAGTTCTACGCGACGGCGACAGGAATCGGACTATGAGTGGCACCTGGTGAGCCCGAGCGTGCGCAGGGGCACGAAGCCCGAGGAGGTCGTCTCGTACCTCTATCTGCCGTCAGCCGCTGAATTGCGACGCAAGGTGGAGCTGGAGGAGATCGACACCAACTCGCCCGACGAAGACGACAGCGACAGTGCAGAGCCCGAGGAGGATCGCATCGATTTTCCCATCACGCTGGCCCGCGACTTGCTCGCCCAGGCGCGCGCGTCACGGCGGCTGGACCTGGTGAATTCAAGCAAGGCCTTCTTCGACAAGGTTCGCGCCGAAGAGGACAAGCGCCTCTCGGCCGCGCTGGAAAAACTAGGAGTGGACTGGAGTACCGGCCCAGGCAACCAAGGGCCGGGCGAGATTCAGGTGAGTCTGGCAGCGGCCACCGGCGAGGCCCAGGTGAAGGCGGGCAACGCCATCAGGATCCGAGGCACGGCAAAGAACGTGGGGACCAGCACAGTCTACCGGGTGCGCGCGGTGCTGAAGAGCGACAACCCGCTCTTCGACGAGAATGAGATGGTTTTTGGCAAGATCGCGCCAGGTAGCAGCAAGACCTACGAGCTGACCGTGAAGGCTTCCAAGAGCAGCCTCACCCGCACCGATGTGATCCGGGCCGAGATGTCCGGACAGGGAACGCTTAGCGCGAACAGCCCTGAGATGACTCTCCACATCGAGGGCAAGGCCCACCCGCTCTTCGCGTACAGCTATCAGACCATCGACGACGTGGCCGGGAATCGCGACGGCCAAGTGCAGAGGGGCGAGCGCGTGCGCACGTTGGTGAAGGTGAAGAACATCGGGCAGGGCGCGGCTCTGCGAACCGAGGCCATCCTGCGCAACGGTTCTGGACAGGAAGGGATCCTGATCAGCGCTGGTCGCTTCGACACCAAGGAGCTGGCACCGGGAGCCAGCCGGACGTTCACCTTCGTCTACGAGGTCGGGTCCGACTTTCGCGGGAACGAATACCAGCTTGAACTGGTGGTGGCCGACACCGTGCTCGGCGAATCGGTGACCGACAAGATCAAGGTCAAGCTGGCGCCGGCCGGAGCCGTCCCTGCGGCCGAGGACCAGCCCGTCACCATCACGCGTCCGGAGGCACCCTTGCGCGAAGCACCCACCGACAACGCGCTGGTCGTGGGTCACGCCCCGAAGGGAACCGTGTGGAGGAGCACCGGCCGCATCGGTGGATTNNCCCCGCGTGGCACGTGACCCCGCCCATCCTGACGGTCACCGCGCCCACGTTGGTGCCAGGGAACACGGTGCACCTCAAGGCGACGGCCTCAGACGACAGCGGAGTCAAGGACGTGTATATCCGTGTGTGGAATCGCGACTCCAAGCTGCCACCCAAGAAGGTCTTCTACCTGCCCAACAAGGGAAACAAGACGCATCTGGCTTTCGAGACCGATGTGCCGCTCTGGCCGGGCAGTAACCTGGTGCAAGTCTTCGCCCGCGAGACCAATGAGATCCAGTCGGTGCAGACCGTGGTAGTGCTGGACCGGGGTGCACCCACAGTGGTGCAGAAGACCGGCAACGCGGCCGGGCAGACAGCGAAATGAAAGGCGAGGTGCAACGACGTGCGAGCCCGCCAGCGGTGGGCTGAGGCCGGCATCGATGACCCGTCAGTCGGGGTTCACGGGTCATCCGGAGAAGGAGAAGGTCGAACGACGGAATCTTCCGCACAGCGGCGGGTTTCCCGCATGAATTGGCGCCCTGCGAACGCAAGGTTGCCCTGTTCCCTCGCCCGCAATTCTGTATAACGACGTCGTGGAAACCCCCGAGATGTCTGAACCTCCACGCAGCCCTTCGCTTTCACACCGCCTAGGGGAAGCCCTGACCCGTGGGCTCAATCCATCCCAGGCCGAGGCGGTGACCTATCCGTCGCAGCCGCTGCTGGTGATCGCCGGCGCGGGTTCGGGCAAGACCCGCGTGATCACATCGCGGCTGGCGCGCTTTCTGGCCGAAGGAATTGACCCGCGCCGCGTGCTGGCCGTGACCTTCACCAACAAGGCTGCGCGCGAGATGAAAGAACGCGTGGCGCGTCTGCTCGGGCAGGCGGGGAGCAACCTGCCGGGCATGTGGCTGGGCACGTTCCATGGCCTGTCCGCCCGACTTCTGCGCCTGTACGGGGAGGCAGTGGGCATTCGCAAGGATTTCGTGATCTACGACGCGGATGATCAGCGCCGCCTGATGGCGCGCGTGCTCCACGACCTGAACATCTCTGACAAGATGTTCCCCGTGCGGCAGGTGGTGGCCATCATCGATCGCGCGCAAAACCAGGGGACTACGTCGGCCAGCTTCACGGTGTCCGGGCCCCTGGACGAAGTCGTGGCCAAGGCCTACTGCACCTACGAAGAGCGACTGACCGCAGCCAACGCGGTGGACTTTGGCGGTCTTCTTCTCTGGGCCTTGCGTCTGGGCAGCGCCGACAGCCCGGTGGCTTCCGCACTAGCCGAGCGGTTCGATCATGTCTTGGTCGACGAGTTCCAGGATACCAACAGCGTGCAGTACCGCCTGGTGCGTTTCCTCTCACGGCGAACACGCAGCATCACGGTGGTGGGTGACGAGGATCAGTCCATCTACGGCTGGCGGGGGGCCGACATCCGCAACATCCTCGACTTTGAACGTGACCATCCCGGGGCCGGGGTTATCAAGCTGGAGCAGAACTACCGCTCGACCGGAAACATCCTGCGCGCGGCCAATGCCGTGATCGCGCCCAACCGCGAGCGGCGGCCCAAGCGGCTCTTCACCGACGCTAGCGCCGGGGATCCGGTCGTGGTTTTCGAGGGCGACACGGAACGCGAGGAAGCCGAGTACGTCGCCACCACGGTGCAGGCCGGACTGGCCCAAGGAGCAGCGCCGCGGGATTTTGCCGTCTTCTATCGAACCAACGGGCAGTCGCGGGTGCTGGAAGAAGCCCTGCGCACCCACCACCTGCCCTATGTGGTGGTGGGCGGCACGCGCTTCTATGACCGGGCCGAAATCAAGGATCTGGTCGCGTACCTGCGCGTCTTGCAGAATCCTGACGATGCCGTGGGTCTGGCCCGCATCATCAATGTGCCTGCACGCGGAATCGGCAACAGCACCGTGGATCGCCTCTCGGCCCTGGCGCGCGACCGGGGGGTCGGACTGCACGCGGCACTGGAAATCGCCGCGCGCGAATCCGATGTCTTGGGCCAAGGACCGCGCCACAAGGTGGCCGCCTTTGGCGAACTGCTGAAGTCGTTGCGTGGGGCGAGGGATTCGCTGCCGCCTGCGGCCCTGGCGGAAAAAGTCCTGGAAGACTCAGGCTATCGCGATCAGCTCGCGGCGGAGAACACCGTCGAGGCCGAGGGCCGCCTGGAGAACCTGATGGAGCTGGTGGCGCAGATGCGCGAGTACGAGCGCGAGGCCGAAGAGCCTACCCTGGCTGGCTTCCTAGAACGCATCACTTTGGCGTCCGACGTGGACAGCTACGATCCCGAGAAGGGCGCGGTCGCGCTGATGACCGTGCATACGGCCAAGGGCTTGGAGTTTCCCGAGGTGCTGGTGGTCGGCTTGGAGGAAGGCGTCTTTCCCCACCAGCGCAGCATCGACGACGATGCGGCCGCCGAGGAAGAGCGCCGCCTCTGCTACGTCGCGCTCACCCGCGCCATGAAGCGTCTTCACCTCTGCCGCGTACGCTGGCGCCGGCTGTCAGGCCAGCAACTGGGCGGCGTGCCCAGTCGCTTTCTGGGCGATCTGCCCGCCGAGGTCATCCAGCATGTGATCGCGCCGCGGCCGGCCTATCACGACGAGAAGACCGATGGAGCTGGCCCCTGGCAGGGTCGCTGGAGCCGGGGCGAGCCGGCGGCGCGCGCGCGGGGCCCGGCAGCCCCCTCAGCCCCGCCAGGTGCGATCACCCGACACTACGACCAAGGCATGGCGCGCGGGGAGGAGGGCGAGCTAGGCCTGCGCGTGGGAGCCAAGCTGAGACACGCGAAGTTTGGGGTGGGCGAGGTGCGCGCCTGGCAGTCTGTGGGCGACGATTTCAAGGTAACCGTCCGCTTTGCCAGCGTGGGCGTGAAGACGGTCATGGCGAGGTTCCTGCAACGACTCTAGCGAAAGCGACCTCGCATGGCATCTGCAAAACTTGAGGCGAACCGGCAGATGGTTGAAGCGGCTTTCCTGTGCGATCTGGTGCGCGTACGTGAGTTGCTGGCCGCAGGGGCCGACCCGAACGCGCGCGATGACGAGCGCCGCGCGCCCTTGCATCAGGCGGTGCTGGCCAACAGCGTGGGCCTGATCGGGCTTCTCCTGGAAGCCAGGGCGGACGTGAATGCCGCTGATGAACACGGTTGGACCCCCTTGCACTTCGCAGCCCAGGAGTACTTGCCTGACATCGCGCGCATTCTGCTGGCCAAGGGGGGTGACCCGAACGCACGCGACGACGAGGGCCGCTCGGTCCTGTGGCGCGCAGTCTTTTCGGCGGGTGGGCGTTTCGACCTCGTCCGATTGCTGTGCAAGAGCGGCGCCCGAGACGATCTGGCGAACTTCGAGGGGGTGACCCCGCGGGCACTGGCCGAACGACTGGGCTTCACGATCTTCACCACAAGCTAGCGTCGAGGCCTTCTTGCTCGATGCAGGCAGAAACCTACCGGAATTTCCCCCTGCTTCCTCTCGTCGAGACTTGCCCCTGTACGCCCAATCTGTCAACTAGCCCCCATAGCCCGGCGGTAGGCCGCTCCTTTCAACACAGTTAATGGTTACGCTCGCACTCGTTAGTCCCGGAGAGGCAGCGGTCACCGTAATCGGTCCCGCCGTGTAGGCCCTCATGGTCATCTTTGCCATGCCGTATCGGATGCACCTTGTGTCCGGACACTTGGAATTGTCAAATGTCATTGAGGAACCAGTGGGGAACAGTCCGGCGCCTGACGTGACGGTCAGCGTTATCGGGGCAGTGCTATCGATTGCCGTCCCGGCCGCGGAAACTATTTGAGCAGTAAGCTCGGTATCATCGGTGCCGTCGTTGCCAATGGTGAGATTATCCGCGGTCAAAACGATCTTCGACGCTGTCCCGGCGGTCGGCAAGGTGTAGGCAGTTCCCAGATGCTCCTGTCGGTATTGATACCATTCCGGACCGGGAAGTCTGTAGTAGTCAACCACCCCGCCCAACCCACCGTTGTCAGTCAGGAACGAGCCGTAGCCATAGCCGACCCATCGGACTTGTCCTGCCCGCCATGGATAAGCCGCAACGCCATTATGGTCGTAGTACTCGGTTATCAAATTGGGCTTGCCAGGATCTTGATAGGTCGCAATGGTCGCCCCATCCCCGTTGTATCCGACGACATCGGCCAGTTGATCGAACCCGTCTCGTTGAGCGCCGCCCACCGCGGACTTCCTTGAGGGATCGAGAGTCTCGGCGAGAGCCGCCAGAACCTTGTAGAATGCCTTGCAATTGGTCATGGGCGTTCCGCTTGTCACATCAAACGTTTCATTCCCCATGCTCCACACAATGATGCTTGGGTGGTTTCTTCTTTCGCGAATGAACTCCGTCAATTGTTGCTTCAAATTGTCTTGGAACGGTTGCTCGTCTGCAGCGACGGTAGGATAGGAGCTTTGCCGCCAACCGCCGTCTTGGCTGTCACTATAGCCGCCTACTCCCCAGAAATCATTCTCCGGCCATTCAAGCATCCCCAACTGGTCCGCCGCGTCATCCCAGGAAACGTCATGGGGGTCATGGCATTCTCTGATGAAATTGAAGCCGGCGTCCTTCATAAGCTTCACGTCCCTGCGAAAGCCCGCATTGGTCTGCGCAATGCCCCAGCCGGCACGATCGTCGTGCGCATTTATGCCAACGATCAAATAGTGCGCTCCATTGAGGAAGAAACCCTGTTCAGCCGTCCACTCTATCGACCTTATGCCAAGCGGACTCTGGTAATTGTCCACCACGGCGCTTCCATTCGACACGGTTGTATTCACCGTATACATATATGGCGTCTCGGGCGCCCATAGATGCGGATTGGCGATGGTCGTACTGGTTTGGTCAAACTCGTACACCGCCCCCGCATCGATCGACTGAGTGCTCTCCATGGTCGCCACCACGGCATTGCTTGCGTCGACGATGGTTGTTGTAACCTTACAGTTCGCAGCCGCCGCGTTTTCATTCTTTATTTCCGTCTTGACGTTGACCGTTGCCTGAGACGCTGAAGCCTGGGGCGTGGTAACAAACGTGCCGTACCACGTCACATGGAGCGGATCGGTAACGACAAGGAACACATCCCTGTGGATACCCCCTAGGAACAACCAGTCACCGGCGCGCGGCGCAATTTGTGCGTTCCAAGAGTTGTTCACCTTTACGGCGATAACATTGTCGCCTGCGGTAACGGCGCTGGTTATGTCAAAATAGAACCCGGTGAAGCCACCTTTGTGTTCTCCCATCAGCTTCCCATTTACATATACGTCAGCGACCTGAAAGGCCGCTTCGAATTCCAGAACAACTCTCTTAGAAGNNTTTATGCTGGTCCAGGTAGTGTCGCTGAAGGCGGTCGCTTCCGCGCCGGTCGCGTCACCCTTGTTATACTTCCAACCGGCATTGAGGACGGTCTTGATCCGCGGACCCGATGCGGGCGGTGTTCCACCGGTCGGCGTGACGCCGCCGGTAGTGGTCACGCCGCCCGAGCTGGGTGCGCCGCCCGAGCTGGGTGCGCCCCCCGAGCTGGGTGTGCCCCCCGAGCTGGGTGCGCCGCCCGAGCTGGGTGCGCCGCCCGAGCTGGGTGCGCCCCCCGAGCTGGGTGTGCCCCCCGAGCTGGGTGCGCCCCCCGAGCTGGGTGTGCCCCCCGAGCTGGGTGTGCCGCCGCGGCTGGTTGCGCCCCCGGAGCTAGGCGTACCACCTGTCACGGCCGTGGTGCCGGTCGTCGTGCGGCCGCCTGCGGTCGTAGAGCCGCCGGCCGGGATATTGCCGCCGGCTCCAGGCGAGCCACCGGTCACACTCCCAGCCCCGCCGGTAACGCCGCCTGAACCTGACGCCCCCGCGGTCGAGGTTTCACCCCCACCGGTCGAATTGCAGCCTTGGAGCAAAGTCATGGCACCGCCAAGGAGCAGGGCCACGCCCGCTCGCATGAGAGCTTCCATCGCTTTCCGAGTTCTGGTTCGCATCGCAGCCTCCATAATGTCGTCCTTTTGGCGCGTTGCGGTGTCTACAAACTGCAGCCGGCTCGCCCCAGGCAGAGCAAGGCCAGGCCCATTTTCGCAACCCTCGCTAGGGACGCCCGGCCAATTCGGCCAGCGGCGAGGTCTACCGTCGAAAGTCGGTTGGGTCGGTGCATGTCGCCTCCTGTGCTGATTGGCAAATTGCTACAGCACCAACAGGGGCACGACACCGCAGAATCGGGTTTGAAAATCCTACGTCGCGGCCAGAACAGTTGGCCCCCATTGACCGGCCACGATATTGATCGCGCGTCAGAGACGTGCGGACCTGAACGGCACCGACCAGCCGCGACTGGTTCGAGGCGAGCAACGCTTGAGGTCGGCGCAACATCTGTCGATGACTCTTCGGCATGGGCCAAGAAAAGCGGATCGAATGCTGGGGCAGGGCGCGGTCTGAGGCCGCACCGCTTGCCAGGAAGTCCGGGGAACTGTCAGAGGGCCGGTCCGATGGGGCAGTTGGCCTGCAGCCAAGGAGATTGAATTCGACCGCGAAGCGGCAAATCAAAAGGATTCTATTCGCGATGTTGCTGCTGGATGCGCCGGCGGTCGTTGCACAAGATGCGGGCAGCGGGCAGCCGTCCGCGTCCAGCGAGGCGCCCCCAGCGGCAGTCCCGTCGGTCGAGGTCGCTGCGCCGGCTGCTCCCACGCCAGCGACCGAGGCCGCCGCGCCAGCCGGCCCTGCGCTCGACCAACGGTTGGGCGCGGTCGAGAGCAAGCTGGCGGGAACCGAGACGACCGTAGAAGCCATACAGTCGAGCGTGGACGGTTTCAAGAAGTTGAAGTTCAGCGGCTTCATCCAGGGTCGATATGAGCATCACCAGGATGCGGCGGACGGCTGGTCCAACTACAAGAACGAGAATCGCTTCTACGTGCGCCACGGCTATCTCGGGGTCAAGTACGAGGGCAAGAATGCCGAGTACTTCTTGCAGATCGACGGCAACAGCAACGAGGGCGTGGTGCTCAAGGATGCCGAGGCCACCTTCGTCGACACTTGGACGCCCTTTCATCTTCGTGTGACCCTCGGCCAGTTCAAGGTGCCGTTCGGATACGAGATCATGCAGTCGGATGCGGACCGCGAACTGCCCGAACGCTCCCAGGTGGTCTTGAGCCTTTTCCCGGGCGACCGCGATCGTGGTCTGCGGCTGCAGGCCCGCTACCAAATGTTTCTTCTGAAGATCGCTCTGGTGAACGGCGCCAGCTTCGGCCAGAAGGACCCGTCGAACTTCCAGGGCGTCGTGCAGAACGGCTACGATCCCAATGGATTCAAGACCGTGGTGGGTCGCCTGGGCGCGGACTTGGGCTGGCTGGTGGGTGGCATCTCGGGCATGTGGGGGCGCACGCTCGACACGAACGTCTTGCCGGTTCCCGAAATCACGACCACTTTCGTCAGCGCGGACGGCACCCAGCAGACCATGACCAGTCCCGCGATTGCGGCCAGCTACTTGTACTACGAGCAGCTCCGCCTGGGCGCAGACGTGCAGGTTTACCTCGACGTGCCCAAGGTCGGTGGCTTCGCACTCAAGGGCGAGCTGATCTGGGCGCGCAAGAAGAACCTGGACTATGACCTTGTCAAAGCCGATCCCTGCCGGGACAGCGACAGCCTGGGTTGGACGATCACCGTCGTGCAGAACATCGGCCCATACCTGGGTGCCGCGTTCCGCTTCGACCAATACGATCCGCTGCTTTCCAGCACGGTCAATTCGGTTTGCTATGAACCTGTCACAGCCAAGCCGCTCAAAGCCATCGGGAACCGCGACCTGGATCGCCTGCGCCGGCTGGGCCTGGCGTTGCTCTTCTACGGCTCGGCCAACATCAAGTTCACCCTGTCCTACGAATACCTTTGGGAGCAGGGCCCCGCGGTGGCCAACGACATCCTCACCGCGCAGTTGCAGGCGCGCTTCTAGCAACCGAAGGGGAGACGGGGCTCGTACGCCCGCAATAACCGGGCCGCAATCATCGCCCTCCTGTTCAAATCTGCCGCCGACGCCCTCCTGATTCTGACTGCCGACCCGAACTGGCTGGGACAGGATGTCCAGCTTGCCATCACCGCCGTGCTGCACACTTGGACCAGGGAATTGCTGTTGCTTCATCCTCATGTCCATTGCATCGTCACCGGTGGCGGTCCCGCGCCGCGGCGTACGCGAGAAACTCTTCTCCGTGGCGCCGGGCTGGCCTTCACCGCGAGCCAGTTCGACCAATCTCTCGCGTGCGGCGGATGAAGAGGACGCCGGCGCCGGTTCCTGCGCCCAAGAGAAGCAAGAGTACGATCCACCCCTTGGTTCGGTACTGGTTGGTGTCGTAGAGCCAATGGTCGACGCGGGCGCGGTCGTAGGTCGCCTTGGCGTCGATGTTGAGGCGCGTGTGGCGACGCCAGGGCGCATCCTCGGAGGCACGCTTCCAGTCGTCGCCGAACGGCACATGGCGTGTGAGCCAGAGATGACCGAGGATAGGCGAGAACGGACCCAGCCAAACCGTGGGATAGGTGTCCTCGAAACAGCCTTCGCAGAATCCACCCTTGTCCGCGGTCAGGGATGCGCTGCGGTTGGGGATACCGAGCCAGCGGGTGCGCACGTCGAGGCCGATGCGAATGAAGTGGTCCCAGTAGAAGGCATTGCCCAGGAGTTGCACGCAGAGGCCGACCACTAGCACCGCGGCCGCCAGGGAGCGTTTGGGCCAGCGCGCGGCGGAGAGAAAGCCGATGGCAGGAAGCAGCAGCACGGGAACGGCGAAGACGGCATAGCGCGGTCCCCAAGCCCAGTCACCCGGCCAGGAGGGAAAGCGGCAGTAGAACAAGACGACCGGTGCGATGGTGGCGAGCATGGCCAGCACGCTCCTGCGGTGGCTGCGCCAGAAACGAGGCAGGCCGAGGACCGCGAGCACCAGGGGTGGCGTGTAGAGAAAGATGCTCTTGCCCGGCGAAAACAGAAAACCCCATACGCTGACCAGGACGTTCTCCACCATCACATCGCTCACCTTGGGGTAACCGGTGTTCATGACCGAGCCGAAGCGAAGAGTGTTGTAGAGCAAGGCCATGAGTAGTCCCGGCAGAAACCCCAAGCCTGCGCTGACCAGCGCCTCGCCCAGGGAGCGCAGAGCCTTCCGGTGCACCAGCCCGACCAGCAACAACGCGCCCGGGAACGACAGAGCGTAGACGTACTTCGTGTTGAGCAGCAGGCCGGCCCACAGACCCGTGGCCAGGGCCGTGCGCCGATCGAGTCGTTTCAGGAGCTGCGAAAGCTCGAGAAAGAATCCGGTGAAACAGGCGATCTGAGTAATCTCGCTGAAGGGAGAGCGGGCGTAGACCCAGACGATGCTTCCCGCCGCGAGCAGAATCGCCGCGAAACCGGCCAGCGGCGGCGAGGCGCCGTGGCGCAGGCAGAGGCGGAAGAACAACCACGCCACCAGCCCACCCAGCAGGGTGCCCGCCACATGGCATGCGAAAACCGTCGACAAGTGCACCAGCTCCCGGCCCTGCCGAAGGTGCAAGAACCCGCCGTGCAGGGCCACACCCGGCAAGTGCACCAGCGACGGGACCCAGGGCTGGGCCGCATAGAACCTGCCACCGCGGCCCGGCGGCGCGTCCGAGGGCCAGCGTGTGGGCACCGAGACTCCCTGGAGATTGACCATGGACTCGGCCACGTCGTAGATCGGCCGCGCGTCACCCCAGGGCACCTCGCGACTCATGCTCGCGAAGTAGAAACAGGTCACCGCTACGAACAGGTACACCCCCGGACGCCATCCAGAGATCGCACGGACTGCGCGGCGGAGAAACAGCCCGGTCATGGGACGGTGACTCCCATGGGGCGAAGCCGTCCATAGCGGCGGACCTGGGCCCGAGCAGCCTGGCAGATCCCTTCGCGACGATAGAGCGCATAGCCGCCCCTGTGGCCGACGAGCTGGTAGCGAGAGTCGCCGATTTCTTGATCCGGGCTCAGCAAGGCGTAGTTGGCTGCGTCGAAATCTTGCGGCGCCACCAGGGGCATGTGGCGCCGGACGGAGTTCTCAATGTTTCGTCTTGGGTTCGAAAAAGGAGTGCGAGCGACGCTGGGGTCCTCCGGCCAGAGGATGGGCACGCGGCGGTGCAAGTAGCTGTACCCACCTGTCCAGTATGCATTCGCATCGGGCAGCATGAGACCACAAAGATCGGCTTGCCACGCGACCTCGGCCAAAAGCCGGTTCTGCTCGTCAAGACAACGCCACACGCTACGCGTCGGGGGACCAGCCTCGCCTGGCACCTCGGCCCCCTGGCCAATGTCTTCGAAGGTCACCTGGCGCGCATGCAGGCCAAACGCAAGCAGGAGCGCACCTGCCACGACCGCGGCCGTTTCATGGGGTCGCCTGCCAAGCCAGGGCGTTCGCTCGATGAGCGCGGCCAGTCCAACCGAGGCGCCCATGAGAAAGAGCGGGAGAACGGGATAGAGAAACCGCAGCTCCTTGTGAGAGACTGCAGAGTGAATCGCGAAAAACAGCAGGGCCGGCACAGCCACAGGCCAAGTACGAGGAAGCCCGGCGAGAAAACCAAGCACCAGAACCAGCAAAGCCAGGCCATTAGTAGCCAACATGGCCTGCAAGAAGAAGCTCGGTGGCGAAACGCCCCACCGCTCTCCTCCGCTCCAGATCAAGTTGAAGCGCAGCTGGATGACGGTCGACTGGAAAGGCCTGCCCCAGGTCACCCAGTCGAGCAGACCACCGAGGAGCAACGCCGCGAGGCCGCCGACCGCCAGCGCAAGCGCACCCCGCAGGCTGTACCGGGCCGCCACGGTGAGCACGAGCGCGGCCAGTAGCAGACCATTTTGGTAGCGCAGCACGGTTGCCAAGCCGAGCAGGAAGCCGGCGCCAGCCACCCGCCGGAGCGTCGCATGCGTCGCGCCACTCTTCGGGTCGATGCGGCCCGCGAATGCAGCCGACGCGAGCCCGAATGGCCACAGAGCCCACAGCGACCAGGTGACAAAGGGCGCGCAGGCCACCTCGGCCAGAGCGCGGCTGCTGTAGAGGAGGCTGGCTGGAAATGCGATGGCCCCGATTCCAAGCAGCAGGGTGGCCGCCGTGCCACCCATGACATGCGCCAGGCGCAGCAGGGGATAGAAGGTGACCGCCGCGCCCAAAGCGAAGAGCAACTTGGTGCCGATCACCAGGCTCAAGCCATGGTCGATCCCGACCGCAGCGAGCAGTCTCATGAAACCGCCCATCACCCCAGGCAGAAGCCAGGAGCGCGCCCCGAACTGGTATTCCCACGGCACAAGGCCATAGCCAAAGGCCAGGCGATGGCCTTGTTCCAGGGTCTGGAAGATCTCATCGGCCCAGATCATGCCCTGGTCGTGTACGGCCAGATACGCGCGCGGGGCAAAGATCGCCGCGCACAGGCCGAGCGACAGCCAGACGGGCTTGTGCAAACTGACCGGGCCGTTCACTCGCGCAAGAATGCCCTCTCACCCTCGCCAGGTCCAGTGGGGCGGCTGGCACGGACGGGCCGAACCGCAGCCGTCACGGAAGGACGCTGAGCCGGCTGCTGCGCTTGCCGGTTCCGGGGTCGGGCAGGTTGAGCACCGACAGGGCACAGGCCACCTGCTGGGCAATGCTGGTGAAGAGCTGGGCAACCGGCGAAGTCGGCTCGGCCAGCACGACGGGCTTGCCCGCATCTCCCCCGTCGCGCACCCCAGTCAGAAGCGGCACCTCGCCCAGAAAGCGCACGCCTTCGCGTTCGGCCAGCCGCCGGCCCCCTCCGCGTGAAAAGATCTCGTCGCGGTGCCCGCAGGACGGGCAGAGGTAGTAACTCATGTTCTCGATCACGCCCAGCACGGGAACCTGCACCTTCTTCCACATGGCCATCGCCTTCTCGACGTCGAGGATGGAAACCTCCTGCGGGGTTGTGACCATGACCGCGCCGGTCACGGGGATGAGCTGCGAGAGTGAAAGCTGCGTGTCGCCCGTGCCGGGCGGCAGATCGACCACCAGATAGTCCAACGCGCCCCACTCGACGTCGTCGAGAAACTGCTGCAGCAGCTTATGCACCATGGGCCCGCGCCAGATGATGGGGGTGCCCCGCTCGACGAAGAAGCCCACCGATACCACCTGGATGCCATGGTGGACCGCAGGCTTGATCTTTTGGCCCACGCCCACGTCTGGCGGTACCTCGGGGTTGCCCATCATCTGCGGGATGGAAGGCCCGAACACGTCGGCATCCAGCAGGCCAACCCTGGCCCCTTGCTGGTGCAGGGCCGCTGCCAGGTTGGTGGCCACCGTGGACTTGCCCACGCCACCCTTGCCCGCCGCAATCGCGACGAAGTTGCGAACCCCAGGCAGCCTCTCGCGCTGCGGGCCCAGCCGCCGCGCCACCTCGGCCGAGAAGACCACCTCCACCCCGGCCACACCGGCCAGGCGCCCCACCGCCTCACGAATGGACCCCGCGATCGCGTCGCGCGAAGGGCAGGCAGGGGTGGTCAACTGGATGTTGATGCGAACCTTGCCGCCGTCGACGCCCACCTCGCGCACCATGCCTGCGGCCTGCAGGCTGCGGCCGAGCGCCGGGTCTTTGACTTGGGCCAGAACCGCTTGAACCTCTTCGACGGTAGGAATGGCGATCTCCTCTTCGGGCCCTACCCCTTGTCGCATTTGGGAACGGCCCGAAGCACAGCAATCGGGTCGAATGCACCCGGTCCGCGGGCGTCGGAATGGTGGCCCATCTTGTGGCGCTTGACCGCCAGGTAGCCGGCGTTGTGCTGGTTCTCGCCGACCCAGTGTGAGACGCGATCCACCACCGTGACTCCCGCGTCCTCCAGTCCCTTGACCTTAAGCGGGTTGTTGGTCATGAGCCGCACCGAAAGCACGCCCAAGTCCCGCAGAATGGCACCGGCGATGTCGTAGGAGCGTTCGTCGGCTTCGAAACCCAGCGCTAGGTTGGCTTCCACTGTGTCGGCGCCACTTGCCTGCAAGGCATAGGCGCGAATCTTGTTGCCCAGCCCGATGCCGCGGCCCTCCTGCCGGAGATAGACCAGCACGCCGGAGCCCTCGGCTGCGATCTTCTCCAACGCCACGTGAAACTGCTCCCGACAGTCGCATTTGAGCGACCCCATGACTTCCGAGGTCCAACACTCGGAATGCACGCGGGTCAGAACGTGGCCCTTGCCCTGGATAGGGCCGCGCACGATGGCCATGTGCTCCTGACTCGGGTTGGCTGGGCTCGCCCCGTTCCTGTCCCCCGACTCATGGTACACGAAGAGGCGAAACGGTCCGTGGACCGTTGGCAGATCGGCTTCGGCATATCGGACGAGCTTCATGGAAGTGAAGTGGGCAGGGTGGCAAAGCTACGAATGGGATCCAGGGTTGTCAACGCGCGGTCGCAGTTTCGACGGAGGCCAGCCCTTTCGGCGATACCCGCTGCGCTTCCGCGTCTTGCTTGCTCCGTCGTCGAATGTCATCCTTTCTAGTGAGATGTCCATTCTTCCTATCCTGCGTTTTCCCGACCAGCGCCTGCGCGAGACGTCGAACGACGTCAGCAGTTTTGATGACGATCTGAAGCGTTTGGTGGCGGATATGACGGACACCATGTACTTGGCCGAGGGCGCCGGACTATCAGCCATCCAGATCGGCGTTCCGCTGCGGCTCTTCCTCGTCGACCCGGAGGTGGCAGGCCGTCAGGCCACCGATCCGCCCATGGTTTTCATAAACCCCGAGATTGTCCGTTTGTCCGAGGAGGCGCAGACCGGGGACGAGGGGTGTCTTTCGTTTCCGGGGATATTTGTGCCGGTGAAGCGGGCGATGACCGCTGAGTTCAAGGCGTTCGATGTCGAGGGCAAGCCCTTTACCGTCGTGGGCAGCGGCCTTTTCGCGCGGGCCATGCAGCACGAACACGATCATCTGGCTGGTCGCTTGCTGATTGACATGGTGGGTCCGGTCAAGCGGCAGATCATCAAACGCAAGATGCGCAAGGAAGCTGAGGTCGAGGCGCCTTGAACGCGGGAACTGCGGCGGGCAAGGGTCCGGCCTGAGGAATGCCAACCCTTGTATTGTCTCAGATCAGCTTTGAGGCGCGCCACGGCGCGACTCCTGCGGAGCGCCAGTCTCTGCGCCGGTTCGAAGTGGACGTTGAGATCGATGCGCCGTTCGAGACGGCCCAGTCCACCGATCGCTTGACCGACACTATCGACTACCGGCAGGTGGCCGAAATCATCGTGGGAATCGGGACTGGAAAGACCCACCATCTTCTGGAGGCCCTTGCTCGCGAAATAATCGATGCGCTCGCGGCGCACTTTGGCGGGGTTGCCCTACGCATCGAATTGCGCAAGCTCAACCCACCGGATTGCCCTGGCCAGCCAGCCTATGCGGCGGTTCGCATGGCGCATCCGCCGACCTAGGTGCGCTTGTCTGAGGACGGCGTCTGCCTCTGCTGCATCAGATTCGCCTTCGGGTGCCGGCCGACCAGCCGGAGCGTATGGCGAAGCCGCGCCGAGAACCGCACCGGAGTTTACTGAGGTAAATGAGGAGCGGAGGCGCAGGCGCCGCGAGCCAGACGCCCGGATCGTCGGCCGTCGGTAACTCGAAGAGATAGTGGTGTATTCTTACTCGTCGCGGCCGACCCCGCCCCGCAGGGCCTTCTTCGCGCCCTGGGCGCGCTTGTCGGCCAACATGCGGTTCTTGGCCCGGCGCGAGCGCCGCCGCTTCTGCCGCCGGATGCGCTCGCTCTCCTGCTGTTGCTGGCTTTGCCGGCCGAGCTGCGCGGCCTCGATCCGGTCGGCCAGCAGCTTGCGCGCGAGGTAGCGGTTGAGTCCCTGCGAACGTTCCTGCTGGCACTTGACCGAAGTTCCGGTCGGCCGGTGTACTAACACCACGCAGGTCGCCACCTTGTTCACGTTCTGCCCGCCCTTGCCGCTGGAGCGGACGAAGCTTTCGTCCAGATCCTCTTCCTGGATGTGAAGCGCGGCCAGACGCAGGCGCAGAACATTCGCCTTGTCGGACGAAACCGGGAACAGAGCCCCAGCACGACTCACGCCTCATCCTCGTCGTCGCCGGCCTCGTCTTCTTCGCCATCGGTGGTGCTCACGTCCTCCCAAAAGCGATCCCATGCCTCGCTGGTCGAGGTCAGTGCGATGGCCATACCCGGCGACAAGGTGCCGTCGCGGCTGCCTTCCAAGTCGGAAAAACAGCGCACGACCACGCCCACCGCAAACACGGCCTCGCCGCGCGGGCCGAGAACGCGCACGCGTAGCAGAGTACCCACCCGTCGCGTCTCAGGGCAGGCCACGAAGAGGCCGCCCCGGCTCACGTCCACACTGCGGCCTACGAAAGTGCTGACCATGTCCACAAGCTCCAGCCGTACCTGGATGGGATTTCGGCGCGAGGCGCGCCGTTCTTGCAGGACTGGCGAAGCGGGTTCTTTCGGGGACACGTGCACTACTCCGCAGGCGCACCGGCTGCGCCGCTGGCTGGGCTGGGGTCCGCAGACCGGCCGGCCAGAACCTCTTTGAAGAAACTCTTGGCCTCCTTGTCCCACGCATCGCCGAAGGTCTGCGCGTAGCCCACCGCCTCCTCGCGGCTACCAGGCGTGGCCGCGGCCAGGTTGGCGGCGTGGACGGGGACGCGGCCCAGAAGTGCCACGCCAAAGTGGGAATTGGTTTCGACGGCCCGAAGGATGGCGGCCTGCGCGGCAGGTCGATCACCGGCGGCGAACTGGGCCAGGCCCAGGCTCAGCAAGGCGCGGCCTGCCCCGGCTTCTGACTTGCTGGCCATTTCCAGGACTTGCACCGCGTCCGCCGGTCGTTTGAGCTTGAGGAGAGCGGCGCCGGCGATGAGACGGGCCTCGGTGCCCACCGCGCCCTGGTCGACTCCATATACGCGTTCCAGATCGACTAGAGCATCCTGGTAGCGTTCCTGGTCGAAGGCCAGGCAACCCAGAGCGTGGCTGGCGCGCAGGTACGCCTGCGCCTCCTTGCGGGAGAACGCGTCCTTGGCGCCCGACTGGCGCAGCTCGCCAGCCAGCTTTTCCGAGACGCGCAGCACCTCGCTGAACTCCTGGCGCGCAGCATCCTGGTCACCCGATCGCAGGCGCGCCAGGCCGATGGCGACCAGTGCGTCGGGCCATTCGGGCTTCAGGGCAAGGGCGGCGCGGAACTCCTTCTCTGCGGCCGCTGGCCTACGCTGTTCAAAAAACCGCCAGCCTGCGGCGAGCATCTCGTCAGGATCAGGCGCCTGGGGTGGCGCCAGGGTGACCGCCTCGTCGTCGGCCAGGTGGCACTTCTTGTACTTCTTGCCGGAGCCGCAGAAGCACGGATCGTTGCGTCCCGTGTCGGCCAGACGGGTACGTGCGGCTTCGATGTTCTCGTTTCGTTGCGTCTCTTGGTTCGCGGGCTTCGCAGTCACGGACGTAGTCTACCGATCACGAGCGCCGTTCGACAGTGAGAAGTGGCTTACCGGCCGAATGGAGTCAACCGGGCGATTTCGGCTTGTAGGCGCGCGAGCAAGGCCTTGTCCACGTCAGCCAGGCGAATACCGAGTCGGTGTTCCTGTTTGGCGACGACCTTGCCTTTACCGGTGAACAGCGCGTGACCTTCGAAGCTCTCGATCACCACGTCGAAGACTGCGCCCAAGGGCACGTTCTCGTCGCAGGGAACCACGAACCCACCCAAGCGGATGTTGAGCAGAGGGTTGTTGCTGAAGTAGCCGGCCGTCGCTGGCGTGAGTTTGACGTGCAGGTCGCGCCCGTTGACCGACAGTCCCGGTTGCACCGCGGTGGCTCCGCGCAAAGTGCTGGTCGGGCCTGAAGCCGTGAGGCTGGCGGAAGGGCCGTCAAAGTCGAGCGAAATCGCGGCCGATCGTCCTTCCTCTTGGTTCACCTGAGCGACGCGATCGAGGAATCGACGGGCTTCCTCGTCGAGCTCACGAAAGCGCACGCCCATACCCGCGATGGGCGTGCTGGTCACGCGCACAACCTCACCCTTGCCGCGAAGCAACGACAGGCCGTCGGCCAGAGCCAATTCGAAGTCGACGATGGTGCCGACCGGCCGCGGATCAGCGCACGCCAAGAACATCCCGGAACGGCTGATGTTGACCGACTGGAGCTCGTGAAAATCGAGAATGCTTTCGTAGCGAAGGTTCACCGGTACGCTGACCGCCACACGGGGATCGCGGTACGGTGGATCAAGACGCCGCAGGCCGCTTTCGGTCGCGAAAAAAGAGCCGGTCGACCGCCGCATGGGCTGCTCAACGACGGGAATGGCCCCCATCGTGCGGCGCCCCTTGTCGTCAGGCATGGCGAGCTGTCACGACTTGGGTGCCACGTATTCGGACGGGTTGCGGCCTCCCGCACCGAAGAAGAACTGTTCGGCCTGTTCGAGAAGAACCCGCTGCCCTAGGGGCGAGGTCAGGTCGAGGCGGAACTCGTTGACGATGCGCTTAGAGTATTCAAGCCACTCCATCCACGCCTGCTGCGAGACTTGGTCGTAGATTCTTTGCCCCAGCTCGTTGTTGAACGGCTTGTAAGCAACCCCGGGCAGTTCCTGCCCGAGCTTTACGCACTTGACCATGCGAGGCATTGGATCCGACTTGTCTGCCGACGACACTATTGTAGCACCATGGGTCGCCACCCCGCCGTGCTCCTCAACCAGGCCCGTGCTGCGACAGCCTTCCCTTCCCCCAAGACAACACAAATCCCCCAAGACAACACAAAAGGTCCCGAGCACCCGGTCGACCAGCTACCGTTGCTCCCTTCCGGGCCTGGCGGGGTTCGCAAGTGTTCCGTCACCCGGGACCAGCCTTCCTTTTGGCACGGCCCGCGCTCGTGCGCCAGAGGGATTTGACGACCTGGGAGCAGCGGAGAGCGGTGTAGGTGGCGGTGGCGGACACGGTGGCACAGGTGGTGTGCCCGGGCCTTTGGCGGCCCGGGCCAGGGCCTCAAGAGAACCGACGCCGCGGCCGAACAATAGTCTGCTAGCCCAATGATCAGGAAGGCCGTGCTGCGCCGCAGGCAAAACAAAGCCTTCGAATTGGCGCCAGAGCATTCCGTGATCCGCCGCAATCTCCTCAACTTGCTGCAAAGACAGCTGGCCTCTCTCGAACAGGCTGGGCGCTTTCGCGAAGCGCTGCCGCTGCACCTGCGCCGCGTGGCAATTGAACCCAACTCCGCCGTGGCCCAACGTGCGCTCGGCTATTGCTACGCCAAAGTCGGCCTGAGTGAAACGGCCATTGGACCCCTCACACGAGCGATCGCTCTGGACCCCAACAACCCCGGCTACTACAACGATCTAGGCTTGGCCTATTTCGACTTGCACCTCGAGCCGCGGTCGAAGTGACCTGCTATGCGACGAGCAACGTCGAAGATGCAATGACCGAGCGAATACGCCAGGCCGCACAACGGTGGCGTCAAGTCTTCCACACGAACGACAACGACCTTGCTGCACTCATTCAGGACGACCAAATTGACGTGCTTATAGAGCTTTCGGGCCACACCGCCGACAATTGCTTGCCCATGCTGGCGGCACGCGTGGCTCCGGTGCAGATGACCTATCTCGGCTATCCCAACAGCACTGGTCTTGCGAGCATGGACTACCGAATCACCGATGCCATAGCGGATCCGCCTGGAGCGGCTGATGCCTGGTACACTGAGAAGCTTTTGCGCATTGAAGGGGGCTTTCTCGCCTATTCGGCCCCTTCCTTCGCCAGAGAGATACCGGTAGCCGTCCTGCCTGCGCGCAAGGCTGGCCTAATGACCTTCGGCAGCTTCAACAATCTGGCAGCTGGCACGCAGGCAGGGTAGGTGCCAGCCTGCTGAGCCGGGTTGATTTGCAGGGATTCGTTGCCGAGGATCGCTCGGAATACGTGGAAATGGCTGTAGCCTGGGCAGGATGGCAGGAGAGATTGGGCGAGTTGCGCACAGGGTTGCGCGAGAGACTTCTGGCTTCTCCTCTGATGGATGCAGGGCGTTTGGCGCGTGGGCTGGAGGCCGCCTACCGTGAGGCATGGCGGGCCTACTGCCTGAGCTGCTGAGCAGGAGGGTTCTCCAAGGCGCTTTGGCCTTGGCCAGTCTCGCTTCGGGGGCGAGGGTACGGGGCGCGCTCAGAGCGCCGTCCGATGGCACCGCCTCCACCTCAGCGAGCCGCCTGGCGTCTCAGAAAGTCGACGTAGTACTCCACCGGCTGCCGTTCGAGCAACTCGCCGCGTTCGATGGCGTCCTCGCACAGCTTGCGCAACTCACCCACCTGGCGCGATGGCGGAATGCCAAAGGCATCCATGATGGCGTTACCCACCCCGGGCGGCAGCGGCGGCACACGGGCATCGAGCTCGCGCACGACCGCGATTCGCTGCAACAGCGCCTCGATGTTCCGTGCCGCTTCCTGGCGTCGGCCTGGCCGTGCCGAGGTGACGTCGGCTCGCGACAGCTCGATGAGATCGGGGAGCGCGTCTCCTATCTCGCGGTCGAATCGGCGCACGGCTGCGTCGGTCCATTCCGACTCGTAGGCATTGGCACGCAGGTGGTTGACGATGAGAAAACGGATGCGTTTGCGCTCGGTGCGGGCAAAACCCAGCCGGCGGGCCAGGGTATCGAACAGGCGGGCGCCCACCTCGGCGTGGCGGTGGAAGGTCACCTTGCCGTCGCTGAGCATGACCCGGGTGGCCACCTTGCCAATGTCGTGCAAAAGGGCGGCCCAGCGCACGATGGGCTGTGCCGGCGACTGCATGACGACCTGCTTGGTGTGTTCCCATACGTCCTTGTGTCGGCGCCCCGCCTCCTGCGAGAAGTTCACCGTGGCGTCCAGCTCGGGCAGCACCTGCTGGAGCACGCATGCGTCGTGCAGCCACTGCAGGCTGTCGTCGGCGTGCGGGGCTGTGATGAGCTTCTCCAGTGCGTTGCGCACATCGTCCGGCGGAAACGACCTCACCTCGCCGGACACCGCCCGCGCCGCCTCGGTGACTTCGTTGGGAAGGGAACCTCCGCTCTCGGCCAGGCGGCACGCGATGTCGAAAACCGCAGCGGGTGTGGCGCCAAACGGCACGACCTCGGAACTTCGCGCCATCTAGGTTTCTGTCCTAGTGTGGGGTGATCTTCTTCTTGTCCTGGGCCCACTTTCTCTGCAGGTGGTCCAGGATAGGCTGGGCCTGCTTGAGCCGTCCCTCCAGGGTCTTCTCACTGATCGGGTAGTTGGTGCCGAACTTCAATCCCTCGTCGTAAAGGAGAGTGCCGACTTCTTCGTCGTCGACGAAGAGGGGGATCTTCTTGCGTGCGTACACGGCTTTGCGCAGAATGCCCCAGCGGCTGTCCAGCCAGGCGACCAGGTCCTTGCCGCAGGCCCGACCGAGCAGCTCCAGCTCCCCGCCCAGGCGGCTGAGATCTTCGGCGAAGCGGTCTTGGAACGCCGGCGCTCCTTCGCCCCCGTCGCTCAGAATCTGGCGCAGGGCCAGGCGAAGAATCAGCACGTCCTCGCTGTGTCGGATGTACGGCTCGACGTTGCCATCGCGGGGCGCGATGATGTACACGACCGCCGCCGCTGCGACTTCGCGCGCGCCGTGGTCCAAATCAGGGTCGGACACCGCTTCGAGCAGGATCTTGAGATCGAAGGGGAGTGAAACCAGGGCCCGCGCAAGAGTCTCGAGGAAACTGCGCTCTAGGTCCTTCTCCATTGTCGTCAGGGGGCAGGGGGTTCTTGGGGTTTGTCAGCCAGGCCCGGTCGGACCTGCTCGCGGTCAGCGGAGAGCATACTACCTAATTCTCCGCGGATTGACAGGGGGGCCGCTACCTCCCGTTGATAGCCGCAGGGGGTCGTACGTGACTGACGTTCTCGCCATGGACCAGGGCCTGGCGGAATCAGAGCCAAAAAGCTTGCCGACCCTTGCCTCCGCCTGCGGCTTGACCGACTCTTGAGTCATGAAGATTACCCTACGCGAGGCCAGGGACGAGGCGCGTCGATTTCGTCGAAACGGCGATCACCCCCGCGCCCTGCACGCCTACCAGAGAATGCTGGCGGCGCTCCCGCTTGACTACGAGACCCGCTTCGCCATTGCGGACGTCCTGGCGGAAGCGGGGCAGACCGATGCGGCGGCGGAGGTTTACCGGTGCGTAGCCATTCACGATATCCGCGCTGGCCACCCCCTGCCGGCCATCGTGGCAGCTCATGCTCTTGGCAAACGGGGCCTGCCCGTGGATGACATCTACGCCCTGCTGGTCAAAACCTACGCCTCCGGTTCGCCACAGCTTGCGCATTTTGCGGTGCGGCCGGCACCGGTCGATCCGTCGACTATCCTGGAAATAGGGGATATTGCCCACGCTGGTTCCCTGGCGCATGTCGTCGAAGAGGCACGCAAGACCGCGCTCGATCTCTCGGTCTTCGTGGGCTATCAGGAGCAATATCACCCCTTGCCCTTCCTCTCCGAACTGGGCCCCGAGTCGCTGCAGGCCGTGCTGCACTCGCTGACCCTGCTCCGTCTGACCGACGGCCAGTTGGTCGTGCGGCAGGGCGACGCGGGCGACTCGCTCTTTCTGGTGGCCGGTGGCGAGCTGCGGGTCTTTGTCGCCACACCGGCCGGGGAGAAGGATGTGGCACGCCTCTTCGAGAACACGCTCTTCGGGGAAATGGCGCTCATCACTGGCCAGCCACGTAGCGCCTCGGTGGCCGCGGCTGGGGACGCCGACATCATCGGGGTGAGCAAGGCGGCTTTGGACCAGGTCATCGCGAAACTGCCCGTCATCCGCTCGGTGCTCGACGGGTTTTCGCGCGAGCGCTTGATCAAAAACCTGCTGCAGACATCGCCGCTCTTCGTGCCGTTCACCAAGTCCCAGCAAGGCGAGCTGCTTCGTCGCTTTGAGGGCCACGAGGTCGAGGCCGGGACCGAGCTCATCCGCGAGGGCGAGCGGGGCAAGGGTCTCTTTCTCGTGTTGGCCGGCGAGGTCGAGGTGGTTGCGCACGCAGACTCGCCCGAGGCCGTCTCACTCGCGCGCCTCAAGCCGGGCGACATTTTTGGCGAGATGTCGCTGGTCACGGATCAGCCCACCTCCGCCACGGTGCGCGCCACCATGCGCAGCGCGGTGCTCTTCCTGGCGCGCGAGTACGTGGAACGGCTGTCCGAAGCCATTCCCCAAGTGCAGGCTTACTTCGAGCAGGTGGCGCTCAACCGCGCGCGCGACAACACCCTGCGCTTCGACCGGGGCGCTCTGCCCGCCGAAGCCATCGAGGTCGACCTCTCAGACGTAGTTCCGGTGTAGGAAAGGAATGGGCTAGAAATCCAGCACCGACAGGATCTCGTCCCTATCCGGTCGATGCGACCCGGCAGGGGTCGGTCGGGGGAGGCAGGTGAGAAGGGGCGTCTGCAACCGACGCCTCCGTTCTGCAAGCGCGATGGCCAGCGCTTCATTGACGACCTGGCTGATCGAAACGCCCTCTCTTCTGCCGATGCGCTTTACCTCGCAAAGGAGGGTGGGCTCGATGTCAACGCGTGTGCGCGGCATGGGTATGGCCTCCGGTTCTCTGATCCATGCGGTCAGTGGTCTGGGTCACGGCCGCGGGCTCTCCCTGAGCTTGACAAACGCCCCGGCGCGGACGCGCGGGTCGGGGTCCCGCAAGCGCCGGACAAGTCCATCGTGGGCCAGGCGCGCGGCGCTTCGCCGCTCACTTGGTGCAGTGTTGTCCACACCGGCTGCGCTCGGCCGGAACGCGGGGGCCGCCTGCGCCCCGGGCGGATTCCCACCGACCGGCTGGATGTCACCGGCTCGGCCGTCTGCGGGCCTGTGGAGGAGGCTTGCGGCGCGGGTCACGCGCGCCGCTAGGGTCCCGTCGTTGTTGGACAGGAAGCGGCAGACCCGTTCGGCGCGGGCAATATTGATCCGTGCTTCTGTCACAAGATCCACCGCCGTTCGCAGCCGCCCGGATGGCGTGGGCTGCCGCAAGAGCGTGATGAGATCGGCGTCTGTCCAGCGTCCAGGTGCAGGACGAGACGGAGCGCCCAACTCTGCCCTCAACGCCACCACCTCGGCCTCGGGGTAGAAGGCTGTGCCCATGTGGCCCCGAACGGCGTGCAGGTGGCCGTCGCGTTCAAACTGGCGGATCTTGAATTCGCTGCGCAGGCCGAGCTGGATCGCCGCCTCGCGCCGAGTGATATGTCCCTCGCAGCCAACGGGCGGCTTGACTGTCTTCCGTCTTGCTGAGATCGCGCAGCCCATTGATGCCGACCGTATACCCCTGGCGGGGCTCAGCAAGTTTTTCACATCGCGCTTCCTATCAGGCCTGTATCAGCCACCCATCGGGTTTCCATCAGAGCCTCATCAGGGTTTCAATCAGACTTGCCATCAGGGTTATCCCAATGAAACTGCGACGATATTCCCCGCTATCGTGGCTTGCGCTTCGCCACTACCAGGGATCGGCGCGCGCGTTGGTCCTTGCCGCCAGCCGAAGCGGTTGGCGAATGGTCTTTGCCTCCGCACCCGGCCGCCGCTAGGCTAGATCCCCAGGGGGGTGCCCATGAAGACCATTAGCCGCCTGGCCATCGTCTTGACGTTGTCGGCTCTGCTGCCTGGCCTGGCCCTGGCTGGCCCCCGATCGGGTGCCAGCTTTGGCAGCCGGAGTGGTTTCCGTTCGGGTGGTGGTAGCTTCTCGCGCAGCTACGGTTCGGGGCGCACCGGGTATAGCGGAGGGGGCTCCAGCTTCTTCTTCTTGCCCAGCTTCGGCTGGGGCTTGGGTGGCTATGGCTACGGTGGCGGCCTCGGCCTAATGGGGAGCCTCGTCCTCTTGGGAATCGTGGGCCTCGGCACAGTCGCGGTCATGCGTGCCCTTGGCCGGGCAGCTCGCCGTCGCACGGGCGCGTGGTCCGATGATGATGCGGATGAAGGGCTGGGCGAATCGTACGTCTACAAGGTCCAGCTCGGCCTTGGCCGTTCGGCACGCCGCATTCAGGGTCGGCTGGCCGACTTCGCCAGCCAAGGCGACACATCGAGCGAAGCAGGCCTCGCCGAGCTTCTCCATCAGACGGCGCTCGAGCTTCTGCGCGAAAAGGACTCGATCCGCTACGGTCTCGCTGAAGCGAGCGGGCCCATGAGCATGACCAGCGGTGAAACCAGCCTGAATGCGGCTGCCATGGCCGAGCGGGCGCGTTTTGAAGTGGAGCGCATCCGGGTCGCCGACGGCTCCGTGCGCCGGGCGCAAGCGGCGGCCACCGTGGGAGCCGAGGCGTTGGAATACCTGGTGGTAACCGTGATGGTGGCCACGCGGGTCCCGCTTGCGCGCATAAAGGCGCCAAGCGATAGAGAAAGCCTGGAGGCTGCCCTCGCCGAGCTCGGGGCAGTCCCCTCCCACGCACTCTTGGGCCTGGAGGTGGTGTGGACGCCTGCTGATCCCGAAGATTCACTCACCGAGACGGACTTGATGACCGCCTACCCTGAACTGAGGAGCCTGTAGGGCATGCCCTGTCAGTGTGCGCTTGATCCCACCTGATGCTGCGGCTAGAGTCGTTCCTGGGCGAGGCACGCGTACTCCCATGCAGAAACTCCTCATCGAGGATGACGAAGGTAGGACCGTTGTTGTCCCGCTGATCCGCGACGAGATCACGATCGGCCGCGAGGACGGCAACACGATCCGTCTGAGCGAACAGAACGTCTCGCGGCACCACGCCCGGCTGGTGCGACGACAGGGTGCTCTGCTGTTGGAGGATCTCTCCAGCTACAACGGCACCAAGCTCAACGGCGCCGTTCTTTCGGCGTCGGCGCCGCTCAAGGACGGGGATGTCTTCCTCATTGGCGACTACCGGATGGCCATCAAAGAGGACCGACCCAGCGCGCCCATGGGCGCTACTCCGACGGCGCACGCGGCTGCAGCCTCGTCCGCGGCACCGGCTGGGGCCGCTGCGCCGCTAGGGAACGAGGTGCGCGACACCATCGAAGCGCAACCCACAATTCCGCTACACAGCCTGGGCAAAGAAGCCTCGCTGGCAGACTCTGCCTCTCCGTCGGCGCGCCTTGTCATCGTCGGCCGTTCTGCGGAGGCGCGCGAGTTCATTCTCGACCGCCCGTCGTTGGTCATCGGACGCACGCCGGAGAATGACATCGTCATCGAGCACAAGTCCATATCCCGCCACCACGCACGCATCGTCCGCGAAGGCAACCAGTACTACGCCGTGGACTTGGAAAGCGCCAACGGCGTGCGGGTGAACGGGGTGGACCACGATCGCGTTCTGCTCAGGCCGGGCGACGAAATCGAGCTGGGGCAGGTGCAACTGCGCTTTGTCACCGAAGAAGGCGGCGGCGAGTTCGAAACAGGATTCGGCCGTCTGGGCAAAGGCAAGATCTACGGAATCGTGGGCGGCGGCGTGGTGGTTCTGGCATTGGTTCTCGCCTTTGCGCTCTCGGGTGGCCGGTCGCGGCCGCGCCGGCCACTGGCTCCGCCCGCCCCGCCGGTCGTCGTCCAGCCGCCGCCAGTTCCGCAGGCACCTCCCCCGCCGCCAGCGCCCAAGGAGACGCTGGCGGAGCTCTTGGCCACTGCGAAGTCGGCGCAGGCAAACGAGAAGTGGGACGAGGTTCTTGCCGCCGCCGGCAAAGCGGTCGCCGTGGCGCCCGATTCGAGCGAAGCAGCGGAATTGCGCAAGCTCGCCGAGGACGAGAAGCGCAATGCCGAGCGCTTCGCCACCTTGAAAGAGGCGGCCGACAACTCGAACCTCGAGGCAGTCCTGCGCGGGGCTAGCGAGATCCCGGGAACCAGCGTGTACAAGGAACGCGCGTCGGCCCTCGAACAGTCGGCCCGTACTGACTACGTCAAACTACATGCGGACGCGGCGTCGACCAAGGCGAGAGTGGGCGCCTGTGACGAGGCCAAGCAGGAAGCTGACTTGGTGTTGGCCGTCGATGGCGCCAACAAGACGGCACGCTGGATCATCGGTCGCTGCGCGGCGCTTGCCAGAAAGGAAGCCTCGCCGCGGCCGGAGGTGAAGAAGCCCGCTCAAGCAGCACCCCAGCCCATGGCCGCTGTCGTCCAGCCCAAGCCGGCCGCGCCGCCTCCTGCGCAGACCGAGCCCAGCGCGGATCCCGATAGACTGATCCAACAGGCTCGTGAGGCGTGGCTGCGCGGGCAGTACGTGTTGGCCGTCGACTCGGCGCGTAAGGCGTTGCGAGCCAAACCAGGCCTTACCAGCGCTTACCAGATCATCGCGATCTGCTCGTGCTCGCTGCACGACCCAGATACGGCCATGCGCGCCTACGAGAAGCTCGATGATCGCAACAAGCAGCTCGTGCGTTCGGCCTGCCAGAAGAACGGCATCTCGTTCTAGGACATCTGCTCGGGACCCGACCGCACGATCGAGGCAGCACTACTCCGCACGCGGCAGTTCCGCAGCCGGTGAGATGTTCTTGCCCACGGGAACGAGGGAGCGCGGCCCTGCCCCACTTCATGCTATAGTCCCGCCCTTCACTCATGACGTCGGATTCGGGGCCGCACATCAGGTTAGTGGCAGCTGTTATCGAGCGTGAAGGCCGCTATCTCATCACACAACGGCGACCGACGGCGGTGCTGCCAGGCCTGTGGGAGTTTCCGGGTGGCAAGGTGGAGCCCGGCGAGACTGACGAGTCCGCGCTCAAACGCGAGCTGCGCGAGCGGGTCGGTGTAGAGGTCGAGGTCAGACTGCGCATGGCGCAACGAACTCACCAATACGACGGATACTCGGTCGACCTCACGCTTTACCAGACCAGCATTCTTCCGGACCAAGAGCCGCGGCCTCTGCGGGTGGCCGACTTCCGCTGGGCAGCATCAGAGGAGTTCGAAAAGTACCCGTTCCCGGCGGCTGATCAGGCGACCACGGATATCCTGCTCGGCTTCAAGCGCTAAGGTTCTACTGGGGCGCAGAACTTAGCGGTTGTGCTGGCGTTGGGGTCTGCCAAGAGCGCGAGGCTACCGTTGGTGTCGGAGGTGCGGCAGACGTAGCCGCCCCGGCAGTCGCCGTTGCCGCCGCACTTGACCGCGCAATAACGACGCTCTGACGCGCTCGGCACACAGCAGGCGTGTTCGGGCTCAGCGACGTTGGGCCCGCAGACCACGCAGAGCTCGTCGGCCTGGCATTCGCCAATGGTGCCGGGAGGGCTGCTGCAGGTTCCGGTGGGAAACTTCTGGTCGAAGAAGCGGACACAGATAGACTCCGAAGGGCAGGAGCTATCGTCGCACCCGTCCTCTGTGCAGTAGCCCCCAGGCTGGGATAGATCGCAGATGCGCGTGCCATCTTGGGCGCAGTCGATGTTTGTCTGGCAATTGTCGCCGATTTTCTTGCTGCAGGCCGATGCCAGCAGGCCCACCAGCAGGATGGTCACGAGTGAGACTGTACGATTCACGGCGCAAGTATGGTCCACGGATCGTCCATCAATCAACGTAACACCGCCCCAATCACCAAGGTCACGAGGAATCCCAGAACCAGCCCGGCCGAGGCGGCACCCTCGTGGCCGTGGCTGTGCGATTCCGGAATGATTTCGTTGGAAGTCACGTAGATGAGGATTCCCCCGGCCAGGGCCAGGGTGAAGGGAAGCGTGATGAACGTCCACGACGAAAGGCCATGGCCCAAGAGGGCGCCCAGCGGGACGGCAAGGCCGCTCGCGGCGACCACGAGCAAGCCGCGCATGGGTGACACACCAGAGAGGCGCAGGGGCGCGCCCATCACCACGCCCTCGCAGATGTTCTGGATGCCTACCGCAGCCACCAACAGCCAGCCCAGGCGGCCATGTCCGGACGCGAATCCGGCGCCGATGGCCAGGCCTTCGGGGATGCGGTGGATGGAGAGGGCACCGACGATGGCATAGCTCTGGCGAATCTCGACGCGCTGGTCATGCGCGTGTTCGTCGCGACGACCCGGGGCAATGTGGTGCCGATGGCCGCGGGCGTGACTGTGCGGGATCAACCGATCCATCACGTTGGCCACCAGCACGCCCGCCAGGAAGCCGATGACGACCAGGACCAGCCGGCCCAAATTGAGGCCGGCAGCACTGCTCACGCCCTCCAGGGCCTCGTGCAGTAGACCCAGGGTCGCGGCGGCCATCATGAGCCCGGCGCCCAAACCGAGAATCCCGTCGTAGGCCCGTCGCGGGAGCTGCCGGATGAAGAAAAAGGGAAAGGCGCCGACACCAGTCACAAGGCCGGTCAAAGCAGCAGCAGTGAGCGCTTGCAGCATCAAAGGCCGGTCTTACCACGAGGGGCGGCCGAGGTATCCTGGGACGGTGGAGACGGCCTATCTCGCACTCGGATCCAACCTGGACAACCGGCGCGCGTTCTTACGCGCTGCGGTGGCAGCTCTCGGTCGAGTGGCTGGCACCCGTCTTCTGGCCCAAAGCAGCATCTACGAGACAGTTCCCGAGGGGAACGCCCCCGAGCCGCTCTACTTGAACGCGGTGCTGCGGTTGGAAACTCCACTGAAAGCGCGCCAGTTGCTGGACTCGTGCCTGGACATCGAGCGCATCCTCGGCCGAGTCCGGCCGGCGGACGGGGCCAAGGGCGCCCGGGTAATCGACATCGACCTGCTCCTTTTCGGGGAGGAGACCATTGACGAGCCGGGGCTGCAAGTTCCGCACCCCGCCCTGCTCGCGCGTCCCTTCGTGCGCATCCCCTTGGCCGATGTGGCAACGCCCGGGCTGTGTCATCCGCAGACAGGAGACCGCCTGGACAAGAGCAGCCCTGACCCGGGCGTGCGGCGCTTGCCTGATTGGTAGTCCTGGGGGAATCCCCCGGGGCATCACGCGAACGCGCGGCTTATCGTGCGAAAGAGCCGGAAAAGGCCCCATGCCCTGGCCGCCCAGCGCAAGGCTCGACGGGGCTGCACAACGGCGAAGGCAAGCGCCCCGACTAACAAGAGGCCCTTTCTGGCCGCGAGAAACTTGACTATCTCCACCCCTCTGTCCGCCAGCCAAAACAGGTTGCTGTGGCCGTCGAGCACAGCCCTGACCACCACGCGCTCAACGCGGGCGCGTTCCACCAGCTCCGCCCGGCGGCGCTGGATCTCGGTCAGCGACAGGTTCACGAGCCCCGCTCCAGGCTCTGCCGATCCTTGGCGAGCACTTCCACGGTTTCCTGCAGCGGCCGCTTGTAGCCGCGCACGATCACGGCGAGCACGATGGCGTTGACCACACCGAGGCCCAGGAAGAGTCCGCTGAGCAGCCCCAGGACGGCCAGGCGATCTGAGTCCCAATACAGCACGACCACAAAAACCGATAGCAAGACGATCCCCAGGCCAAGGCAGAACAAGGCCGCTCCGCCGAACAAGACCAGCCGGCTCAGGCGGACCCGCTCCTCCTGCAACTCGGTCGCGAGGATCCCCACCCGCGTCTCGGCTGCGGAAACCAGCACGGCGAGCAGATGGTTTGCCGACCCGAGAAGCCCACGGTGCGGCGCCGTGGCCAAGGGTTCGTCTGCCATGGCGGGCTCTAGCGGCGGGCCATCAGCAGTCCAAAGAGAAACCCGGCCCCTGCGGCAATCCCGACGGCCTTCCACGGGTTCTCGTGGACGTAGGCATCGGTCGCGTGTGCCGTGGCCTTGGTCTGCTCGATGGCCTTGTCCTCGAGCGCGACGAGCTTGACCTTGGCTTGCTCAAGCCCTCGCTGCACCTTGTCTCGTACCGCCGCGACCCTGTCGCCCGCCTGCCCAGCCGTGATCTTGAGCAGTTCCTCGGCGTCAGTCACCACCAACTTCAAATCAGCCACGAGTTTGTCCCTAGTTACGATATCCGTGCCATCCATGGTGAGATCCTCCTAGGCAATTGTACCAACCGTCCGATCCGCTGCGCTGTGCACTTCCCCCGTTCGTCCAGCAGGCCAATACCTGCGTTGAAGTTACCGCGGCGGCGGGGGCAGGGCAAGGACGCTACGATCGCACCGCGTTCATTCCGTGGATGGCTCTTCGTACTTGACCTCGAGCTTCCACTCCTTTGCGACCCAGTCGAGGATCTTGGACTCGTGGCCCTCGATGGTGTCGGTCATCGCTGCCCCCATCACAGCGCCGAAGATGAGCTCCCGCGCCTCCGGACGGGTGATGGTCACGAGGAACTTCTTCGCGGCCTCCTCGTCGGGAAAACGTCGATCGACTTCCTCCAC
>PMIX01000387.1:445-12285 GCA_003158395.1 Myxococcales bacterium | reverse complement strand
CGAGGTGTTGTCCCACAGGATGCCATAGCCGTCACTCGACACCAGATAGGGAATGAAGACCTCGGTGTTGTACTGGTGCAGATCCAGATCGGTGTTCTTGATGTCTATGAGGCCGTGCTGGTGCTGGCCCAGGCCGTAGAGCGACTCGTCGGCGTTGGGGGCCCATTCCTGGCGCACACTGGTGGTGGCCTCACCGTTGACCGTCGCAGCGGTCAGGGTGCGACCGCCGGCAGTATTCTCGGCCAAGATGGTTTGCCCGGTGGGATCGAGGAAGTTCACCTGGCCCGTGGTGGTATCCACCTGCACAGTCAGTTTCGCGGTGGCGATCTTCGTCAAATTGCCGGCCACCGTGGTGGTAGACGATGTCGGGACACACTGTTTGGCTGCCGTTGTCAGGCTGGCGCGGGTGAAAAAGGTCGCACTCTTGGCAAAGGCAACGCGGATCACGTTGTCCGCACACACCTCGATCTTCAAGGTTCCGCCGCCCACGCTCAAGGAAAGCCCACCCCCGGTGGTGGGGGCACCCCCATCTCCCACGCCGCCACTCCCGCCGGTGTTTCCACCGCTTCCTCCCGTAGCGGTCCCTGTCCCGGACCCGGCCGTGCCCCCACCACCACTCGCCGTGCCCCCACCACCGTTCACTGTGCCACCTCCTCCGTCCGCCCTGCTGCCGCCCGCTGTCCCGCCAGCAGAAGACCCACCACCCCCGCCGCCGGCGCTGGTCGTGGAAGCACCGCCACCGCCAGCGCTGGCGCTTGTTGTCCCGCCGGCAGACGACGCACCGCCCCCGCTGCCCACGCTGGAGGCACCACCGCCGCCGGCGCTCGCGCCTGTCGTCCCGCCGGCAGACGACGCACTGCCCCCGTTGCCCGCGCTGGTGCTGGAACCACCACCGCTGCCCAGGCTGGTGGTGCCCCCGGTGGCCGCCGCACTGCTTTGGCCGCCCGAGCTGGTAGAACCCGCTGCGGCACCCGCGGCGGCATCGCCTTTGCCGCCGGTCCCAAGCCCGCTTCCGTCAGCCTTGGAATTCGCGCCGCTGCAGGAAATCAACCAACCAGCAGCGCCCATGATCAGAATTGCCCGGCCTGGAAACCTGTGCATACGGACTCCTTGCGGGATTGGTGAAGCGTGCTCCTTCCCAGAGGCAGAAGACAACAGTTTCTCAGTTGCGCGAGGGGCAGAAAATGGTCCATGCGCGGCGCGCAGGATGACACTCAGGGCGCGGATGGCTCAGAAATCTGATACTCGGGCAGCCTTGGTCGAGCCAAAATGCGGGGTTGGGGCTGGTGCGTTTCTTGCTGAGAGGAGGACGGTATGTTGAGGAAATCGAACGTGGCGCCTGCGCTGGGCGCATTCGCCGTGGCCTGTACGTTGGCCTGTGGCGGAAGCGGGATGAAGACGACCCAGAAAGCGGATGGCCAGGTGACCACCTGTTCCTACGGTGGCAAGACCTACAACCCCGGCGACTCCTTTCGAGACGACTGCAACACCTGCACGTGCGGCTCGAATGGCGAGATTGCCTGTACGCTCGTGGCATGCCTGACGGACGCCGGCAGCAACCCGGCTCCCGATGCAGCCCTTCCGGATGCTCGGGCCGATGGGACGCTGCCGCTCGACCAAGCCAAGGATATGAAACCCACAATCGACGTTGTGGCGGATCTGAGCCCCGATCTGCCTCCCGCCACAGACTCGGCCCAGGATGCCCTGCTGGTGCCGGACACTGCGAAAGACAGCCAGCTCGTTGCGGACGCAAGGGACGTCGGCGGCGACGCTCGCCAATTCTGCATCTGGGGTGGGGATATGGTGCTTGCCATCGGGCAGTCGATACCCACGGGCGATGGGTGCAACATCTGCGAGTGCATGGCGACCGGAATGGTTTGCACCGGGCTGGCTTGCGTTCCGGCTCCCGATGCTCCCGCGCAGGTTTGCTCGCTCCCTTACGCGCTGACCTTTGGCAGCAGCGGCGGCATGGTTGCCTATCAGGATAGCTACTTCTTGGACGGCGGGACGCGGATAGTCGTGACTCGAACCCAGATTCGGGGCTTCACGGATGGCCCGACAGTCCGATCGTGTTCGCCGACGCTACCGGCGTGCGGCGCATCCGGCGTCGTTTCCGTTTCCACAATTGCCCAGGATCTGACCGACGCCGACATTCAGGCGGCCTTTGCTCTGACCACTTCACATGTCTATGGCATCGACAGCAGGCCGGTGGATGGGTCTGTCTGGTCCATCACTCGGGCAAGTGGGGGCAACATCCTGGTGGGGAGTCCCTGTCCTTCGCCAGCGATGGATTCGTGTCAGCCCATTCCGGCGGGCGTCCAGCGCTTGGCCGATGACCTCAAGAGCCTGGCATTCGCCGCAGCTGCCTCGTCCGAGTGCGCGGGACTCTGACCTGACCGTGGAGACTTGCGCCGCAGGCTGATAGGCTCATGCCTATGAGCGAACCAGGACGCCCGCCCGCATCGGATCCAACCCCCCCCAAGGCTGGCGGCCGCGGAGCGCGGTTTTCAGCCACGATGGACCCCGCCGCGGCAGCGCTGAACGCCAGCGTGGGGTTCGACCGCCGACTCTTGCGCGACGATGTGCGCGGCAGCCAGGCCCACGCCCGCATGCTGGCCGCGGTGGGCCTGATCTCGAAGGAAGACGCCGAGGCGATCGTGGCCGGCCTTGACCGCGTGGCGCAGGAATTCGGCGAGGGTGGCCGCGCCCTGGACCCGGCCCTGGAAGACGTTCACATGAATGTCGAAAGCCGGCTCACTGAGCTGATCGGCGACCCGGGACGCCGCCTGCACACGGCGCGCAGTCGCAACGACCAGGTTGCGACCGACATGCGGCTCTACGCTCTTGCAGCGGCCAGCGAGATCGTGGCCGGCCTCGACCGCGCCCGGGTGGTGCTATGCCGACGTGCGCGCGAGCACGCGACCACGCTGCTGCCCGGCTACACCCATTTGCAGCGGGCGCAAGTGGTCACGCTCGGCCATCACCTCCTGGCCTACGCCGAGATGCTCGGGCGCGATCGGGGCCGCTTTCTCGACGCTGCCCAACGCGCGTCCGAGTGTCCGCTCGGCTCAGGGGCGCTGGCCGCGACCTCCCTGCCCATCGAGCGCGAGATGACCGCGTCTGCCCTCGGGTTTCGCACGCCCACCCGCAACAGCCTCGATGCGGTTTCCGACCGCGACTTCTGCTCCGAGCTTGCCTTTGCCTGCGCGCTTCTGGGGGTTCACCTTTCGCGCCTGGGCGAGGAGCTTGTGCTCTGGTCGTCGAGCGAGTTCGGCTTTGTGCACCTGGGCGAGGGGTACTGCTCGGGCAGCTCGCTGATGCCGCAGAAGCGGAACCCGGACATCGCGGAGCTGTTGCGGGGCAAGTCGGGCCGTTTGCTGGGCGACGTGGTGGCCCTACTGACCGTGTCCAAAGGCCTGCCCCTGGCCTACAACAAAGACCTGCAGGAAAGCCAGGAGCCTTTCTACGACGCCATCGAGACCACACGCCTGTCGCTGGCGGTGTTGCCCGGTCTTCTGACGGGACTGGAGTTCAACCTTGAGCGCATGAGGCAGGCGGCGCGTGATCCGGCCCTGGGCGCCACCGACCTGGCTGAGCATCTGGTGCGCGAGGGCGTCCCCTTCCGCCGGGCGCACGAAATTGTGGGCCATCTGGTTCGCCACGCCGAACGTCTGGGGGTCTCGTTGACCGAGGTGCCGGAGGAAGAGTTGGCGGGCGTCGCCCCCGAGCTGCATCCAGCCTATCTGCAGGGCATGAACCCCAGCCGGACCGTCGGGGCTCGCACGATCATCGGCGGTCCCGCGCCGGCCCAGGTCATGCACGAGGTGGAGCGCCTGGCAACCGAACTGCGCGGCCTGGGCTTCGAGATCTAGATCTAGGGTCCTGCGGCTGCGTTGTCCGGGACTCCGTGGTACCGTCGAGACCGATCATGACCACCATTGGCCACCACACCCCCCGCACGCCTACGGAAAAAGCGGTCCCGTTCGGCATGGACGTGGACTCCATCCGCAGGAGCTTCATTCGAAATCTGTTCTGCCACCGGGCCAAGTTCCTCGAAGTCGCCCTGCCCAATGACAACTACCTGGCCCTGGCCTACACCGTTCGCGATCGTCTGTTGCAACGGTGGATCAACTCCGCCCGCACCTATTTCGAAAGGGCTTCGCGGACCGTCGCCTATTTGTCAGCCGAGTTTCTCATCGGCCCCCAACTGGGTAAGAATCTGGTCAACCTGGGCATCCTGGACGCCACCCGGCAGGCACTGGACGAGCTCGGCCTTTCCCTCGACACTCTGCTGGAACAGGAGGAGGAGCCGGGCCTGGGCAACGGGGGTCTCGGCCGCCTGGCGGCCTGCTACCTGGATTCGCTGGCTGCGCTCGAGATCCCGGCCATCGGCTACGGGATCCGTTACGAGTTCGGCATCTTCGACCAGGAGATCCACGACGGCTGGCAAGTCGAGGTGCTCGACCGCTGGCTGCGTTTGGGCTATCCGTGGGAGATCTCCCATCCCGAGATCGCCTTCTTGGTCAAGATGGGCGGCCGTACCGAGGGGTACACGGACGTAACCGGCCGCTTCCGGGTGCGCTGGCTCCCTGACCGGGTCATCAAGGGCATCCCCAACGACACGCCCGTCCTCGGTCGCCGGGTCAACACGACCAACATTCTGCGCCTGTGGCAGGCACAGGCCTGCACATCGCTCGATTTGCAGGCCTTCAACGTGGGCGACTACACCCGCGCTTGCCAGGAGCAAATCAACACCGAGAACATCACGAAGATTCTCTATCCCAACGACGAGAGTGAAGCGGGCAAGACCCTGCGGCTGCAGCAGGAGTACTTCTTCGTGTCCTGCTCGCTGCAGGACATGATGCGCATCTACGAACAGAAGGGAAAGACCCTAGACGGCTTTCACGAAAAATATGCGGTCCAGCTCAACGACACCCATCCGGCATTGGCGGTCGCGGAACTGATGCGCCTCTTGGTGGACGAGCACAGCATGGATTGGGAACCGGCGTGGAACGTCACCACCCGCACCATGGGCTATACCAACCACACCCTTCTCCCTGAGGCGCTGGAAACCTGGCCGCTGCCGTTGTTTCGGCGCCTGCTCCCGCGCCATTTGGAAATCATCTTGGAAATCAACCGGCGCTTTCTCGCCACCGTGCGGGCCCACTACCCCAACGACCCCGGCCGCGTGGAACGGATGTCTCTCATCGACGAGCGAGGCGAGAGGCGCGTGCGCATGGCCAATCTGGCCTGCGTGGGCAGCCACGCGGTCAACGGAGTGGCGCAGCTCCACTCGGAGCTGCTCAAGAAGACTGTGCTGCGCGACTTTGCCGAGCTGGAGCCCGAGAAGTTCACCAACGTCACCAATGGGGTGACGCCGCGCCGGTTCTTGGTGCTCGCCAACCCCGGGCTGACGGCGCTTATCACCGACGTCATCGGCGACAAATGGCAGGACGATCTCAACCATCTGCGCGACCTTGAGCATCTGTGTGACGACGAGGAGTTCTGCGAACGGTGGCGCCAGGTCAAGCTGACCAACAAGCGAGCCCTAGCGAGCTATGCGCAGCACGCGCAAGGCATCGAGCTCTTGCCGGACACGATGTTCGACGTGCAGGTCAAGCGCATCCACGAGTACAAACGCCAGCACCTAAACGTACTGGCCGCGGTGGACCTCTACCGGCATCTCAAACGCGGCGGTGACGCTTCTCCGCGCACCATCATCTTCGGCGGCAAGGCAGCGCCAGGCTACCGCGCGGCCAAGTTGATCATCAGGCTGATTCATGGCGTCGCCGAGGTTGTGAACGGCGATCGCGAAACGAAGGATCGGCTGCGCGTCGTCTTTCTTCCCGATCTCAACGTGAAGAACGCCCAGCGCATTTATCCGGCGGCTGACCTGTCGGAACAGATCTCCACCGCGGGTATGGAAGCCTCCGGCACGGGCAACATGAAGTTCGCCATGAACGGTGCGCTGACCATTGGCACGCTGGACGGGGCCAATGTGGAAATCCGAGAGGAAGTGGGGGCGGAGAACTTCTTCCTCTTCGGCTTGACCGCCGCGGAGGTCCAGCAGCGACTGGCCGAGGGCTATCGGCCCTGGGAGATCTATCAGCAGAATGCCGAGTTGCGGGAGGCGCTGGGCCTCATCGCCGCGGGGGATTTCTCCCGTGGGAATCCCACGCTCTTTGCCCCCCTGGTACATTCCCTGCTGGACAAAGACGCCTTCCTGCTGTGCGCGGACTTTCAGTCGTATCTGGACTGTCAGACACGCGTGGGTCAGGTATACCGCAAGAAGCAAGCGTGGACCCGTATGTCCATCCTCAACACCGCCCGAATTGCCAAGTTCTCGTCCGACCGAGCGATTCGCGAGTATTGCGAGCGCATCTGGAAGGTGTCGCCGGTGAAGGTTTCCCTCAGGTAAGTCTACCGCGCCCCAACGAAGAGCAAGGGGATCGCCACCACCATGTCCTGCTCGACCCGCTTGGGAAAGGGGCGGGAGGCGACGACGCGAATGCAATTCGCCAGTTGCGCGTCCTGCGCCACTGCGACTTCTACGTCGTGCACGCGGCCGTCAGCCGCCAAGATCCATTTCACATCAGCGCGCGTGGCTGCGACGCCCCGCCGCCGGGCTGACTCCGCGCACAGGCGGAACAGGACCTTGCGCCGGGAGATCTCCTTGACCATACCCGGGTCCAGCGTGGTCGCGGGCGCTGCAAGCGCAAGCCGGGCCATTTGCGACCGCCCAGGCGGCTTGTCCGGATCGTGAACCCTGATCCTGTGCTCAGCCGTCGCGGCCATGGAGCCCGCAGGCTCGATGGGAGCGGCACCGCGAAGATGGGCCACGGACGCGACCTCTCCGCGCGTCGCTGCCAGGTCGGCCAAGCGCGGGTCGACTGTTGTCTGCGGCCTGCGCCGCACAGGCCGCTTGGCGGAATGGTCCCCGGAAGTCCCGCGCGCGGCGCTCGCGGCAACCGAAGCTGGCAGGGCAGCCTGAGCCGCAGCTGGGACGAGGTCGTAGCCATCTCCTGAACGGTGAAGCTGGAACTGGTCGGGTGGGCTCGCCTGGGACGCACGGGCCGTGACCCGGATGGGCAACCCGGCATCAGGGTGGACCGTCGCGCCGGCATCGGCGCCGAGCGTGACAGCGGTGATCAGGAGTGCCAAGCCCACGGCCTGAGCATATGCCGGCGCAGGCAGAACTGCTTGTCATGGCTGCACCACACACCCTTGTCCGTGTATCATGCTCACCCCATGCGACCATTCCATTTCTGTCTTCCCATTATTCTGACGCTGACCTTCGGCTGCCACAGCCAGTCCCCGGGAGATGGTACGCCGGTTCTGGCGCGCGTAGGCGACGGTGTCATTACCGCCCGCGACCTAGAAGCGCGGCTCTCCTTTCTCGGCCACTCCAAGTACCTCATGGAACACTACTCAAAGCCCGAGAAGAAGAAGGAGCTGCTGGAGGGCCTCATCCAGTCCGAGGCGCTCTATCAGGAGGCCCGCCGGCTTGGTTACGACCGCGACCCGGCCGTGAAGCGCGATGTGGGGAACCGCATGCTGCAGAAAGAGGTCGATTCGCAGGTGAACACTCAGAGTATCAGCGACGCCGACGTGGAACAGTACTACAAGGCCCATACCAACGACTTTTCGCGGCCCGACCAGGTGCGGCTGACCCGGATCGTCGTGAAAGACCGGACCAAGGCGCTCAAGGTCGCCGTGGAAGCCAAGGCCCTGCCCAAAGGGAACAACGAGGCTCTCCGGGCTCTGGTGTCCAAGTCCTCCGAGGACGAAGCTTCGCGCGCGCGTGGAGGCGACACGGGCACCATTGACCGCAACACCACCAGCCTGCCCAAGGCCGTGGTCGAGGCCGCTTTCGCGCTGGCCCAGGTTCATGACGTGTCCGATCCCATTCAGACGGAACAGGGCTACACCATCATCGTCCTCACGCAGAAGCAGCCAGGCTTTTCCAAGTCGCTGGCTGAGGCCAAGGGGGACATTCAGTCGCGCCTGACCTACGAACGCCGGCAACAGAAACGCAACACCCTGATGGCAGAGATCCGAAAGAAGGCCGAGGTCCAGATTGACGAAGCGCAGCTCGCAAAGTTTACCCTCCCGCCGTCGGGTTCTGGGCCATCCGCTGCCGCCCCGGACAGGCGCAGCCCTGGCCCAGGTCCGGGTGCGCCCCCGCCGGCTCCCCCGACGCAAGGGCGCTAACAAAAACCTGAAGCGGAATTCGATGCTTCCCGTCCGGTGACTTTCAGCAGTATCCTTCCGGCCAAGATGACAGCGCAGAAGTTGGATCGCACCACCTGGTTCAAGGGCGGAGACGCCGAGTGCAGCACCGACGCGGTGCCGCCCGAGCGTGCGTACCGCCTGGTCTTGCTCGGGGCCCCGGGTGTCGGCAAAGGCACGCAAGCCGAACTCATCAGCCAGCGCCTCAGGCCTTGCCATCTGTCCACCGGCGACGTCTTTCGCGCCGCCAAGTCACTGCCCGCCAGCGAGCGCACACCGGCCATCACCCAGGCGCTCGAGTTCATGAAGCGGGGCGAGTTGGTGCCCGACGACACGGTCATCAACATCGTGCGCGAGCGGCGTCGGTGCATCACCTGTCCGGCCGGTTTTCTCCTGGATGGCTTTCCGCGCACCGTGCGGCAGGCCGAAGCCCTGGCCACTATGCTGGCCCAGCTTGGGGTGAAACTGGACGCGGTCTTGAGCTACGACATGCCGCTTGAACAGGTGATCGCACGGCTGTCAGGCCGACGCACCTGCGCAAGCTGCAAGGCCGTGTTTCACGTCACGGGCCGCCCACCCAAGGTCCCGGACGTCTGCGACAACTGCGGCGGCCAGCTCACCCTGCGCGACGACGATCGCCCTGAATCGATTCGCGTGCGAATGCAAGCCTACCAGGCCAGCACCGCGCCTCTGGCGGACTACTACCAGAAGGCGGGCCTGCTCGTGTCCCTCTCCGCCGAGGGCGCGCCAGAAGAGATCTACCAGCGCACGCTTGTGGCGCTGTCGTCGCTGCAACGATAGCCGCAGGCCCAGGATGGCAGGACAACTTCCATGGCCGCCATCCACGACCTGACCAAGTATCTCGGCCAGCCCGACGGCCCGCTGGCAGCCGTGGTCGAGATCTTCCCGGATATGGTTTTCGTGGTCGACCCCGAGGAACGTATCCTCCACATCAACGCCCTGGCTGCACGCTCGTTGGGCGGCACGCCCGGGCAGTTCATCGGCCGCAAGCAGGACACGCTGTTTGCCGCCCCGCTTGCCGAGCGGCACAGCCGTTTCATCCAGAAGGTCTTCCGCACGGGCGAGATTGTCGTGACGGAGACGCATCAGGAAATACACGACACACCCATCTGGATCGACGCGCGCCTGGTCCCGCTGAAAGTGGCCAGCGGCGAGGTGCGGGCCGTGGTCGGCATCATGCGCGACGTGAGCGTCCGCGTGCACGCCCAGGAGGCGCTGGCCGAGCGCGAGGCCTACCTGCGCGCCATGCTGGACAACTTCCCCTTCCTGGTCTGGCTGAAGGATACCGAAGGCCGCTTCCTAGCTGTCAACCAGGCCTTCGCGCACGCGTGCGGCCGGGCGCACGCCAGCGATGTGGTGGGGCTGACCGACTTCGATGTATGGCCCCAAGAGTTGGCGCAGGGCTATGTCGACGACGACCGCAGCATCATGGCCACCCGCAAACAGAAGGACGTGCTGGAGCCCATCTTCACTGAGGGCGCCTCCCGTTGGTTCGAAACCTTCAAGACGCCGGTTCTCGACAAGCAGGGCAAGGTGCTCGGCACGACCGGCTTCGCGCGCGACATCACCGAGCGCCAGCGCCTGAACGAGGAATTGCGTGCCCAGCGCGAACAGCTTCGCGCCCTCGCCGCCCACGTGGAATCCGTGCGTGAGGAAGAGCGGGTGCGCATTGCGCGCGAGATCCACGACGAGCTGGGCCAGGCGCTCACCTGCATGAGCATGGACCTGGCTTTCTTGGACAAGCAACTTCCCAAGGGAAACGCCGAGGCTGCCGCGCGGATACAGGCGCTTGCGACTCTGGTCAAGGAGACAGTGAAGACCGTGCGCCGCATCTCCGCTGAACTGCGGCCCAGCATCCTGGACGATTTGGGTCTGGGCGCCGCGGTGGAATGGCTCGCCCACGACTTCGAAACCCGCACCAGCATCGGCTGCGCGGTATCCGTGCCCAGCAACGTCGCCATCTCGGCCGAGCGAGGCACCGTCGTGTTCCGTATGTGCCAGGAGGCTTTGACCAATGTGGCCCGCCACGCCGGGGCCAGCCACGTCAGCATCGATCTGGTCGAAGCGGGCGACACCCTGACCCTGGAGGTGCGCGACAATGGTCGCGGCATCACCGACGAGGAAGTCCAGCGGCCCGGTTCGCTGGGCCTGCTCGGCATGCGCGAACGCGCGGCCCTTCTGGGCGGCGTGGCCGAGGTGAAGGGCACGCCGGGCCAAGGAACGACCGTCACGGTTCGGGTGCCGCTGCAGGGCTCCTAGTCACCGAACGGTGCTCCAGCATAGTACCCAGTGCCAGCGGCATAGGCTATGGTGGGATTGCGGGAGAATGGCAGCCCGCCCCTGAATATGCGAATCCTAGTCACCGGCGGCGCCGGCTTCATCGGCGCGAACTTCCTCAATCTGCTGGTGCCCCGCCACCCCGAGCACCAATTCATCAACTTGGATGCGCTGACCTACGCCGCCAATCCGCGCAGCCTGGATCCCGTGGCGAACTGCCCCAACTACGCCTTCGAGCGAGCCGACCTGTGTGATTTTTCTGCGCTGCGGGCCGTGTTAGCCCGCCACCAGCCCGAGGTGGTAGTGCATTTTGCAGCCGAGAGCCACGTGGATCGCTCCATCACGGGACCGCGTGCCTTCGTCCGCACCAATATCGAGGGCACCTTCAATCTTCTCGAAGCCTGCCGCGAGCTGTGGGCGCCCGATCAGGGGCTCTTCCATCACGTGTCCACCGACGAGGTGTTTGGCTCGTTGGGCGAGACTGGCCGGTTCGACGAAGACACCCGCTACGATCCGTCCAGCCCCTATTCGGCGTCCAAGGCGTCCAGCGATCACCTGGTGCGCGCCTGGCACCGGACCTTCGGCCTGCCCGTGCGCGTGAGCAACTGCTCGAACAACTATGGGCCGCTGCAGTTTCCCGAGAAACTGATCCCGCTCATGATCCTGAATCTGCTGGAGCGCAAACCCCTGCCCGTCTATGGCCAGGGGCTGAACATACGCGACTGGCTCTACGTCGAGGATCACTGCGAGGCCATCTGGGCGATCATCAGCGCGGGCCGGAACGGCCGCACCTACAACATCGGCGGCCGCAGCGAGCAGCGCAACATCGACGTGGTGAAGAAGCTGTGCCGCCTGGTCGCCGAGGAAACCGGCGTGCCCGAAGCGGGGCTGCTGGGACTCATCCGCTACGTTCCCGACCGGCCGGGACATGATCTCCGCTACGCCATCGATTCCGCCCGCATCGAAGCCGAGCTGGGCTGGAGGCCGCGCGAAAGTTTCGAGAGTGGTCTGCGCAAGACGGTGCGCTGGTACTTGGCCAACCGGGCCTGGATCGATTCTGTGCGAACGGGCGAATACCGGCGCTGGATCGAGCAAAACTACGGGAGCCGCTGACCATGGTCCAAAAGGGCATTATCCTGGCGGGAGGATCGGGCACGCGCCTGCACCCGCTGACTCGCGCGGTGAGCAAGCAGCTCATGCCGGTGTACGACAAGCCGCTCATCTACTACCCGCTTTCCACCCTCATGCTGGCGGGGATCCGCCAGGTCTTGGTCATCACGACGCCGCAAGATGGGCCGCAGTTTCAGAAACTT
>PMIX01000387.1:209-400 GCA_003158395.1 Myxococcales bacterium | reverse complement strand
GAAGACGTGGCCTACCGCGAGTCCGGGGCCACCGTGTTTGGCTACTTTGTCCAGAATCCTGAGGCCTACGGCGTGGCGGAGTTGGACACTGAGGGACGCGTGGTGAGCCTGGAGGAAAAGCCCAAGCAGCCGCGCGGCCACTACGCGGTGACTGGCCTCTACTTCTATGACGGGCGTGCGGTCGAGCTGGC
>PMIX01000387.1:0-171 GCA_003158395.1 Myxococcales bacterium | reverse complement strand
CACCCACGACTCTTTGCTGCAGGCCGCACAGTTCATCCAGACCATCCAGGCGCGCCAGGGTCTGATGGTGGCCTGCCCGGAGGAGATCGCATACCACAAGGGCTGGATCGACGGGGACCACCTGCGCCGACTCGCCGAGCCGCTGTCCAAGACCAACTACGGGCAGTATCT
>PMIX01000020.1 GCA_003158395.1 Myxococcales bacterium | reverse complement strand
CCGGGGTATAGGGGCCGTGGTCGACAGAGTGGTTCTTATCGGACAAACATAGCCCGGTGCGTTGCGAAGCAAATCGGCGCTTGTCTGCCTTATGTTCCGTTCCCCTACCTACCCAATCAGCAGAACTTTTCCGCCGGCGCCCGCTTCCGCCAGTTTCTGCGCTTCGCGCGCCTGGTCCAGCGGGAACCGCTTCGCGATCGGAATGACGAGCTCCCTTTGCGCAACCGCCCGCGCGAGTTCGGCGAGGCGCTTGCTATCCGAGTGCGCCAGCATGGCTCGCACGACGAGGCCACGATCCTTGGCGCCCGCCGGCTCGCCGACGACGCTGCCGATGGTGCCGCCGGGCCTCACTTTGCCGAGCAGCTTCTTGATGGTCTCGCCTCCCACCGTGTCCGCAATGCAGTCCAGTTGCGCGAAGCCGGCGATTTCGCGGTCGTCGTCGAGAGCCACGACTGAGTCCACACCGAGTTTGGCGGCTTCGGTCTTCTGCGACCGTCGAACGCCCGCGTAGACCTGGGCGCCCCGCGACTTGGCCACGAAGACGGCACACCGACCGACACTTCCGGTCGCACCTGTAACAAGCAACTTCTCGCCCGCACGCGGGTTGACCGCCTCCTCCACGAGTTGCGCGCCCGTGAGCAGCACCAGCGGCAGAGCGCCGGCATCGGCGAGATCCATCTTCGCCGGAGCAGCGGCCCAGGCGTCGGTCTCCGCGACGACGAATTCGGCGTAGCAGCCCCACGCGAGGCCCATCACGCGATCGCCAATCTTGAAAGCGGTGACCCCGGGCCCGACCTCGACCACCTCGCCCGAGGCGTCCCTTCCGAGGACGGCGGGGAACTCAAGCGGCATCATGGCCTTGAAAGCGCCGCTGCGCAGCTTCCAGTCGATTGGATTGATGCTTGCGCCCGTCATGCGTACCTTGATTTGGTTGGGTCCAGCCTTCGGATCGGGAAGGTTGCGGACCTCGAGCTTGTCGACATCACCATACCCGGTCAACACAATCGCTTTCATGCTCGGCTCCTCTCTGGTTGCGTTTTCGGCGATGCGAACGGTGATGGATATTTCCTTTCACCACGTGCTTGGATGCGCGAGATCCAGGAAACGATACTGCTTCGTCACAGCACCGGCCGGGACGACGGGCGCTCGCGGAAGGCCTCGCGGACATCCGGGGAAAACCTGGGCGGGCATGACGGCGCTTCCCAATCGCCCGCCCCGAGTCGTATGATCGTATGATCGTCGTATGCGCTTCCTGCCGATCGGGGTTTCGTGCTTGCTCTTGGCTTCTTCCTCCGCCCATGCGGCGGCGTGGGACAAGCCGGGTTGGCAGTTGACGTTCCAGGAGGAATTCGACCCGGGGTATAGGGGCCGTGGGTTTCCCCCCCGGTATAGGGGCCGTGGTCGACAGAGTGGTTCTTATCGGGCAAACATAGCCCGGTGCGTTGCGAAGCAAATCGGCGCTTGTCTACCTTATGTTCCCACGGACTTCCATCGCAACATGGCAAGAATCAATGGCTAGAGTTCTTGTATGGGCATTGTCTTGTGCCTGTGCATCCTGTGACACAACTGGTGCTGTCGATTCCGAATAGGGCGCCAGCAGGCGAGGAGACTTGGCAATTGCTTCCAAGGCAACTACGCACGTCGGTCGTGCTGTCGCATTTTGTCACTGTCTGCGTCATGCAAATACAAGCGTCGAGGTCGGCCTGTCCGGGATCCGAGTATGTCGTGGCAGCCGCCAAACGACAGTCATTGACGAGACAGGATACGACCCAGGCACAGTCAGGGTCATTGGCGCACGTTGCCGCGGCAGGACAGTCCGTGTTCGCGCAGAAGAGGTCCCAGCCACTGCTGGTTAGCAGTGGAAGCACGTCGGTCAGGGCAAGGCCGGGCTGCGCGATGGGGAACCTACTAGTTCCGCTCGTGTTGCTGACGCCACCAGTTCCACCCGCTGCGTAGGACGAGCCGGTTGAAGTGACGCCGCCTGAGCCTCCTACGGTAGACCCGCCTATCCCTGCCATCTGTCCGCCTGTGCGTATCGAAGAAACCCCCGAACTTCCCCCCAATGTTGGAACGCCACCTGCGGACTGAACCCCCGCGTTGCCGCCGATGGCAAGGTCGCCGCCGACTGCGCGACCGGTGCTTCCGCCGGATCCGTCTTTACTACCCGCGCCGGCGTTGCCACCCAAGGTGGAGTCGATTGGCGTTGAGCCGCCAGGCTGCAGGTTAGTCGAATTGCCTCCGGGCGGATCCAAAACCGTGCGCCCGCAAGCAAACCCTATGACGGACATCAGCACAAAGCTGGCAAGATGTCTCATTGAAGAAGGTGCTGATCTCGAAGGGCTGCGAGGATGCAGGCGCATGCTGGTTCCTTGCTTGCAATCGACTATTGGCAGAACGGAAGACAGTAAGGATCGAGACAATTGGGGATGACGTTCAGCCCGGCCAAAGTCGCGGGAATCGACTTGGCAATGCAGGTTGCTCCTAGACAGGCCTGAACATCGATGCCTGCCACTCCGCAATTCTGTAGAAACTCCGTCAAGCATAAGGATGCAACACCAGGCATGAGACCTGGATCTGGTTGACTGGCTGCTGATTTCCAGCACTCATCCAGAAGGCATGAAAGCTCACTGGCACAGTCCGGATCGTTCGAG
>PMIX01000028.1 GCA_003158395.1 Myxococcales bacterium | reverse complement strand
TGACCGCACTCTGCGCTGCTGGCGCGCTGACGCCCGAGGATCTGTTGCGGCTTGCGCGCCGGCGGGGCGAATTGATGGCCGCAGCGGCGGCTGTGCCCGGAGCCATGACCTCGGTGGCCGGGCGGCGCGAGGACGTACAGCCCTTGCTCGACGAGTGGAAGCTCGACGTCGTGGTGGCCAACCACAACAGCCCCAAACAGCTCGTCTTGTCGGGCGCGACGGAGGCCATCGCAGAGGCAGAGCGGCGCCTGGGAGAAAAGGGCATGGCGGCGACGCGACTCGAGGTTGCGACCGCCTTCCACTCGCCCCTGGTCAGCCCGGCTGCGCAGCCGCTGCGCGAGTTCCTGGCCTCGGTTGCGTTGTCGGCGCCGTCGATCCCGGTCTTCGCCAACACCAGCGCGGCGCCCTATCCCAGCGAGCCCGAGGCCGTGCGCGATCTTTTGGCCCAGCAACTGGCCAAGCCGGTTCGTTTCGTAGAGCAGATCGAGGCCATGTACCAGGCCGGGGTGCGCGTTTTCGTCGAGGTAGGGCCGGCTCGCGTGCTGACCGGGCTGGTCGGCCACATTCTCAAGTCGCGGCCGCATCGNNGCCATCGCGCTCGATCGCAAGGGACGGCCGGGCTGGGCCAGCCTGCAACAGGGGCTGGCGCTGCTGTCGGTGGCGGGCGTGGCGGTGGACTATGCTCGCCTGTGGGCCGAGTTTGCGCCGGCGGCCGACCCGCGCGCGCGCCGCAAGCCCGCCATGGCCCTCAAGATAAATGGATCAAGCTACGGGAAGATCTATCCGCCCGTACAAGGAGCAGTCGCATTGCCTAAGCCCAACCCCCTTTCACCGCCAGCCGAGCCTGCGACCAGTGACGCGGCCTCGGTGCCCGCAGTTCCCGCGGTCCAGCCTGACGGACGAGCGCTGCTGGCGGCGGCCGCGGCATCGAGTGGCGATCCGGGTGTGCAGCTCGCCTGGGTGCATGCCTTNNGAGACGCCGACTTGGGTGTCAGCGGTCGGCGTCGCCCCGCCTGTCCCGTCGGTGATGGCACCGGGGCCGGCGGCCGGGGCGATCGCCATGCCAGCCGCGCCGCCACCGCCCCCGGTGACGACCCCTGCGGCCGCACCGGCACCAGCCCTGGCTCGGCCAGCCGCGCCGCCAGCCCCGGCGCGTGTCTCGACAGAGCCAACCGCTCTCTCGTTGGCTGACCTGCAGGCCCTCATGTTGAGCGTGGTGGCAGCCAAGACCGGCTACCCGGCAGAGATGGTGGGCCTGGACATGGATCTCGAAACCGATCTCGGCGTTGATTCCATCAAGCGGGTCGAGATCCTGTCAGTCGTGACGGAGAAGGCGCCCAGTCTGCCCGAGGTCAGTGCCGCACGCATGGCCGGCATGCGCACCTTGCGGGCGATGGTCGCCTATCTGGGCGAGCAAGCGGGCTGCGCCGCCGCCGACGGCAAGCCTGCCGGCGGCGATGGCAAGGCCCAGGCTGCCAGCAGCCCCGCGGTCATCGAGGTGTCGCCGGAACCGAGCCAGGCGCCGATCGCCCAGGCGTCGATCGGGCGATTCGCGCTACGAGCGGTTGCTGCCCCGGCCCTGGGGCTGGCCACGCCGGGGCTCGTGGCAGCTCGCAAGTTGGTGGTGACCGACGACGGCTCCGGGGTAGGGACGGCTCTCATCGAGAAGCTTGGCGCCCTTGGCGCCAAGGCTCGGTTGGTCCACGAAATCCCGGCCGATGCCGACGCCGTCATCTTCCTGGGTGGCCTGCGCGCCGCCCCCTGCATCGAAGACGTGGTGGCGGTGAACCGCGAAGCCCTGCGCGCGGCTCGGGTGGTGGCAGCCCGCTTTGCCAAGGAAGGCGGAACCTTCGTGACCGTGCAAGATACGGGTGGGGATTTCGGCCTGTCCGGTTGTGAGCGCGCGTGGCTGGCAGGGCCAGCGGCCTTGGCGCGAACCGCTGCGATTGAGTGGCCGTCGGCACATGTACGTGCCATCGACGTCGACCGCGTGGGCCGTTCGCCCGACAAGGTGGCTGAGGCGCTGTGTGCAGAGCTTCTGTCGGGCGGCGTCGAGCGGGAAGTGGGCCTTCCCGCCGAAGGAGCGCGGGTGGTGCTGCGAACGGTTCCGGCTCCGTTGCCGCCGACCTCGGCACTGCCGCTCGATTCGCAGTCGGTGGTTGTGGTCTCGGGCGGAGCTCGCGGCGTGACCGCCGCCTGTGTGATCGAATTGGCGCGCGCTGCCCGCTGTCGCTTCCTCTTGCTCGGCCGCACGGTTCTCGAAGACGAGCCTGCATTTTGTCGCGGCGTGGAGGGTGATGCCGAGCTCAAACGCCTGTTGCTGGCCGAGGCCAAAGGCCGGGGCGAGACCGCGAGTCCGTCCAAGCTGGGGGCGCGCGTGGCTGCCATTCTGGCCGTCCGCGAGATCCGCCGCACCCTACAGGCCATCGGCAGCGCTGGCGGCGAGGCTCGCTATGTAGCTGTCGATATCAGCGACGCGAGCGCGGTGACCGAGGCGGTGGC
>PMIX01000262.1 GCA_003158395.1 Myxococcales bacterium | reverse complement strand
CTACGCCAATCTGGTCTTCATCAATCACACCGACGCCGAGTTCGTCCTGGACTTCGTGTTCGTCCAGCCCGGCGTGCCGCGCGCCCGGGTGCGCTCGCGGATTATTTCATCGCCTCGCCACGCCAAGCGGATTCTGCACGCGTTGGAGGCCAACATTGCCCGTTACGAGCAGGTCTTCGGAAAAATTGAGGACACGCCGCACTCTGAGCCCAATCTTATTAGCTAGAGCTTGTCGGGTAATTCNNGAGCGGGTCGCGTGCCGCTCACGCCGGTCGCCCACGCAGGCCGCGCCACGCTGGTCGCTACCGCTACCGCGCACGCGCACGCGAGTCGCCCAAGCAAGCCGCTTTCCGCTAATCGCTCACGCTACCGCTACCGCTCACGCGCACGCTGGCCGCCTACGCAGGACGCTTCCCGCAGGACGCGCACGCTGGCCGGATCTGCTAGGCGGCCCCGAACTACCCAACAAGCCGCAACTAGCAGACTGCGCCTTCCAGCGCTGCCAAGGTGCCCGCGTCGGCGTCCAACTCGACGCGGGTTCCGTAGGGCAAGGCGCGGTTGTGTCGGCCATGGCCGATGGGCGCGCCCAGGACCACGGGAATGCGCAGGCGGCTCAGCCGCTCGCGCACCACGTCGCTGGCGGTGCAGAACGCCAGCTTGGATGAAGCCGGTTCGTCGCAGCCGAGGAACTCGCCGGCGACCAGCCCGGCCGCTGCCTGAAAAGCGCCGGCCAGCTCCAGTTGGGTCAGCAGGCGATCGAGCCGGTAAGGGCGCTCGCCCACATCTTCAAAGAACAGGATCGCGCCGCGCAGGTCAGGCAGATAGGGCGTGCCCAGCATGCGCGAGAAGACCTCGAGGTTGCCGCCCAGAAGGGGCCCCTGCGCATGACCCTTGACCAGCGTCTCCAATCCCGAGCACAACAACCGCGCGTCCGGTTGTTCCAACGCAGCGAAGAGCGCGTCGTGATCTCCCTCTGCGAGCCGCCCGAGCTGCGCGACCACCGGCCCATGGATCGAGGCCAGGCCCGCCCGTGCCGCCTGCGCCAGCAGCAAGGTTCCGTCGGAGAATCCCACGATGGGTTTGGCTGCTCGACGTAGCAGCTCGGGCTCGATGCCGGCCAGGATGCGGAGCAGCCCGTAGCCGCCACGGCCCATGATGATGGCGCGCGCGTCCGGGTCACGCAGCGCTGCCACCAGCTCGGCCAAGCGAATCTGGTCAGGTCCAGCGGTAAACCCGGTGGCGCGAAATAAGGAAGTCGGGTCGTAGCGAAGCTGGTAGCGGGCCGACAGCACGGCCGCACCTTGAGCGAAGTCGTCAGGTGGAATGGGGCCCGAAGGCGCCACCACGCGAATCAGGTCACCGGGTCGCAGATGCGGGGGCCGGAGCACGACAGAATCGCCTACCGCCGCCGCTTGGTGCGACGCCGTCCACTCGCTCCTTGTACGGGCCGCGCGGGCGGAAGATCGCCCTGCAGCGGCGCCGCCACATCCCCGGACGACTCGCCCGACGCCTCGACGGGGCCGGAAGGCGTTTCGGACTTGTTGGCGGCCGCCTCGAGCACGCTGCTCAGGCTGGAACCGACAGCCACAGGAATCGCTTCGGGAACAGCGGCGCTGTCGAGCGAGACTGCAGTTGCTGCCGACTCGGCCGGGACGGACTCCGCAACAACAGGCCGCCTCTCGACAACCGGTTGCTTCTCGAAGGGCGCCCCGCCCGCGGCCTGCGCCTCAGATGGGGCCGGTGGGGCCACTGATTCCGCGGGGGCTGGAACCTTGTGCTCGACAGACTTGGTCGCCAACCTGTCGGCTGGCACTGGAACCGGCTCTTCGGTCGAAGCTGCGGCCGGGCTTTCAAAGGCCGACTGGGCGGCTGGGGCCTCCGCAGGCGCGGCTTGGATTGGCGCTGCCTCGACGGAGGCCAGCGGCACGACGGCATCGGGCGCTTGTGTGGCTGAGACCGGCGGCGTGCTGGCAGGCTCGACCGTGGGCGGCGGCGGGATCCACAGCGCCGCCACGGCTTCGTCTGAGCCCGCCGACCGTACCTGCATTCCACTGCTTGCCCCGTCGGATGATTCCACCACACGCAAGACCCGCACGGAGACCAGCGAATCTGCCGAGCGCAGACCCACCAGCGTGCCCACGGGAAGTGGATCCTTCATCACGATGAAGAACTCGCCTCCCTCGCCTTCGCGCAGTTCCTCGGCGCGAGCAATGACAACGCCTGCGTAGCAGACCTCGAGCGATGCTTGCATGGCTGCGCGAGTCTACAGGGGTGGGCAGCTTGCGAGCAAGCGCCGAGATTGGCCGCCGATAGCACCTGCCTAACGCAACCGCGCTCCGGCGACGAGGCCCGGGCTCACCAGCCGAGTTCTTGCCGCGCTACTTGCGCTTCTTGCCGGTCGGCGGAGCGCCACCCATCATCTGCTGCGGGTCGAAAGGTTTGGCCGGCTTGGTGATGGTGGGCTTGGCGCCCGTGCCGGTGGCGACGAGTTCCATGGTAGCCGGTGGGATGGGCGGCGGGCTGGCTCCGCCGGTCTTGGGCTCGGGCGTGGTCACCACCTTGACCAGGCCGAGCGGCGGAATCTCCTCGCTGACCCAGACATCGACGGTGCCCACCGGCGAGTGGTCCCGGTAGTGCGTGGTCTTGAATGATCCGGCCGCCACCTTGATGGTCTCCTTGCCCACCAGGGTCTTGGCATCGGGCTTCTGGAACTTCTGCGCCGGTGCGTCGGGCGGCGCTTGCATCGGGCTGCCGTCGCCGATCTGCATAACGATCTCCTTGACTGGTTTCGCCGCGCCCACGGGGTCGGGATCAAGGACCATCTTCAGCGTGACCTTGCCCCCCATCTGGACGGTCGGCCCACCCTGCATCGACATCTCCAGCGTGGTGGAGCTGGCATCCCGGGCCACCAGGGCCCAGCGTGACTTCATCACAGCCTCGCCGAAGGTCATGCCGTACTCAGCCCAGCTCCCGACGGCGGCCTTTCTCAGATCGACAACCAGAGGCAAGGACTGCGGCGACCCGGTCGGTTGGGCTGCGGCTGCGGCCGGCAGGAGGACCAAGGCCAGGGCGATGATGCGCTTCATGGAATCTCCTTCTGTGGGCGCCTCCCCGATGCCCTGCCACGCGTGTGGCAGGCGGGACTTGTGGGGATGGTGCCCTCTTTTTCGCCTTGTCTAGCGCGATTGCAGGATGAACGCGACAAGGAAAGCCTAGTTCCCCCATGAGAGCACGCTTCCGCTTGCACTTTCCTGTTTCATGTCGATGATTGGGCGCAACCCGCGAAATGGAGCAATCCCATGCGCAACATCATCACGGCCATCCTGGATTTCGGCACCAGCGGAGCCAGCAGCAAGCTGTGGGAAACACCATGAACCTGAAATACGCGGCCTTTCTGTTGTCGATCGCTGCAGCGCTTGGCTGCGGCACATCCAAACCGGTGGCACGAGGTCCGTCCGGGCCACCGGTTCGCGGTTCGCTGGACAAGAAAGTCATCAAAGATGTCATCCGCGAACACCACCGCGAGGTGCGGGCGTGCTACGAAGTGGAGTTGGTGAAACAGCCTGACCTCACCGGCCGCGTGCTCAGCCAGTTCACCATTTCCCCCACGGGCAACGTGGTCGCCGTTGTCCTGCGTGACTCGACTGTTAGCAACCCCTCGATAGAGGAGTGTTTGCGCAGGCACCTCTTTACCTGGAAATTCCCCGAGCCTGTCGGTGGCGGCAATGTCGACGTCGTCTACGCGTTCAACTTCATTCCTAGCCCGTAGCCCGTCTCAGACGATGACATCGAAGCGTCCGCCGCCCCGGCGCGGGAGCGGCCGGTATTCTTGCCAGGCATGACCCAGGCGTGCCATAGCCTCATTCATGGTGGCACAGTCAAGGGATATCAGATACCAATTGGTGATTGGAATCTGAATCGGACCCAAGGAGGCACCCATGGCTCTTCCCCACATGGCTTTCTTTCACGACCGCATTCTCCCCTACGCTGAAGCAAAGCTGGGCCTCCTGACCCACGCGCTCAACTACGGCACCGGTGTGTTCGCGGGTATTCGTGGCTACTTCAACCAGGAGGAGGGCAAGCTGTTCGTGTTTCGCCTGCCCGACCATGTGCGACGCTTCCACGAATCGGCCCGCATCCTGCGCATGAGTCTGGCCCTGTCGGAAGAAGCGACCGCGGCGGCCCTGCTGGACCTGCTGCGCGCCGAGGGACTGCGCCAGGATTGCTACATCCGCGCGCTGGCATTCTATTCAGACGAGGTGATCGGCGTCCGGTTGCACGGCCTTACGCCAGTTCTGGCCGCGGTGGCCGTGCCCTTCGGTCTCTATATCGACAAGGCCGAGGGTGCGCACTGCACGGTCTCGTCCTGGCGCCGGCCCGAAGACAACGTGATCCCGCCGCGCGGAAAAATCACGGGCAGCTACGCGAACAGCGCCTTTGCCAAGAGCGACGCCGAGCTGGCCGGCTTCGACGAAGCGATCCTGCTCAACCGCGACGGACGTGTCAGCGAGGGCTCAGGCGAGAATATCTTTCTCATCCGCCGCGGGATCGCGGTCACGCCTTCCCTCGATCAGAGCGTCTTGGAAGGCATCACCCGCCGGTCGCTTATCACCCTCCTGCGCGAGGAATTGGGCCTAACCGTCGAAGAGCGTCCGGTGGAACGGGGTGAGCTTTTCCTGGCTGACGAGATCTTCCTGACCGGCACGGCCGCGCAGATCACCGCGGTTACACGCATCGACCACCGTCCCGTGGGGGCTGGACAGATGGGCGGCGTGACCACACGCCTGCGCGCGCTGTTCTTCGACGTCGTGCGCGGCCGCTCGCACAAATACCGGTCCTGGTGCACCCTGGCAGCGTGAGCCAGCAAGTGCATCGGGGCTTCTGACCGAACCCTATCGCCGCTTCCAGTAGCCGGGCCGCCACCGGTATTGACTGCCATCGGTCTGCCAGTAGGGCGCCACCCACATCCAGCCGGAGCGAGGGGCTTCCCAACGGCCTGCCGCCCACCGGTATTGGTGTCCGTCCCAGATCCAGTCACCCGCGATCCACACGTACCCATTCCCAGGCTGGCGCGGCACCCTTTCCGCTCGGCGGTGTGGCGGCCCGATGGTGATCGTGACCTCAGCCGGTGGCGGCTCGGCGTAGGCGGGCGCCGAGGCTGCAGGGGGAGGGGCCGCGGCGGCCGGCTCCCAATACCCCGAATAGAAAGCCCACTCGCCGTTTTCGAGCACCCAGCGCGGCTCGATCCAGCCCCGGCCTTGCGCAGGCGGCAACGCCCAACGGCCCTCTATCCAAACGTGCCGGCCATCCTGGTAACCCCAGAAGCCACGGACCCACATGTGTTGCGGCGATGGGGCCTCCGTTCGCATCTCGGCCCTGGGTGCCGGGGGAGCCACACGCAACCGAAACGCAGGGCCTCTTTCGCGATTGGGGAACTCCCGGCGCCCTTCCCTTTCCCTCGCCTCTCGTTCATGCATCTGTCGTTCGCGCTCGGAGGCCTCGCGCTCGCGGTCCTGCCGTTCGCGATCCTGGCGCTCGCGATCCTGGCGGTCGCGGTCGTCCTGCTGGCGCCGCTGGGCCTCGGCACGATCTTGCCGCTCATCGTCGCGGTCTGCCCGCGCAGGCAGCGCTGTCCCAAGTCCGAACAAGACGGCAGTTGCTGTGACCAGTTTTCTCATGACGTGCTCCTTGCGAGCTTACTCTATGGACGAGCGCAACCCTCATTCAATTCGATTCTCTGGCGACGTCGGTCGTCACCGTTGACGCTGCGCATTCGAAACGGTCACCCCTCGAGGTGGCCGCCTGGCACGAGGCTCGCTGGTAGACTGCATCTTGTGCTTGGTACGGTTTCATTACGCCCTCTTGCCTTTCGCCTCCTTGCAGCGGCGAACGGCCAGTGGATGGCGCCTCGGACCCGCCAGAGGCATCGGCGGTGAGCCAGACTCCGACGGAAGTCCCTGTCGACGGGGTCCTGGACCTGCACACCTTTCTGCCTCGCGAGGTGAAGGATCTCATTCCCGAGTACCTGGCTGCCTGCCGTCAGCGCGAGATTCTCGAGGTACGCGTCATCCATGGCAAAGGCATCGGTGCCCTGCGGCGCCAGGTTCACGCCATTTTGGGCCGTCTCCCCGAGGTGGATTCCTTCCGACTGGCGGACGAGAGCGCCGGTGGATGGGGCGCAACCCTGGTCACCCTGCGGCCTGCCGAGCAGTCCAAATCGGGCCGGGCGAAGTAATCTAACCTGGTGGGCCGTCACGTTCCTGTCACCCGGACTGACAGGAACGTCACAGCCGAGGGCGGCATCTGGCGGCCCGGCCGAAGAAGATCGAGCACCTGGCGGTAGGAACGGGGATTGCTTCCTGTCTGTGTGCCATGAATCCCCGGTAGATCCACTCCCCCAACTCTCTCGCCCGGCTGCGGCGAGAGGAACCTTGACTCACGATGCGCTATCGAATGAGCGCACCTGTGACGGGACGTGGTGAAGACGTGGCGTTCAGAGTCTACGGTCCGGGACAGCGAGCCCTAAAGTACGCAGCCGGCGATGGTGCGAGTGCCTCTTGCCTGCGTGGTACAGCAAGCGCTCGTGAACTACACGATGGTCGCGAAGTCTTCGAAGCGCATGCGCGCCGGACGCTCCGTCTCTGCCTTGATCTGCCAAGCCGCCAGCGCGGGCGAGATCTCGTGCGTGTGACCGCCCATGATGATGAGAGTGATCACCCGGGCGCCGGCGGGCAGTGCCAAGACCTGTCGAGCCGCCTCGGGATCGAATCCGGCAATCGGGTGGCCGGTCAGGTGCTTCTCGGTCGCCGCCAGCATCAGAAAGGCCGACGCCATGCCGGTGTCGAACTGGTAGTAGTCACGGCCATCGGGCGTGCGGCAGTCGAGATCGGCTTGTGACCACACCGCAACGACCAAGGAGGCCTGCTTGGCCCAGGCCGCATTTCCAGGTGCCAAGGTCGCGACCAGCCGTTGCAACATTTCCACACTTCGCACGAACACGAAGCGCCAGGGCTGCTTGTTCGAACAGGATGGGGCCAGCCCCGCCACGCCGGCCAGGTCTCTGATGAGAGCCTCGCTCACTTCCATCGGCGCAAACGAGCGCAGCGACCGACGTTGCTCCACGACTTCGCGAAATTCCATGGTGTCCTCCGGGCATCAGTCTAGCGAAAATCGCGCAGATGGCGACGGCCCGGACCCTTGGGGCTGCCGTCGCGGGCGTGCTGGCATTCCACGCAAAGCTCGACGTAGGGTATGACCTCAAGCCGCTTGCCGATGGGATCGCCGCACTCGCCGCACAGACCAAAATCCTCGGGCGCCTCGTCCAGCCGCCTGAGCGCGGCCTGGACGCGAGCCAGGGCGGTCGTCCGCTCCCGGTTGCGCTTGGAGGCGATCACCTGATTCATTTCGGTGAGCGCCTGCTCCTCCTCTTCCCCGCCCACTGCCGTCGGGTCAGTGCGCGCCGGCTCGATCGCCACGTCGCCCTCGCTCAGGATCTCCGCGCGCAGCGCCAGCAGGCGCTGGCGCAGGCGCTCCAGGCTCACGGGGCGGCGGTCCACAACACCCGACAGGGTATCGCTCGCAGCGGAGAAAGGCCAGCGCGGCAACCTCGGCATCACGGACGCCCGTCGGACACCCGCCCGTCGGATGCCCTCGCTCCGCCGCCACGACTGCGGTACGCTGCCGGCCGGTGAGATTGAGCAGTCTCCTTGACCCAGAATCCTTCCGGCGCCATCGCCTGGCCTCTTTTTGCGCCGCAGGCATCGTGGCGCTAGCCCTGGTCGAGACTGCCAACGCGCTACTGGCGCCGCTGCGCGCGCCGAGCGACCGCGATTGGCGCGGGGCCGCCGCCGAGGTTCGGGCTGGCTTTCAGCCGGGCGATCTCATCGTTGCAGCGCCCGCCTGGGCTGATCCACTGCTGCGCCTGCACCTGGGCGATCTGATCCCGATTTCCGTGGCCGGGCGACTCGACGCCGCCCGTTTCGGCCGCATCTGGGAGATCGCGCAGCGGGGCGCGCAGGCGCCGGAAACCGAAGGCAGCCGCGTTGCGCAGGCCAGCCGCCACGGCGCGCTCACCCTGCGGCGCTATGAGCGGCCAGCCAGCCGGGTTTCGTTCGATTTTGTCGCGGGGTGGAGTGACGCCACCGTCTTGCGCGTCACCCCCGGAGGCGAAGTCAGTTGGTGTTCTCATCTGCCCGATCGCTTCGAGTGCCCGGGCCTGCCCGCCCAGTCGGTCAAAGCCGAGCTGCTCGAAATCGACACCAGTCCGCATCTGGCCCTGGCTACGCAGCCTGCGGGACAGGCGACGACGGTCATCGAATTCGCTCACGTTCCTTTGGGGCGCGAGTTGGCTGTGGGGGCCGGGCTGCACAACGTGTGGCTGCGCAAGGCGGGCAAGGGAACGGTCAAACTGCGCGTGCTCATCCAAGGGCGGCCGTGGGGTCAGATCGAGGCTGGCAGCCTGAGCGGCTGGACCCTGCGCCGGTTCGACACCTCAGCGCTGGCCGGACAGTCGCCCAGCGTGCGTTTCGAGATTACCGTCGATGACCCCAACGCGCGCACTCTCGGCTTTGCGGCGGAGGCGCGCAGTTGATGGCCAGCACCGACCCGATTGGGCAAGCAACTCGCCGACGGTGGCGGCGGCCTTGGATCGTGCCCCTCGCACTGGCCCTGGCGGCGAGCGGCTGGCTGCTGGCGATGGAAGGCCAGCAAGGCTTGGCCCGGGACGAAGCGCAATACTTCCGCGCCGGCGAGCGCTACTGGGGCTGGTTCGAAACGCTCGGAGAAGCCTTGCGCGAGGGCAAGCCGGGGCGCGCCTTCTCGCAGACGGTGGTCGACAGCTTCTGGGGCGACAATCACGAGCACCCGCCCTTGATGAAGACACTCTACGGCCTGTCGTGGCGCCTGTTCCATCGCTGCGACTGCGTAGGACCCAAACAGGGCCTGCACCCGATTGCGGTGCACAAGCATCGGACCCTGCCCCTGTTTCCGCGCGAGTCGACCGCCTTTCGCTTTCCCACCATCCTGCTGGCCGGCCTCGGTGTGGCGCTGGTCTACGGGTTTGCCCGTCGCTGGGTCGGCCCATGGGCCGCGGCGGGGGCAGCCGTGCTTTCGCTCGCGCAGCCACACACCTTCTTTCACGCCCAGATCTCGTGCTTCGATGCGCCTATCGCGGTCATGGCCGTGCTGGTGGCGCTGGCCTACTGGAAATCGCTGCGCTCGCCACGCTGGGGCATTCTGTGCGGCGTCTTCTATGGCCTGGCCCTGGCCACCAAACACAACGCCTGGCTCATCCCCTGTTTCCTCTTGGTCCACTACCTGTGGATGCGGCGAGGTGATCTTCTCCGTCTGCGCCCGCCGCGTGTCCCCCTGGCCTTCGTGTCCATGGCCACCCTGGGCCCCATCATCTTGTTCGCACTCTGGCCCTGGCTGTGGCACGCGCCGGTGGCGCGCACGCGCGAGTGGATGCAGCGGCACATGCAACACGAGCACTACAACTTCGAGTACCTGGGCCGGAACTGGAACTTGCCCCCGCCGCCGACGCAAACCGGCCGCTGGCTGCTGCGTGCGACATTCCCGTTTGTGTCGACGGCATTCACTGTGCCGGTGACCACCCTGGTCCTGGCCGCCGCGGGTACAGTGGTGCTGGCCCGCCGACGCCGAAAGGGGGCGCCGACCGACGAGCCCACCCTCATCAGTCCCGAGCCGCCCGAGCCTGGGGCGCGCGCCTCGTGGCTGCGGCCCGGCGCTGATGTGGACCTGGCGCCTGGCATTTTCCTCGCAGTGCAGATCCTGGGACCGCTGGCGACCCTGGCGGTTCCCTCGACTCCGATTTTCGGTGGGGTGAAGCACTTTCTGACGGCCATGCCATTCCTTGCCATGGTGGCCGGCGTGGGCCTAGCCTGGGTCACACACCAAGCCGCGACGCTGGTGCAGCCGTCACTCCTACGCCGAGCGTTGCCCGCAGCCCTAGCCGGTCTGCTGTGCCTGCCCGCGGTGGCCGAGACCCAACGCTCGCATCCCGACGGCCTGGGCCACTACAACCTTCTGGCGGGCGGGTTCGCCGGTGGCGCTTCGCTGGGCATGAACCGGCAGTTCTGGGGCTATTCCGTGCTGCCGCTGCTGCCCTGGATCAAGGCGCATCGCCCCCCGTCCAACCGCATCTACTGGCACGACGTTCTCCACGACGCTGTCATGATGTATGTTCGCGATGGCCGGCTGCCGGTGGGAATTGGCGACCTGGGCGTGGGTGAGCCCTTGGTGGCCCAGTCTGATCTCGGTATCGTCATCTTGGAAAAGCATTTCGCGGTTTACGAGTACCTGCACTGGGAGGCCTATCAGACCACCCGGCCAACCCAGGTCTATGCTCACGAGGGCGTGCCGTTCGTCGTCGCCTATCAGCGCGGGGCGCCTCCGCCGCGCCAGGAGCCCTTGCCCCCATGACTCGGTTCGAACGCCTCTTCTCCCGCCCTTGGGGCCTGGCGATCATCTACGTCGTGTTTCTGGGCGCCTACCTGGGTGCCTCGGACGGGCGGCTTCGGCAGCATTCCGCCTACAACCACTTCACCTACCTGGCTGACGGCTGGCTGCACGGCCGCCTGGACTTGGCCAGCAATCCACCCAACGAGAACGACTGGGCGCGGGTCGAGGTCCTGCACCTCAAAGACGGCCGCACGCTCAAGGGTCAGTTCCGCACAGTCGGTCCCACCGATCGCTTCTATCCCCTGCATGGCCCGTCCCTGACCGTCGACAAAGACGAGATCGTCTCGCGTTCCTGGATCCGCTACGTGTCTTTTCCGCCGTTTCCGGCGGTGCTGATGCTGCCGTTCGTGGCGATCTGGCACCTCGCCTTCAACGACGTGCTCTTCACTGTCATCTGGGCGGCGTTCAATCCGGTGTTGCTTTTCCTGCTGCTGCGCAAGCTGCAACGCCGTGGCTACAGCAAGCGCAGCGTGGCCGACGATCTTTGGCTGACGGCCATGCTGGGGGCGGGCTCGGTCTATTTCTACAGCTCAGTGCTGGGGCAGGTCTGGTACACCGCCCATGTCATCGCTGTGACCTGCGTGATTGCCTACGCCTGGGCCGCGATCGAGGCGTCGCGGCCAGCCCTGGCCGGGCTGTTCGTCGGCCTGGGCTTTGCCACGCGCACCCCGCTCGGATTCATGTTCCCGCTGTTTTTCTTTGAAGTCGTGCGCGTGACCGGCGGCTGGAATCGCCTGCGTAGATTGCGCAAAGAGGGCTTGCCGGCCGGTCTACTGGGAAAGTTCTTGCGCTTTTCTCTGGCCGCCGGGGCGATCTTGGCCGTGCTGCTAACCCACAACTACTTGCGCTTCGGGAAGTTCTACGTATTCGGTCACGAGTACCTGAACATCGCGTGGCAGGACCGGATTCAAAAGTGGGGCCTCTTCAACCTGCACTTCCTGTCGCGCAACCTGGCGTGTGCGCTGGTGTTGCTGCCGCGCCTTCTCGCGCAATACCCCTACGTGAAGGTTGGCGCACATGGCATGTCCTTGCTCGTGACCTCGCCCAACCTGGCCTACACCGTGGCGCCGGCCGAGCGCAGCCCGCTGGCGCGGGGTCTGTGGATCACGGTCCTGCTCACGGCGCTGCCCTCGCTGCTATACCAAAATTCGGGCTACATCCAGTTTGGTTACCGCTTCAGCCTGGACTACATGGTCTTCTTTATCGTGCTGCTCGCGGTGGGGAATCGCCGGCTGACCGTACTGTGGAAGGTGCTCCTACTCTGGGCGGTGGCAGTCAACCTTTTCGGCGCCATCACCTTCGATCGCTTGACCCAGTTCAGCTACGACGATTCCTTCTTTCCGCACGGAAACAATTGACTGCCCTGGCCGGCCTAG
>PMIX01000314.1 GCA_003158395.1 Myxococcales bacterium | reverse complement strand
CTCCGACACGCCGATCTCGTCCAGGCCGGTCGCAGGATCGCCGCGCCGATACTCCTGGTAGTAGACCTTGCCATCCCGCTTGATTTCCAGCTTCAGCCACTCCGACAGAGCGTTCACCACCGAGACCCCCACGCCGTGGAGGCCGCCCGAAACCTTGTAGTTCGCGTGGTTGAACTTGCCCCCGGCGTGCAGGACGGTCATGACGACCTCGGCCGTCGGCCGCTTCTCAGTCGGGTGCTCGCCGACCGGGATACCACGCCCGTTGTCATCGACCGACACGGAGTCGTCGAAATGGACGGTTACGTCGATGCGGTCGCAGAAACCAGCGAGGGCCTCGTCGACCGAGTTGTCCACGACCTCATACACCATGTGGTGCAGGCCCGTCCCGTCATCCGTGTCCCCGATGTACATGCCCGGCCGCTTGCGCACGGCCTCCAGGCCCTTGAGAACCTGGATGCTCTCTTCATTGTATTCGCTTGCAGCCCGATTCGGGTCTTGCCCCAGGGCATCGTCGACATCCTGCGCCATGACAAAAAACCAAGAAGTTACAGTTACATAGCACCATGAACATGGGGTGTAAAGGAAAACCGAACTGGCTTCTCTCCCCCGCCCCGCTCGCTTCGCTCGGCCCCGCCAAACCGACACCTACAAACGCCGCACCGTGCCCCCGTTGACTTCATAGTCAACACAACCAGCCAGCGGGGGCAAATGCTCTCGCTCCGTTACTGTGATGAGACTCTGGCACGAGAGGGCGGCCATCGCCTCGAACAGCCTCCGCCGTCGCTCCTCGTCCAGTTCACTCGCCACATCGTCCAGCAGCAAAAGAGGCGCCTCTCCCAAAACCTCGCGTAGGTGTTCCAGTTCCGCAATCTTGAGGGCCAGCACGAGGGAACGAACCTGACCTTGCGACGCGTGTTCGCGCGCCAAATGGCCGGCGAGTTCCAGCTCGAGATCATCTGTCTGCGGCCCGAATCCGGTAAAGCCCCGTCTCCCGTCCGCCTTCCAATTTGCCAGCAGCCCCTCTCGCAAAGCAGAGAGAACTTCTCCCTCGCTTTCCGCGGCCTCGACCCGCGGATCGCTACGGTAGCGCATGCCCACCGCTGCATCGCTGTGAATCTGGCGAAACGTCGACTTCAGCCGCGGCAAGAGCGATCGCTCCGTCTCGCGTCGGCGAATCACGATGCGCGCTCCCGCCTCGGCGAGCTTTTCGTCGTAGCTTGCGAGCAGCGTTCCCTCCACAGGACCCCGGCGGAGAAGGGCGTTGCGGCTCCTCAGCACTCGCTCGAAGGTCAGCACCTCGCGATAGTAGGGGCGATACGCGCCAAACACGACACGGTCGAGGAAACGTCGCCTCTCTGCTGCCGCTGCCTTGGGGAGCCGCAGGTCTTCTGGCCCGAAGAACACGGTCCCGACGCCTAGCAAAGCGGACGAATCACGCCGCACGGCCTTTGCGTCCAGAAGCGTGGTTTTGTGACCCTGCGAAATCTGGATCTTAATCGCCCGGTCGAGCGCGCGGACAGTGATCTCAGCTTCGACCGTCGCTCCCTGACTACCCCAGGCGACCACATCGGACAACGTGTTGGTCCGAAACGAGCGAAAGCAGAGCGCAGCATAGGCTGCCTCCAAGATGTTCGTCTTTCCTTGCCCGTTCTGGCCGAAAAGAACCGTGGCGGCCGGGCCCGGCCGGAATGCCAACGGAGCGAGGTTTCGCCAACCGCTGGCTCGCATTTCCCTGACGATCACGTCGTTATCACTCTAGTCGCCTTTGACGGTTCCCATGATCGCTTCGGCGCTGAGTGAACCTTTTGCGGGTTCTCATGTCAAAGTCGCATCGGCATGACCACGCCAAGGTAGTCGCTATCATCGGCGGGACGGATCACCACCGGGTCCAGATCCTCCCCCAACTCCAGCCGCACGTTCTTCGAAGCCATTTCGGACAAGAGGTCGATGAAGTAGCGCGCGTTGAATCCAATCTGCAACGCCGATCCCTTGTAGTCCACGTCCAGCTTCTCATGCGCGTTGCCAAGATCCGGGTTATCCGCCTCTATAGCAAGCGAGCCCTTCTCCAAGATCAGGCGTATGCCCCAGGTCTTGTCTGAAGCGATGATGGAAACTCGGCGAAGCGCCTCCAACAGAACCTCTCGTTCGATCACCACGATCTTGTCGTTCTCTTTGGGGATGACCTGCTCATAGGGTGGAAACTGCCCCTCTCCCAGCATCACCGTAAGGGTCACATCGTCGGCTCGCAGTACGAAGTACCCCTGATGGATGCCGATCTCACAAGCGGCCTCCCGACCCTCGATGGCCCGGCGAATCTCCCCTACCCCTTTGCGCGGGATCAGCACACCGCTTTCCAGCTTCGGGCCGTTCACCAGGGCCCTGCCAAACTTGGTCAGACGATGCCCGTCGGTCGAAACCATGCGGCCGGTCTGTCCATCTGACTCGAACAGGACACTGGCGAGGTGAGGTCGCGTATCATCCTGCGAGATGGAGAAAGCCGTCTTGCCGATCATCTCCGAAAGAACCACTGGATCAACTGCGCTCAGTTCCGCGTCGGCCACGGCAGGAAGCTTGGGGTAGTCCCTCTCACTCAACCCCACAACCTTGAATTCTGCGCGCCCGCTCTGGATCTCCAGCCAGTTGTTCTCTGTCCTACGCAGGTGAACCTCCTCCCCCGACAGTCCTTTCGCTATTTCAAAGGCCTGCCGCGCCCCTACCGTCACTCCCCCTTCCTGCTCGATTCTAGCAGGCAGCGTCACCACTATCGCGACCTTGAGGTCTGTCGCTGCGCATAAGACTCGATCCGCTCCCTCCGTGCGAATGAGCACATTGGCCAGAATCGGCATGGTGCTTTTTCGGTCGGCGATGCCATGCGCGAGGTAGAGGCCCCGAAGTAGCTTGCTCCTATCGATCCGAATGTCCATCGGTCACCCTCGTCCTTTTGTCTTTTAACCGGTCACTCTGAATCTATTAAGATCTGATCAAAGAAAGCAGCAGTATAGGGCCCTGTGGAATCCTGGAAAGAATCGGTTTCTCGTCGCTGAGGAAGGAGAGACGCCTGGGGAAAAGCCGGGAGAATGAAGGTGAGAGGAGCCAGGAAACTGGGCCAGCCAACTTGTCAAGTTTTGCTCCACAGCTTTGCCCCAGAGATCCAGACAGTCAACTGTTGATACAAGCGTCGAACGTCAAGCGGGCCTCTATGCCTCGGCTATGAGGATGGGCCACACAGGAGGCGGCACAAACGGGAGCCGTACCGACCCGTAGCTACGCCGACAGAAACGAGCTAGTGCCTCCGGTCAGAANNAATTTTGACCGGAGGCACTAGGGGCGTTCCTCACCCCCCAAAAGGCTCCGGCTTCAGCGCTGGCGCAGGTGGCCTTCGAGCGTGGTCACCACGCTTCGAAGCGTAGCGTCCTGAGCAACCAATCCCTCGATCTTCTTGACGGCGCTGATAACGGTAGAGTGATCCTTGCCGCCAAATCGGCTGCCAATCTCCGGGAAGCTCGCTCCTGTGAGCTTGCGCGCCAAGTACATGGCGATCATCCGAGGACGGGCGACAGACTGGAGCCGCTTTGGACCCCGCAGATCGTGCAGCTTGACATCGAAGTACGTCGACACTTCGCGCTGGATGGCTTCGATGCTCAAACCCTGCGGGGTCGCGCTCACCAAGTCCTTGAGAACCTCTTCAGCAAGCTCCTTGTCGATGGTGCGTCCGGTAATAGAAGAGCGCGCTGACAGTTGTAGCAGCGCCCCTTCGAGCTCGCGAACATTCGAGCGGATCACGCTACCAATCGCGAGCGCCACCTCGTCACTCAGGGCTATCTTCTCGATCTCGGCCTTGCGCTTGAGAATGGCAACCCGAGTTTCCAAGTCAGGATGGCCAATCTCCGCGATCAGACCCCAAGCAAACCGGCTCTGCAGCCGCTCCTCGACCCCCGGCAGCTCGGCCGGCAGCTTGTCGCAGGTCAGGACGATCTGCTTCTGCGCGAGATGCAGAGCATTAAAGGTGTGGAAGAACTCATCCTGTGAGCTGTCTTTGTTGGCAATAAACTGGATGTCGTCCACCAAAAGAACATCCGGCGTCTCGCGGTAGCACGAGCGAAACTCCTCCATGAGGCTGACGCTACTCGGCTGCCTGCGCTGGTTCATCATCGACCGGATAAAGTGAGTGACGAACTGCTCGCAGGTCACCACCGTGATCCGCCAGTCAGGGTGCTGGCGGTGAATCTCGTGCCCGATAGCGTGAAGAAGGTGCGTCTTTCCGAGACCGACACCCCCATAGAGAAACAAGGGGTTGTATTTTGAACCCGGAGAGCTAGCCACCATGCGCGCCGCCGCGTGACCAAACTGATTTCTAGCGCCCACTACGAACCTTTCGAAGGTGTAGCGGTTGTCTAGGCCGGCTGGCGTCGGACGCCAAGGGGTGGCTTCCTCCACTGATTCGCCCGCGGCATCCTGTGACTTGGCTGGCATTGGCGACTCCTCCGGGACTTCGAAATCGACAGCGAACGATGTCCGCGCGCGCGTCTGAAGATTCTCTAGGATGGAGGGAAGGAAGTTGTCTTCGAACCATTCCTTGTGATAGCGATTGGGCGCCCGCAAGCGGATGCGGCCCTCGCTGATGGCCAAGCATTCGATGGGCCGCAACCACTGGTCGCGGTTTGCCGGCTTGACCCTTTCCTCGATTGAACGGACAGCTTCACCCCAGAGCTCAATCATTGTTCTATCCACAACTAGGTCGGTAGCGAAAACCAAACAATGTCTGTTAGTTGGGGGCCTTTTCCCCCTGTCCATCAACAGGCGCACAAGGCGCACATAGGATGCTCTCGAGGTGCCCTCTCACGTGGAGCCCAGCGAGACGACCCGATGGCAGGCGCCTTGTTTATCAATCCAGCTTGCTGCCCACAAGAGCAAAAAACCCGGTGCTGCGAAGATGCCGAAGATCAGGGCAGATTTCTTCGCAAAGGGATCGAGGAGCTTCCCGTGGGCCAGGCTGGCGAGTCTCGGGAGCGCGCAAACTGTTTGCGATCGCTGAGGAATTTGGCGACGCAAAGAACGAGCATCCCGCTCGCCGCGAGATCTGGGCGTTTGCCGCGCGACCGGACGAGGAAACCAGCGCAGGATGCGGCCTCGCGGAATATCGAGGTGACCGACAGACGGCTTCTCCGACGGGCGGAAAGCTTAACCAACCAGACCGCGTTTCAAGGACCCGTCGGCAAGAAAACAGCACAGACTTCCGCTGACCACAAGTTCTCGACGGAAGCAGGTTCGGCCTGTGACTCCAAACCCGAGGCAGCCCGCCTCGGAGAAAGCGATACTCCCTAGCACACGACCGCCCACGCACCGAGCATGAGCGATCGCAATCCCGCGAGACCCGCAGCCACAGAATGGGCCATGCCGGCCATGCTGGCGTTGACACAGCTCACCCGGGGTGCTAGTCCAGCGGTCCCACACGGTCGAAGAGCCGGAGGAACACGTGTCGAAAAGGACTTTCCAGCCGCACCGAAAGAGCCGGAAGCGAACCCATGGCTTCCGGAAACGCATGAGCACGCCGGCCGGCCGCGAGGTCCTTAGGCGCCGTCGGCGCCGAGGGCGCAAGAAGCTCACGGTGAGCGTGCCCAAGAAGTAGGCCCCGTGAGCGACAACGGCCACCTCCAACGGCTCAGCCGAGGGGATCGCCTACGAGCGCGATCGTGCTTCCTGGCGGTGCAGCATCGCGGGCGACGGATTCAAGGACGCAATCTTGTGCTCTATGCGCTGTTCCGAGCCGAGCACGAACGCAAAGAGCGAGCCAGAATTGGAATCACCGTGAGCAAGAAAGTCGGCAATGCCGTAGTTCGCAATCGGGTCAAGCGCTGGCTCCGCGAAAGCTACCGTCGCATGGCCTCATCGGCGCTTGGCGGTACCGACCTTGTCATCATCGCCCGTCCTGCGACAGCGCACAGCACATACCAGCGGACAGCCGAGGAACTGAGCGAACTCATTGCACGCGTAGGAGCGCCATGAGATCTGGCGGTCGGATAGGCCGTGACTTCACTCGCGCGCTCCTGCGCGGCTACCGAATCGCCATCGCGCCCGCCATCGGCCCGGTCTGTCGCTACAGTCCTACTTGTTCGGTCTACGCCGAGGAAGCCGTCGAGCGATGGGGCGTGGTCCGGGGCGGGACCATGGCCTTGTTTCGCGTGCTTCGCTGCCACCCCTTTGCGCGCGGTGGCCTGGATCCGGTTCCCACCGCGTGGGGAGCCCGCCGGCTTNNGCGAGGCCGAGCGCAGCGAGCGGGGTGGGGGTGGGCGTGGGGGGCCGAAGGGCGGAGCGAACCCTCCCAGGGTTCCCATGTCAGACGGCAGGGATCGGTAGGAGACGCCCATGGACAAGCGGCTTGGGCTGGCCATCGTCGTTTGTGTCGCCATCTTGTGGGCATGGTGGAAGCTCTACCCGCCCCCGCAGCCGGCAGCCCCGGCAGCCCCGCCCCAGCAAAACGCGACCCGCGAAACCGCGCCGTCGAGCCCGGCGGAGTCTGCCAAGGTGGCGCCAAGCCCGGCGACGCCCGCGCCCCAGCCCGTTTCGCGTCCACCGGAGCAGCAACTTGTGCTGGACACACCCGACGCGCGCTACCTGCTGTCAAGCTGGGGAGGCACGCTCCGCCAGGTGAGGCTGAAGCACCGGCAGTTCTTGCTCAACCGCCGCGACCCGGAGAGCGGCATCGAGCTGGTCAACACGGGAAAGCCGGAGCTGGCGCCGCTGCGCACGACCTTCGCCAAGGCGGATTTTTCGCTTCCCGATGACACGACCTGGGTCGCCGAGCAGCCGGCCCCGGACGCGGTCGTCTTCCGCGCGGAGAATGACGTCGTCGCAATTGAGAAGCGCTATCGGAGTGAGCCGGACCGCTATCGGCTGAACCTCACCATGAGCGTGCAGAACAAGAGCGACAGGCCGCAGTCGCACGGCTTGATCGTGCATCTCTACGTCCAGCAGGATCCCGAGAAGAAGGGCGGCGGCTTCATGAGCTACGCTTCGGCCAACCTGGCGGAGCTGGTTTGCTGGGCCAATGACAAAGCCCACCGCTCGGCGGTGGAGCCCTTGGGCAAAGAGCCCATCGACTTGGTGGGTGGCGTGCGCTGGGCCGCGGCCGGCGAGAAGTTTTTCACCCTAGCTGCAGTACCGTACCCGGAGAGCCCACCCAAAGAGCGCCGGTGCGGCGCGCGCGCCCTTGACCCGCTCACCGGCGAGGTCTTCCTTTCGCTGAGCAGCCGAACCTTGGCGCCGGGCGAGAAGACCGAGTATGCGTTCGAGGTTTTCGCCGGTCCCAAGTACAACAGCGATCTGCAAAAAGTAACGCCCGGGGGCGAGGACGCGCATCTGGCGGACGACGTGGATGTCACCTTCGCGGTGCTGTCGCGGCCCATGTTGGCGTTGCTCAAGCTCTTCTATCGGCTCTCTGGCAACTGGGGCGTCGCCATCATCCTGCTCACCATTTTCGTGAAGCTGGTCACCTTCTACCCGACGCAGCGGACGCTGCTCTCGGCGAAGAAGATGCAGCGGTTGGCACCCAAGATTGCGGTCTTGCGCAAGAAGCACGAGAAAGACCGCCAGAAGCTGGGCGTCGAAACCATGAACCTGTACAAAGCCCACGGCGTGTCGCCGTTTGGGGGCTGCCTGCCCAGCTTGATCCAGATGCCCATCTGGATCGCGTTGTTTTCCACCCTCAACTACGCGGTCGAGTTGCACCGGTCATCCTTCCTGTACATCGCTGACCTGTCGGCCAAGGATCCCTACTACGCTACGCCTTTGCTCATGGGCGTGGTCATGTTCTTGCAGATGCGCATGTCGCCGGCCGGTGCGGATCCGCAGCAGCAGAAGATGATGGCGTTCATGATGCCAATCATGTTCACCGGCTTCTCGCTTTTCCTACCGGCGGGACTGGCCACCTATACGCTGACCAGCTACCTGCTCGGGATCCTGCAACAGCTCTACGTGAACTGGCTCGACCGACGCCTCGCCGCCGCCTAGATGCGCATTCGTCAGCACGTCAACCCGCTCAAGGCCAACTTCTTTCAGATCGCGGTCGAGCCACCCGACCTGCCCGCCGGGGTCCCGCTCGAGGTGGAATTGGGCTCGGCCGAGGCCCATTTCCTCATGGCCCGGGCCGCGGAGGATCCGGCCCGCTTCTATGTGGGCGTCGAGATCCGCCGGGACCTTGTGGCGCTCGCGAACGCTACCTGTGAGCGACAAGGACTCAAGCAAGTACGCAGCGTGTTCGCCAACATCTCGGTCGACCTGCCGCGGCTTTTCCCAGCCGGCCGGGTGAGCCGTTTCTTTCTCAATTTTCCAGACCCCTGGTGGAAGACACGCCAGCACAAGCGGCGCGTGATGTCGCCCGAGCTGGTGGTCGAACTATCCGGGCTGCTGGCCGAGGGCGGCGAGATCTACCTGGCCACCGACGTCTTCGACATCGCGCTCGATTCCATGGCGGTTCTGGAATACGATTCCTCGCGGCGGTTCGCCAACCGGCGCGAGCCGTGGACCTTTCTGCCCGAAAGTCCCTTTGCCGCGCGTTCGCGCCGTGAACGACAGTGCGAGGTGGCGGACGTCCGCATCTGGCGGCTCGGCTACCGGCGGATCTAGCCAGGTGCAGATCGGCCAGCGTGCGCGTGAGCGATAGCGTGAGCGACCAGCGGAGCGCGGCTAGCGTGGGCGGCCTGGGTGAGCGTGAGCGGCACGCGACCCNNTTACCCGACAAGCTCTAGCTAGCCTATATCCAGCTGAAGTTGTTCGAGTTCCACGATGCGGTCGCGGATGGCGGCGGCTTTCTCGAACTCGAGCTTCTCGGCCAGGTCCATCATCTCGGTCTTGAGCTGGGCGATGACACCGGGCAGCTCATCAAGCGGCAGGGCTCGCTTGCCTTTCTTGGGCAGGGCAAACTTGCCCAGGTCGACGAAGTCATCTTGGGCGGAGCCCGACAGATCCTGGATGGCCTTGCTGATGGTCTTCGGCGTGATGTCGTGCTTGCGGTTGTGTTCCTGTTGGAGCTCGCGCCGTTGCCGTGTGATCCCGATGGCCCGTTTCATGGAATCGGTCTCGTGGTCGGCGTACATGATGACCTTGCCGCGCACGTTGCGGGACGCGCGGCCAATGGTTTGAATGAGCGAGCGCTCCGCGCGCAAGAAGCCCTCCTTGTCGGCGTCGAGGATGGCCACCAACGACACCTCGGGTAGGTCCAGCCCCTCGCGCAAGAGATTGATCCCCACCAAGACATCGAAAGTGCCCAAACGCAGATCGCGCAGGATCTCGATGCGTTCGAGCGTGTCGATGTCCGAATGCAAATAGCGCACGCGCACGCCCAGGTCGGCGTAGTACTCGGTCAGATCCTCAGCCAAACGCTTGGTCAGCGTGGTGACCAGCACGCGGTCGCCCGCGGAAACCCGCGCGCGGATCTCACCCAGCAGGTCGTCGACCTGCGAGGCCACTGGCCGGACCTCGATCTCGGGATCGAGCAACCCGGTGGGCCGGATGATCTGCTCGACCAGTACCCCGCCTGCTCGCTCAATCTCGTAGTTCGCGGGGGTCGCCGACACGAAGACGACCTGGCGAACGCGCGCTTCCCATTCCTCGAAACGCAACGGCCGGTTGTCCAGGGCCGAGGGCAGGCGGAAACCGAATTCCACCAGCGTCTCCTTGCGCGAGCGGTCACCCTTGTGCATGGAGCCGATCTGGGGCACGGTCTGGTGTGATTCGTCCGCGAACGTCAGGCAGTCCGCGGGGAAGTAGTCGAGCAGGGTTGGGGGCGGCTCGCCGGGCTTGCGGCCGGAAAGGTGACGTGAGTAATTCTCGATGCCCTTGCAGCGGCCCATCTGCTCCAGCATCTCGAGGTCATAGAGCGTGCGCTGCTGCAGGCGCTGCTCCTCCACCAGCCGGTTCTGCGCGTGCAGTTCAGTCAGTCGCTCGCGCAGCTCCTGCTTGATACTGCTCATGGCTCGTACAAGTTGCGCGCTCGGGGTCACGTAGTGCGAGCCGGGGAAGATGGAGACCTCGTCCAGCTTGCGCAGCACCTTGCCGCGCAGAGGATCCACCTCGGAAATGGCCTCGATCTCGTCGCCGAACCACTCCACGCGCAGGGCCTTCTCCCGTTCGTAGGCGGGGAAGATCTCGACCACGTCGCCACGCACGCGGAAGGTGCCGCGGGAGAAGTCCATATCGTTGCGCTCGTACTGGATTTCGACCAGGCGGCGCAAGACCGCATCGCGTCGCACCTCCACACCGGTGGCCAAGTCGACCTTCATGTCGAGATAGGCTTCGGGCGCACCGATGCCGTAGATGCACGACACCGACGCCACGATGATCACGTCGCGCCGGGTGAGCAGGGCGTAGGTGGCGGCGTGGCGCATGCGATCAATCTCTTCGTTGATGAGCGAATCCTTCTCAATATAGGTATCCGTCGAAGGGACGTAGGCCTCCGGCTGGTAGTAGTCGTAGTAGCTGACGAAAAAATGGACAGCATTGTCAGGAAAGAGGGTCTTGAACTCACCGAAAAGCTGGTGAGCCAGGGTCTTGTTGTGAGCCATGACCAGCGTAGGCCGCTGGGCTTGGGCAATCACATGCGCCATGGTGAAGGTCTTACCGCTGCCTGTGATGCCGAGCAGAACCTGCGCCGGGTCTCCGCGCTTGACCCCGGCGACCAGCTCTTCGATAGCGCGTGGCTGGTCGCCCGTGGGCACAAGATCGGTTTTCAGCTTGAACGGGGTCGGCATGACCGTGTCTCGACAGATCGGAGGCGCGCGACGTAGTCTAGCGGCCAGATGGCACTCGCGCTGCGCGGATACTACGCGGTCCTCAATCTGGAAGGCGAGGCGCCTGAGGACCCGGCCGCTCTGCTTGCGCGTGCCGGGGAGCGGCTCGCAGCGCGCCCCGGCTGCCTGCAGCTTCGGGCCAAGCGCATGGGCGCGGCTGACCTCCGGCGGACCGCGGCGCGGCTCCTGCCTATCTGCCATGCCGCGGGCGTGCCCCTGTGCGTGAATGACCGGCTTGATGTGGCCCTGGCAGCGGGCGCGGATGGTGTGCATCTCGGACAGGACGACCTACCTCTTCGCGACGCCCTACGGATTCGCGCCAGCCAGCGACTGATGATCGGCGTCTCGACGCACAGCCTGGTGCAGGCCGAGGCCGCAGCGCGCGAAGGCGCCGACTACATCGGCTTTGGCCCCGTTTTCGCGACCCGAACCAAACCCAATCCCGAGCCGGCGACGGGCCTGGACCGGTTGCGCGAGGTTTGTGCGGCCGTGTCGCTCCCGGTGGTCGCGATTGGCGGGATCACGCTGGCGACTGTCGACGCCGTGGCGGCGACCGGGGCCAGCGCCGCAGCAGTCATCGCGGCTGTCGACGACGCCTGGGACCGTGTGGCTGCCGCTCGCCGGATCGCGGAGGCATTCGCTACACGCGCACCGCCAGCACGAACTTGAGGTAGTTACCTTCGGGGAAGCCAGGATGCACGGGAAAGTCAGGGGGAAGACCCTGGCGCTCGATCACCCGCAGCTCAAAGCCCCGCATGGCCCCTCCTTCGGCCAGGGCCTTGTCCACTTCGGCAGCTGACAGCTTGGCCGCGTTGCTCGAAAACGCGAGCAGTCCGCCCGGTTCAAGCACGGCTCCTGCAGCTCCGGCCAGCTCAGCCAAGTCCGATGCGGCGGAGAAGGTCCGGCCCGGGCCCTGGCCGTGGGCGAAGGTTGGCGGATCGCAGATCACAACGTCGAAGCGCCGGCTACGTGACGAGAAACGCTCGAGGATTTTGCTGGCCTCGCCCGTGACTTGCTCCATGCGAGCTGGATCGAGGCCAGAGAGTTCGTAATTGCGCCGCGCGCGCGCGTGCGCTTTGGCCGAGGTGTCTACCGCCACGACCTCGGCAGCCCCAGCCCGCGCCGCGCGCACGGAGAACGCTCCGGTGTAGGAGAAGAGATTCAGCACGCGGCGCTCGGCGGCGCGCCGGGTGACGCTGTCACGCCCGAGCCGCAGATCAGGAAAGAAGCCCACGCCAAGGGGCGCCGTCACGTCGACCGCGAAACGGCAGCCCGCCTCCTCGACCACCACTTCGAGAGGGGCCTCTTCACCTCTCGCCCGGACGGCGGGATCCGCAGGACCGTGGCCGCCCAGGGGCCGCAGCCGCTTTTGTTCGTAGATGCCACGCGGATGAATCGCCGCCGTGATTGCGTCCAACAGTTCTTCGCGCCAGGGCAAGGCACCTGCCGAGTACCACTGCACGACTGCGAAGTCGGCGTAGCGATCGACGGTGACGCCGGGCAGGCCCTCGCTCTCGCCCGAGAAAAGGCGCAGAGCGGTGGGCCTGTCCGGTCCGAGCAGCAGCCAGCGCAGTTGCACGGCGCGCTGGAAGCGGTTGGCAACAAGCCCGGCGCCTGGGTGCACGCGCTCGGCCGGATCGCGCGAGAGCACCCGGACAGCTACCGAGTGGTCTCGATCCACGTAGCCGCGCGCGACAAAGGCACCATTTCCCGCCATGAGATCGACAACCGCACCGGTCGTCTCGTTGATGGCCCGCCCAGCCAAGGCCTCACGAAAAACCCACGGGTGGCCGCCGCGCAAACGCCGCGTCACATCATCCGGAAGCCGATATGCCCCCGCACGGACGGAAATCCCTGCCGCCATGTCCCTAGGAATTCTAGACGCACCGCGCTCTTTGCGGTTCATACTGACACTCCGAGACAGCAACGTGCGGGCAGAGGCATGAAGGTGCACAATAGAACACTTGGGGCGGGGGGGCGAACCATAGGGAGCGGCACATGTCCTGTCAAACCTGTTCACGCCTACACAAGTCTACACAAGGGATTGACTTTGACCTGGCTCGCCGGGAAACTGCTTATGCAGTCACTTACGTCGAGCGCGATGAATTGCCTGTGACGCGAAAGAAAGGACATTCCCCATGACGAGTGGGCCCGGGGCGACAAGGAAGACCGATGTGCCCCCAGACGAAGCCATTGAAGAGATTTCCGGCCTCTTGGAAATGGACGAGTTGAAGGCTGGCGAGGCGAATACCGCACACAGCTCCCAAGAGCCTGAGGCTGACGCCATGCATGCCGCCACGCCTGCTGTGGCTGATGATCTCGACGTCTCGATGGAGACGCCAGGCCCCGCGAAGCTGGATTCGTACCTCGTTCCGCCTCCCGTCGCCGACGAGCCTCCTAATGGACAAACGCCCGAACCGGAGTCCATCTCGGCGACCAACCTGGCCTACGAGGATCTGCTCGAGAAGCTGGTCTTGCCTGCACAGCCTGCCGCTCCCGACGCGGCGGAGGCGGTCGAGGAGCCACCTCCGTTTGCCTCACCCCAACCCAGCTTGTCGCAGCCTACGCCCTCTCCCTTGGCCAGCCTTTTCTCACCGACCCCGTCGGTTGTCACGACCACTTCCGACGAGCGCACGGTGGTCACAGCCAATCCGCTCCTGGCCCGGGAACAGGAGGCCGCCGCCCGCGAGGCCGAGAACTACATTCTCCCAGCGACTGCGGTGGCAACGCCCGCGTTCGCGCGATCACCGATCGTCGCACCGCCCGTCCGCGCGAACCTCCAGCCCAGCGTCCTCGCACCGAGCAAGATTATCCAGATCTCCTACCCCGCATTCGGGATCATGATGCTCGCTGCGGTGCTGGTGGGTGGCGTGCTTTCCCGGCTCATGTCCCCGCGCGTGGTCGTCAGTGCGCCTGCGGCTCCGGCCTCGACCCTGGTGGCCGGGCCCGTGGTCCCAGTGCAGCCGACTCAGCCAGCGAATCCCGCGCCGCGGGTTATGCCGCTGCCCACTCCCACCGAGGCACCCGCGGCTGCAAGGCCTGCTGCCATCGCCGGAGCCAGGCCGGCAGGTGAAATCCCTACGGCCGAGTCCGCGCCAGCGGAGTTCGGCGAAGGCGAATTCAGGACAGCTCGGGTGCATCACGCGGCCAAGTCCCCCCGACCACCCAAGAGCGTCGCGCCAAAGGCGGCACCGGCAAAGCCTGTGGCGTCCAAGAAAGCGGGCAAAGGGGGCTGGGTCGACCCGTTCGCCCAATAAGTGTTCCGGCGCCTGGCCCAGGCTGGGGGGAAGACTGCGGCCTGCCGGATGGCCCCCGCGCGTGTGCCACACGACGAGAGCGGCTCTCTCTTGCCGGGCTGCTAACCCCCTGTTACTGTTTCGCAATCGCTAAAGGAGCCGCTCGGATCTGTCGACGGTTCATGGGGGCAACATGAGTCGACTCGGAGAGCTCTTACTGCGAGATCAGATCATCTCGCCCGAGCAGCTCCAGCGCGCGCAAGAAGAGAGCAGAAAGTCGGGTGACCGACTGGGGAATGCCCTCATCAAGACTGGCGCCATCCCGGAGGAGGATCTGACCCAGTTTCTATCGAAGCAATATGGAGTCCCCGCGGTCAACCTCGCGGAGTTCGACATTGACCCCGAGGTCATCGCTCTCGTCCCCAAGGACGTGGCCATCCGGCATCGGGTGGTGCCGGTCAACCGGGCCGGTTCCTCCCTGATCGTGGCCATTGCCGATCCTTCCAACATCCTCGCCATCGACGATCTCAAGTTCGTCACCGGCTACAACATAGAAGCCGTCGTAGCCTCCGATGTCGGCATCTCGGATGCCATTGAAAGGTACTACAACCGGAGGGAAGAACTCGACCTCAACAAAGTGATGAACGAGATCCAGGACTCGGTGGAGGTGGGATCCGTCTCCGAAGAGATCAACCTGACGGATCTCGAGCGCGCCGCCGAGGACGCACCGGTGGTCAAGCTATGCAATCACCTCTTGCTCTCGGCCATCCAGAAGGGCGCTTCCGACATCCACGTCGAGCCCTACGAGAAGAGCTACCGGGTTCGTTTTCGCGTCGATGGCGTGCTTCACGAGGAGATGTCGCCGCCCGTGAAGCTCAAGGCCGCGCTTTCCAGCCGACTCAAGATCATGGCCCACCTGGACATCGCCGAACGCCGTCTGCCCCAGGATGGCCGCATCAAGCTCAAGGTGGGCGAAGACAAGGAGATGGACTTTCGCGTTTCAGTCCTGCCCACCTTGTTCGGCGAAAAGATCGTCCTCCGGCTCTTGGACAAGAGCACGCTGCAGCTCGACATGACCAGGCTCGGCTTCGAACCGGACCAACTGGCCGACTTCAAGTCTGCCGTCGAAAGCCCCTACGGGATGGTGCTGGTCACCGGGCCCACCGGCTCGGGCAAGACCACCACCCTGTATTCGGCGCTCTCCGAGCTCAACACCCTCACCGACAACATTTGCACGGCCGAGGATCCGGTCGAGTACAACCTTCCCGGCATCAACCAGGTTCAGATGCATGAAGATATCGGGCTGAACTTCGCCGCGGCTCTGCGCTCGTTTCTGCGGCAGGATCCCGACATCATCATGATCGGCGAGATTCGCGACTTTGAGACGGCCGAGATCGCTATCAAGGCAGCTCTTACCGGCCACCTGGTGTTGTCTACCCTGCACACCAACGACGCGCCTTCCACCATCACCCGTCTGCTCAACATGGGGGTCGAGCCTTTTCTCGTCACGGCTTCGGTGCAACTGGTGCAGGCGCAGCGTCTCGTCCGCAAGATTTGTGTGGCCTGCAGGCAACCGACGGAAACGCCCACGGATGAACTCAAGTCCCTGGGCGCGAGCGACGAGGAAATCGCAACCGCAACTTGCCAGCGCGGCGTCGGCTGCCAGGTCTGTGGCGGTTCGGGCTACAAGGGTCGGGTCGCGCTCTACGAGGTTATGCCCTTCAAGGATGCCCTGAAGGAACTGGTGCTGCAGGGGGCGGCTGCGGTCGAGATCAAGGCAGAAGCCATCCGCTTGGGCATGCGAACCCTGCGCAGGTCAGGCGTGCGCAAGATCTGCGAAGGCGTCACGTCGGTGGAAGAGATCGCTCGCATCACCGCCGCCGACTAAAGGATCGCTCTTGGAAACTAACCTCAATCAAACGCCGCCCCCTCAGCCTAGTGGGCTCACGGTCAACCTGCAGCAGCTCCTCAAGGCCATGGTGGAGCAGGGCGCCTCCGATTTGCACATCACCACCGGCACGCCGCCGCAACTTCGCATCGATGGGGTGCTGGTTCCCTTACGGGTGAATCCGCTGTCCCCGGTGGACACGAAACAGCTCTGCTATTCGGTATTGACCGACAACCAGAAACTGCACTTCGAGGAGGATCACGAGCTCGATTTTTCGTTCGGCGTACGCGGACTAGCACGCTTTCGCGCCAACCTCTTCATGCAGCGCGGGGCGGTGGGCGGCGCCTTTCGAACCGTCCCCTTCAAGATCTCGTCCTTCGCCGAACTGGGGCTGCCGCCGGTCATTGAGGAGTTGTGCAACAAGCCGCGCGGACTGGTGCTAGTCACGGGACCCACAGGCTCGGGCAAGACGACCAGCCTGGCCGCCATGATTGACAAGATCAACTCCGAGCGGCACGAACACATCATCACCGTCGAAGACCCCATCGAGTATCTGCACCCGCACAAGAAGTGTCTCATCAACCAACGCGAGGTAGGCGCCGACACGGAATCCTTCAAGAAGGCACTCAAGTACATCCTGCGGCAAGACCCCGACGTGGTCCTCATCGGCGAGATGCGAGATCTGGAAACCATCGAGGCCGCGTTGGTGACGGCGGAAACCGGCCACCTCTGCTTCGCCACCCTGCACACCAATTCGGCGGTGCAGACCATCAACCGCATCATCGACGTGTTTCCCCCGAATCAGCAGTCGCAGGTTCGCGCGCAACTCTCCTTCGTGCTGGAGGGCATCATCTGTCAGGCGCTGCTCCCGCGGGCGACGGGGCAGGGACGCGTCCCGGCCCTGGAAGTGATGGTTCCCAATGCCGCCATCCGCAACCTCATCCGTGAGGACAAGATTCACCAGATCTACTCCATCATGCAGATTGGCCAGGGCAAGTCGGGCATGCAGACCTTGAACCAGAGCCTGGCCAGCCTGTACCTGCGGCGCCTCGTCACCCTGGAGGAAGCCGTCGGTCACACCTCCGACCCGGAAGAGTTGGAGCAGATCATCTCGGCAGGAGGGACCGCACCCGGCGGCCGCCCGCCGCTCGGCGGACGATCGTCCCTGGGAAGGGGGTAGACACCGATGGCCGCGCAGCTCACAGCATTCCTTTGGGAGGCCCGAACCCGAACCGGCGACGTGAAGAAGGGCGTGATGGAGGCCGAGAACGAACAGGCCGTCCACAACAAGCTCAAGCTTCAACAGCTCCAACCGGTGGTGGTCAAGAAGCAGCCCCGCCAGCTAAGCTTCAACATCGGCACCGGTGTCCGCGTCAACGACATAGTCATCTTCACTCGCCTGTTCGCCACCATGATCGACGCCGGTCTGCCCATCGTGCAGTGCCTGGAAATCCTGTCCACGCAATCGGAAAACAAGCGTTTCGGCAAGATCCTGGCGCAGGTGCGGGCCAACGTGGAAGGGGGCCTCACCCTCTCAGATTCCATGCGTCGCTTCCCCAAGATCTTCGACAACCTCTTTGTCAACCTGGTCGCCGCTGGCGAGGCGGGCGGCATCTTGGACACCATCCTGCAGCGCCTCTCGGTGTACCTGGAAAAGGCGCAGAAGCTCCGGCGGCAAATCAAGGGTGCCATGGGCTACCCGATTACCGTCTTGTGCATCGCAGCCCTGGTGGTGACCGTCCTCCTCACCAAGGTCATCCCCACCTTCGAGAAGATGTTCAAGGACTTCGGTGGCGGCAAGCTGCCCGCGCCCACTCAGTTCGTGATCGATCTCTCATACACGCTACGCAACTATCTGCCCTACATCATCGGCGGCGCCATTGCGCTTGGCACTGGGCTCAAACTCATTCTCCGGACGCGCAAGGGGCGCCTGGCCTTCGACGGCATGTTGCTCAAGTTGCCCATCTTCGGTGCGGTACTGCGCAAGACCGTGGTGGCGCGCTTCGCGCGCACCATGGGAACCCTACTTGCCTCCGGCGTTCCCATTCTCGATTCTATGGAGATCGTGGCCAAGACCGCCGGAAACGTAGTCGTACACGATGGCATCATGTTCGTGCGCGCGCGCGTCTCGGAGGGCAAGGATCTAGCCACGCCGCTCATGGAAACCGGGCTCATGCCTCCCATGGTGGTGCAGATGATAAGCGTGGGCGAGCAGACCGGCGCTCTCGATGCCATGCTGTCCAAGATCGCGGATTTCTACGAGGAGGAAGTGGACGTGGCCGTGGCATCCATGACCCGGATGCTCGAGCCCTTGCTCATGGTCTTCCTCGGCGCTGTCATAGGTGGCTTGGTCATCGCCATGTACATGCCGATCTTCGAGATGGCCGGCAACATCAAGGGCGGCTAGGACGCCGCATGGGCGAGCTCGAAGCCCGCGCCAGGCCCGAGACCATCTCACTCGGCGCGCCGGCCGCGGGGGGCAAGGCGGACGTCGCCCAGGGGGAGCACAGCCGACGGGAGGCGCTGCGAACCGTCACCTACCTGATGCTCGTGCGCACGGCGCTGGCCACCGTGCTCATGATGTCGGTGGTCATTCTGGCCCTCACCCTGGGAAGCGCGGATACGCTCTCGGGTCCCTTCGGGCGGTTCGTGTTCGCCCTGCTGGCCACGACCTACGTGGCCACCCTGGCCTACGCTCTCGGGCTGAGCCGTATCCAGGATCCGGTCCGCTTCGCCGATATCCAAATCGGCGTTGACCTGGTGTTGGTCACCCTGCTCATCCACGCCACGGGTGGCGCCCAAAGCGGGTACACGTTTCTCTACCTCGTCGACATAGTGGCGGCTACCCTCCTGCCCAAGCGCTTCTCGCCGGGCAACGTGGCCATCGCGAGTGCCCTGCTCTTCGTGGGGATCTCGCTCCTCGGCTACCTGCGCATCCTCCCTCCCATAACCGGGCAAACGGTCTTCCCCTGGGACCTGACCCTCGAAGAACTGGTGTTCCGTCTCGTCGTCTATCTGGCGGGTGTGGTTTCGGTGGCGGCGCTGGGTATGAGCCTGTATGCCAAGACCCGCGAGGCGCGCGAGAGCCTGGCTCGGCACGAGCGGATCGCCGGGGATCTGGCGTCTCTGCACGAGAACACGATTCGCTGCTTGTCCTCAGGACTCGTGACCACAACCCTGGACGGATCGGTGACCTCGATGAACGACGCAGCCTGCGAGATCCTCGGCATCGGCTCGCCCGCGCCTTTGGGACAGCGGGTTGAGGAATTGGTTCCGGGAATGGCGGCGGTCATGGCCGAGGATCTCTCGCTCGGCCGGGTGATTCGGCAGGAGGTGGAAGCCGTGCACACCGATGGATCGCTCCGATGCCTGGCGGTTTCCGCCACGCCACTGTCCGATCACACCGGCCAGACCGTGGGCCGCGTGATCCATTTTCAAGATCTGACCGAGCTCCGCAGCATGGAGGGAGCCGTGCGACGGTCTGAGCGCCTGGCTGGCATCGGCCGCCTGGCGGCCAATATTGCGCACGAGATCCGCAATCCTCTGGCCAGCATTTCCGGATCGGTGGAAGTCCTGCGCAAGCAGCCCGGCACAGACCCCGAAGCCCGACAGCTCATCGACATCGCCGTCCGTGAGGTGGACCGGATGAACCGCCTTATCTCGGGGCTGCTTGACTACGCCCGTCCGCGTACCGAAGACCGCCAGCGCCTGGACTTGGGTGAGATGGTGACCGAGATCGCCAAAGTGTTCGAGCAGGAGCGCCGGTCGGTCGAGGTTCGTGTCGTGGTGGACGCGGAGCCGGGCGTTGCCATAGAGGGCGCGTCCGGACAGTTGCGCCAGGTGTTGTGGAACCTCTTGCGTAACGCTGTCGCCGCCATGCCGGGGGGTGGTCGCGTGCGGCTCTCGGTTTCGCGTCGCGATCGAACCAACGGCAGGGCCGAGGCGGTTCTGTCGGTGAGCGACACCGGCGTCGGCATTCGCCGCGACGATCTCGACCACATCTTCGAGCCGTTCTTCTCGAGCCGAGTGGAAGGCACGGGCCTGGGGCTTGCCATCACGGCGCGCATTGTGGAAGACCACAAGGGGACCATCGAGGTGTCGAGCGAGGTGGGCAAGGGCACCGCGTTCGTGCTGCGTTTTGCGGCCGTGGCGTAGCGTTCACCCTTGGCTCCCTGTTGTCTTCGCGGCCAGCGCACGTCGGCCAGCGTGTTCGTGGGCGGTAGCGCGAGCGACCGGGAAGATGGGCGTCTGGGCTGACCTGTACTGGGCGCTGGATGGTGCTAGAAGAGGTGCGCCATGCCCCGCATTCAACCCGACGAGGTCCGCACGATCGCGGCGCTCGCCCGCCTGCGTCTTTCCGAGGCGGAGATCGAGCGGATGACCCATGAGCTGGACGCGATCCTCGAGTACATCGACACAGTAAAGAACCTGGACACCGGAGACACCGAGCCCATGACTCACGCCGTGCCCTTCGACTGTCCCCTGCGTGAAGACGAGCCCAAGCCGTCGCTCTCGGTAGACGACGCTCTCCGGAACGCGCCCAGGCGACGCGACGCCTTCTTTGAGGTGCCGCGCATCGTGCCCGGCACGGGCGAGGGAGCCTAGCCGTGGCCTCGCCGAAAGTGGCGGGCGCCTCCATCGCTGAGCTGGCCGATGGGGTGCGTGCCCGCAAGTGGAAAGCCCGCGAGCTGGTCGAGTCCTACCTCGACCGCATCCATCGCCTGGATGGCCGGCTGGGCTGCTACTTGCTGGTCGACGCCGACGGGGCGCGGCGGCGCGCAGCCGAGGTCGATGCCACGGTCGCAGCGGGCCGAGACCCAGGCCTGCTCGCCGGGGTGCCGATTGGCCTCAAGGACATTTTCGTGACCCGGGGGCTCGAAACCACGGCTGGATCGAAGATCTTGCGCGGCTTCGTGCCGCCTTATGAGTCGACAGTCTCCGCGCGTTTGGCTGCGGCTGGTGCCATCGCCCTGGGCAAGCTGAACATGGATGAGTTCGCCATGGGCTCGTCGAACGAGAACAGCGCCTTCAAGCCGGTGCGCAATCCCTGGGATCTGGAACGGGTGCCCGGCGGATCGTCGGGCGGCTCAGCGGCTGCCGTGGCGGCGTCGCTGTGCGCGGGCAGCCTGGGCACCGACACCGGTGGCTCGATTCGACAGCCGGCGTCCCTGTGCGGTGTCGCGGGCATGAAGCCGACCTACGGCCGGGTGTCACGCTATGGCGTGATCGCCTTTGCGTCGTCGCTGGATCATCCGGGTCCCTTCGGCCGGACCGTCGAGGATGTGGCTACGCTTCTGGAGGTCATCGCCGGTCACGATGCCTACGATGCGACCTCCATCCCCTCGCCGGTGGGCCGCTACCGGCAGGCCTGCGCCGCTGGACTCGGCGGCATGCGCGTGGGCGTGCCCCAGGAGTACTTCCAGTCCGGCATGGATCCCGAGGTCGAGGCGGCGGTACGCGGGGCCATCGATGCGATCGCGCGTGCCGGCGCCAAGCTGGTGCCGGTTTCGCTGCCCCACACCCAATACGCGGTTGCGACCTACTATCTGGTCTGCACAGCCGAGGCCTCGTCGAACCTGGCGCGCTACGACGGCGTCCGCTACGGCCATCGCACGGTCGAGGCCTCGTCGCTGGAGGAACTCTACAGCAAGACGCGCGGCGAGGGTTTCGGCGCCGAGCCCAAGCGCCGGATCGTCCTGGGCACCTACGTGCTGCGATCGGGCTACTACGAGGCCTACTACGGCAAGGCGCTGCGCGTGCGGCGCAAGATCGCCGACGATTTTCGCGCGGTGTTCGACAAGTGCGACGTGCTGGCCACGCCCACCTCGCCTACCGCCGCTTTCAAGCTGGGTGAGCGCAACGCTGACCCGCTGCAGATGTACCTGGCTGACATCTACACCGTGGCGCCTGCGCTGGCCGGCGTGCCCGCCCTGTCCCAATGCTGCGGGTTCACGAAGAACAACCTGCCCATCGGGTTGCAGCTCATCGGGCCGCCCCTGGGTGAGGAGGCCGTGTTCCGCGTGGCCGGCGCGTACCAGCGTGGCACCGACTGGCACAAGCGACTGCCCGAGGATCCGTCATGAGCGTCGATCAATACCAGGCCGTCATCGGGTTGGAGGTGCACGTGCACCTGGCCAGCCGTTCCAAGATCTTTTCCTCGTCGTCCACCGCGTTCGGCGAGGAGCCCAATTCGTGCACCGATCCGGTGTGTCTGGGCCTGCCGGGCGCCTTGCCGGTGCTCAATCGGGCGGTGGTGGATGCGGCGGTGCGCCTGGGCCTGGCCGTGGGTTCGCACATCCGGCCGCGCTGTCGTTTCGCGCGCAAGCACTATTTCTACCCCGATCTGCCCAAGGGGTTTCAGATCTCGCAGTACGAGGAGCCGCTTTGCGAAGGCGGCGCGGTGGAGTTCCGCGTGGCGGGGGAATCGCGGCGCGTGCGCCTGACCCGCATCCACCTGGAGGANNCGCGGGCAAGAACATCCACGACGCTTCGGGCGTCAGCTTCGTGGACTTCAACCGCGCGGGCGTGCCGCTGGTCGAGATCGTGAGCGAGCCCGACCTCCGCTCCGCGGAGGAGGCGGCCGAATACATGCGCGCCCTGCGCACCCTGGTGCGCACCCTGGGGATCAGCGACGGCAACATGGAAGAGGGCTCGCTTCGCTGCGACGCCAACGTGTCCCTGCGATTGCACGGCGCCGAGAAACTGGGCACCAAGGCCGAGCTCAAGAACATCAACTCGTTCAAACACGTGCGCGAGGCCATCGAGCACGAGATCCGGCGCCAGGCGGCCGTGCTGGATCGGGGTGAGGCGGTGGTGCAGGAGACGCGGCTCTGGGATCCGGATCGCGGCCTCTCGCAATCCATGCGCAGCAAGGAGCACGCGCATGACTACCGCTACTTCCCCGAGCCCGACCTGCCGCCACTGGCCGTGGACCAAGACTGGATCGAGCGAGCGCAAAGGTCGTTGCCCGAGTTGCCGGAGAGCCGCTATCGCCGCTACATGGGCGCCCTGGGATTGTCCGCGCAGGACGCGGGGGTACTGACCTCCGAGCGCGAGATCGCGGACTACTTCGACGCCGCAAGCAAAGTATGCGCCGCGCCGGCGAAGAAGGTGGCCAACTGGATCCTCAACGAGGTGCTGGCCCGCGTGGGCGATGTACGCGCGCTGGCTGCTGCGGACCTGCCCGTGCCGCCGGCGGCGCTGGCCGAGCTGGTGGAACTGGTCGAGAAGGGCACGCTCTCTGGCAGGCTAGCCAAAGACGTTTTTGGCCGCATG
>PMIX01000461.1 GCA_003158395.1 Myxococcales bacterium | reverse complement strand
CCGGGGCCTGCCGCAAGGTTAGCAACAGCAAGATCTGTACCCCGGCCTCGTGCAGTGCCGACAAACAGACGTTCACGCCCGCGGCGACCTGCGACGGTGCCGGGACCTGTCCGGCTGCCAAGGCACAGGACTGCGGAGCCTTCCAATGTGCAACGACGGGGTGTCTGAAGATCTGCGCCGCTCAGGCTGACTGCGACACGACGAGCTATTGCGACACGGGGACCAACACGTGTGCGACAAAACTGTCGAATGGATTGACTGCTTCTCAGGGCTACCAGTGCACGTCCGGGATCGTGGCCGATGGCGTTTGCTGCAACCAAGCGTGCACCACCGGGTGTTCAGCATGCACGAGCGCTTTGAATGGCCAGGCGTCCAACACGACAGGGCAGTGTCTTCCCGTCGTGGCGGGCAAGGCGGACCCCCACAGCACCTGTACGGCCAGCCCACCCTGTGGGTTAGACGGGACGTGCGACGGTAGCGCCCACTGCCGCTACACCGCCGGTGGAACTTCTTGCGCTCCCGCCTCGTGCGCGGGTTCGACCCTGACCACCAAGGCCTGCGACGGCACGACACACACCTGCGTTTCCTCGAGCAGCGCCTGCGCAAACGCGCTGATTTGCGCGTCGGCCACGGCCTGCAAGATGGGCTCCTGCACGGCTGACATAGACTGCGTTACGGGCGACTACTGTGCTTCCGGAACCTGTGCGCCCAAGAAGGACAATGGCGGCAGCTGCTCCGCCAACAGCCAGTGCAAGAATGGGAATTGCGTAAGCAATATCTGTTGTGACAGCGCGTGCGGCCAATGTAACTCTTGCGCCACCGGCACCTGCACGCCCGTTGCCGATTTGACGACTTGTGGGACCGGAAAGGTTTGCGTTAGCGGCAGCTGCATCGCGTGCTCCTCTGGCACTTCCTGCCAGCCCGCCAATCTTTGCAAGACTGGAACGATTTCCTGTGCGACCGGGAGTTCCGTGTGCGCAGAGAGCGGGTCCCAGCCAGAAGGGACCGCCTGCGGCACCGGCAAGGTTTGCAGCAGCGGCAGTTGCGTTACTTGTTCCTCCGGCGGTTCCTGTCAGCCCGCCAATCTCTGCAAGACCGGAACGATTTCCTGTGCGACCGGAAGTTCCGTGTGCGTAGAGAGCGGGTCCCAGCCGGCCGGGACCGCCTGCGGCACCGGCAAGGTTTGTAGCGGCGGCAATTGTCAGACAGGGTGCTGGATTAGCGGGAGCTTCCTTCTAAGCGACACACCCAACCCGCTGAATCCCTGTCAAGCCTGCAAGCCAGCGAAACTTACGAGCGGCTGGTCGAGCAACGACGGGGCACAAGTCCCGTGCGGTATCTGCGGCGGCAAGGCGACCTGCGCCAACGGTGCTGCTGGAGCTTGCAGTAACAATGCCGCAACCTACTATCAAGACCACGACGGCGATGGCTATGGGAACGCCTTGGTGACACCCGTGGTAGCTTGCTCGGCGCCGAGCGGATGGGTGGCGCAAGCAGGCGACTGCGATGACAATGATTTTGTGGACAAACCAGGAGCCACCGAGTGTGAGACTTATGATCCTAACATCCTGACCACTTGTTCCAGCGCCGGCACCTGGGTCACGAGTACGTGTTCAAATGGGTGCGCCGGGGGACAGTGCAGAACCTTCCCCTTTCCTACAATGAATGTTGCAGGTACGGTAAGCTGCAGCAACATACAGTGCCCCACGAGCCAGGGTTGCTCCTTTGGCGGGGGCTGGAGCGGCCAACCAGCTTGCGGTTCGCCGTTCAAATACTATCACGCAACGTGCGACGGGCAGAACGATTGTCCCGGCCAGCAATGCTGCTGGATCTTTTCCGGAGGCTCTGATGGGGGCGTCGGTTGTTTTCCCACCGGCACCTGTCCCTATTTCCAGATGGGATCCAATGCCTACCTAATTTGCGACAATTCGCCCGGTTCTTGCCCGGCCGGAAGTACTTGCACGATACTCTCCCCGTACTCGACCTACTATTGCGTGCCCAACTGAAGCGGCGGATTACGAAGAGTCTGCGTTGTATTTCAGCCGATGCCGAGTCAAAGGGCATTGAGCGTCCGAGTGCTGGCTTTGCGGTCTGCGCCGTGGCGGCAACCCCGATTTGTGATTCTAACTACGGCTACTGAATTCTTGCCCTTCGCAGGGCCGCCTCCGGACGAGCCTCATTCTCGTAGCTGGTCGGCGTTTGGCCAACCAGGCCGAAAACTAACGGAGGGTCGCTTTCGCAACGAACGGGCGCCCGTGTGGCCTTCGTGTATTTCGCTCAGACCAACTCACGAACAAAGAAAGGAAAGGGAGACCATGAACAGAAATCAGTGGAAAGTCAGCTTGTCGTTTGCAGCGATGGTAGCCGGATGCGGCTACTCTGGTGAGGAAGCCGAAATTTCGCAAAGCACACAAGGCCTCTTCTCCTTGAACCCAAATGCTGTGTACCAAATCAAGAGCGCAGCGACTGGCAAGTGTATTGGGATTGTCAACAACAGCACGGCAAACGGCGCTGCGGCGGAGGCGCGCGCCTGCAACGGTGCCGCTGGGCAGAGTTTTTCGATCGCGAGCGTCGCCAGCGGTTACTATGCCATCAAGAACACCACGAGCCTCAAGTGTTTGGATGTTACGGGCAAGTCCACTGCGGACGGCGCCGCAGTCATCCAATACACCTGCAACAACGGTTCCACCAACCAGCAATGGGCCATCGCTGACGCCTCGGCCGGCATGTTCCGTCTGACCTCACGCAACAGCGGCAAGGTGATGGAGGTAAGTCTGGGCGCCACCGCGGATGGAACGCCGATCGTTCAGCGCAAATGGAACGGCGCCACCTATCAGCAGTTCCAGCTCTACACCGGTGGCGGCGGCGCTGGGGGCACGGGCGGCACGCCGGGCACGGGTGGGGTAGGAGGCAGCGGCGGTAGCGGAGGCAGCGGCAGCTGTGTCAGTGGTTCGTCCTGTCAGCCTCCCAACCCCTGCCGGGTCGGTGCAGTCGCCTGCAACACGGGAACACCCGTGTGCGTGGAGACGGGGTCGCAGGCAAACGGCGCGAGTTGCGGCAGCGGCAAGGTTTGCAGCAGCGGTAGCTGCCAGACCGGGTGCTGGATCGGAGGGGCCTTCGTTAGCAGCGGCGCAGCCAACCCTGCGAACGCCTGCCAAGTGTGCAACCCCACAAAGTCTGCGACGGGCTGGTCGAACAACGACGGCGCGGTGGCTCCATGCGGTAGCTGCGGCGGTACGGCTGCCTGCGCGAATGGAACGCTCGGTCCGTGCAGCAAGAACACCACAACCTACTACCAAGACCACGACGGCGATGGCTATGGGAACGCCTTGGTGACACCCGTGGTAGCTTGCTCGGCGCCGAGCGGATGGGTGGCACAAGCAGGCGACTGCGATGACAATGATTTTACAGACAAACCAGGAGCCACCGAGTGTGAGAGCTACGATCCCAATGTATTGACTACTTGTTCCAGTTCTGGCTCGTGGGTTACGAGTACGTGTGCACATGGGTGCGCCGGGGGACAATGCCGGACCTTCCCCTTTCCTACCGTAAGCGTTGCGGGTTCCGTAACCTGCGGCAACCTACAGTGCCCCGCAAGCCAGGGTTGCTCCTTTGGCGGGGGCTGGAGCGGCCAACCAGCGTGCGGTTCGCCGTTTAAATACTATCACGCAACGTGCGACGGACAGAACGATTGTCCGTCCGGCCAGCAGTGCTGCTGGATTTTCTCGGGAGGCTCTGATGCCGGCGTCGGTTGTTTCCCCAGCGGCACCTGTCCTCATTTCCAGATGGGATCCAATGCCTACTTGGTGTGTGACCCCAATCAGGCCAATTCTTGCCCAGCCGGCAGTACTTGCACGATGCTGTCCCCGTACTCGGCCTACTATTGCCAGCCCAACTGAGGCGGCGGACCGCGAAGAGGCTGCGTTGTGTTTCGACCCACTCCGGACACACGACTAGCGTTCTGGCCTGCCCCGCTGCGGCGCGGCCGCGTTCTAGCGACCGCTACTGATTTCGTGCACTTCGCAAGACGGCTTTCGGTGGGGCTTCATTTTCGTAGCTGATCGGTGTCTGGCCAACTAGGCGAGGTCCTGGCGGCTTCGAGCACGCGTGGGGCTGGATAGGCAGGGCGTTGCCAAGCGCCGTACTTGTCCAGCCCTCGTCAGGGTGGAGGAGCCGGCAAACGGATGGCGAGGCGGTCTGGCCCAGGATCTGGCCTTCTCGCCATCCGTTTGCCGGAAGCCGCGCTCCCGGAGGTCCTGTCCAGGGTCACCGCCGGTCGCGAGCGAAGCGCGCCTACCCTGGACAGAATGGAGGACCGTGACCCATCGATGCTGGCGAGAGCGGCTCGCGGGTGGCTCACCGACCCTGCCGGAGCTTTCCCAAGAATGGGCGATCGAGTCTGGCGATTGAAGTTGTCGCCAGTGGCCCACCGAGAGTCCCGCTTTCAACGCAATAGGCAGCTATGAGCCCACCGGGCCACGTTGGGAATGAACAGTACGAGGCTGTCACGAAGGGACCGCTTGCAACACAGGACACCCGCCAGGCGAGGCCCGCGTCTTGCGGAGCATTTGTAGGCTACCTAATGAAATTGACGTCGTCGACCCAGAGTTCGAAATCGTTGGGCGTCGGCTTGCCGTTGACGTAAATGGCGTTCACTTGGATGGCCATGGCGGTCAGGTGCTGGACATCCAGCTTGTCCGCAGCGGTGTGGAAGCCAGGGTTGTACTGGTCTTGCCGGGTGTCCGCGAACATGATGTCGAACCGCTTCCATCCGGTGTCAATGTTGTAATTCTGATACGCGGGGAACGTGGAATCGCCAAACTTCACCAGGTAGGGGCTGCAGTTGTTCAAGGCACCGGAAGTGTACACACAGGGGTAGACCGTCGGATCGAGCGGGGTGGGGTTGGCCGCTGCGTCGGTGTAGACGTCGGGGAAACTGACCTGAACGCCCCCCGCAATCGGGGCTGCGCTCTTCGCCCAAAAGGAAACACCCTTGTATTTCGATGCGTCATAGGTCCCCTTGAACGTCCCGACCTTGGGCACGAAATCGGCTCCAACCGCGGCGCCCCAAGTGCCAAAACCTGTGGCCTTGGTGTGGAACGAGCCTGGACCCGAGCAGTTGGGGTTTCCGGTGGCGGCATCGATCGGGTAAGCGCTGTTTGGGTCCACTGGCGGATCGAAGCTGCCCAGGGGGTCACCGTACACGTAGAAGCCGCCTTGTCGACCATCAGCGGGATTGAGCCCGTTGTCGGTCTTGAAGTCGGCAATCAGATCGTCCGCGATTGTGATGCACATCGCGCCCCCTGCTTCTGGAAGCGTGTCGGGCGGCGCGACTTGCGCGTCAGGCGGGGAAGCCGTCTGGGTGTTGTCGCTACCGCAGCCGCAAGCGGCTGCCGCGGGCAAGACCAGAAGCAGATGGGCATAGCAAATTCTCATTCCTTCACCTCTAATCAATATCGCGGACGATCCTGGAACAGCGTTTCGGCTAGTGGCTGAAATTGCCCGTCATCATGAGCAGGGTCAGCATACCCACTGTGGCATTGTAGTAAGAGTACGGCGTCTTGTCAGGTGGGATTGTACTCATGCTACTACGCGTCACCAAGTCGAAAACCTCTTGATATGCATCATTGATGAATTTCTGATTGCTCCCATCGGCCATGGCACCCACAGCGGCAGTCCCGATGATCGAGGCGGAGTTGTTCGCCGTACTTGCCGCGGCCGTGCCGTTGAGCTGGTACATGTCGAAAATTCGTCCGATGCCGTACAAGCCAGCATTGGCATTGGTAGCAAAGAAGGTTGTGGTCTTTGCGGTGTAGGTCTTCGCATCTGCAGTTCCATTGAAGCAGTAATCGAGCCCGATTCGCATCGGTATGCGGTGAGCGTCGTATTGATAGATTCCGTCAGTGGTGGGATCGGCGGAACCAGGATTGGAACCGGGAGCAGTACAGGTGTTGCCGCTGCACCATGCGGGAAGGAGACCGTTCGTCCACGTACTCGCATTGACCGCCTTGTAGACTGCGGCATTAACCGAAGCCCAGTCGTTGCTATCGCCAGCCGCCTTGAACGCGTTGTAGTAGGCAGGCGCGAAATACGAAGGATTCGTGGTGGCGCTCGAGCTGTAGTTGCTGCCGCCCTTGGGAAGCTTCGTGCTGGCGTCGATATCCTTGCTCCAGATGTCCCCAATCATCGCCAGAGCCTTGGTCTTGTAGCTCGCATCACCAAAGACCTTGGCAGCCTGCAACAGGGCGAAGGCCGCGTCTTCATCCGCGTCCGTTGCGGAGCCGCCAGATGCGCTGCAGGCCGACCCGGTTCCACCACCAGAGCTGCCAAGGCACCAGTTCATGAGCGTGCCGGTTGTAATGTTGCCAGTCCACCCACTGTACAAGCTGTCGAACAAAGTCTTGTCATTCATGTTGACCGCAATGAGCATGCCGTAGGCCTGGCCTTCCGAGACAGTGTCATTTGCCGCCTCGGGGCGGACGACCTTGTTGCCTTTGACGAAGTTTGCCTTCCATTGATTGTAGGCAGGAACTAGGTACTTGGCGCTCGCCGCCGGGCCTGTGGGTAGTTTGCAGGAGCCCATGCTGCCGGCGTTCGTGAGGGGGAAGCCAGAGATGGTCTGCAAGCCAGAGTCGCCCGTTGTGAACGCGACGTCGTCGATCCAGATGTCGAATGTTCCGGGGGTTGAGCCTGATGGAGTGGGGAACCCCGAGCCGTTGGTGCTCGTAGCATCGTAGAAAGAAACCTGGATGCCAATCACATCTGCGGGGACAAAAGCAGGCGGTTGGCAAATCGCCGTCGCAGAAGCCCCTGAGGTGCAATGGGCTGAGTCTGTAAGGTGCCGAGGCACGAGATATCCAAACGGCACCGTGACCGTCTGCCAGGAGCTGCTGATTGCGTTTGGCGTCCACGGCGTGTTGATCAGCCAGCCACGTGTGTTGTAGAGGCCGATGCTCACGTCTGGACCAGGATTCGCTGCATTCAGATTTCCGCCTTGGATAGTCGGCTGGTTATCCTTGGTCAGCATTTCGAAGAACATCGCCGGAGGAGTGCCACTCCCTGACTTCATCTTGAAGGTGACACCGGTATAGCTGCTGACATCGTACGCGCCATTCTTGTTCGGGCTGGACGCGGTTGGGCTCGCGAGGAACGGCGTGGCGGGCTTGAAGTAGCCACCAAAACCGGCATAGCCGTTGGTGCCTGTGAAGCCCGATCCCTTAACGTGGAGCGCGTACTTGCTGGTGTCTGAACCCTCGACAGCAATAGGGGCGCCATTGACAGCGGCGGGGCTCATGGTCATTGGGCTCGCCGGCGTGTTGGCCGGGCCAGATCCCGGGAAATACACATACCAGTATCCGGTACGACCGCCCTGCTGGATCATGTCGCCCTTGCCGGACTCGAAGTCCGAGATCACGTCGCTCCCAGCGGAGCTGCCGCCGCCGCTCGTCGAACCGCCGCCGCTCGTCGTGCCGCCGCCGCTCGTCGTCGTGCCACCGCCGCTCGTCGTCGTGCCGCCGCCGCTCGTCGTCGTGCCGCCGGTCTTTGAACCACCGCCGCTCGTCGTCGATCCGCCGCCACTCGTCGTCGATCCGCCACTGGGGTTCGAGTTGCCGCCGCTGGGGTTCGAGTTGCCGCCTTTTGCACCGCCGGTGCCACCGCCGCCGCCGCCACCTTTGCTGCAGCCCAAGGGAGTCATGAGAAGCCCCAGTGTCAGGGGGATGAGTAGAAAATGTGTTGAGCGGTGCATGCGAGTTTCTCCTTCCGGCGATTGGGGACTAAGAAAACGTTTTTAGCGCGTTGCGCATTCGAATGCGAGATTTGAAACATCCAGCTATCACAAACACTCTCCCGCATCCACAGCGAGCTAACAGCTATCACACGATGAAGGGGAAAGGTAACGGTCCGGATCGACCGTCAAACGGGCGTCCGTCTCAATAGCTCATCGCATTATCCTGACAAAGCATGGCCGGCCCGTTCCGATACTGAACAGGAAACCTGGAAGCGGGGCCAGCAGGCCCGAGAATGGAGTAAATTCCTGGCGTGGTCGGCCACAGAAGATGAGCGAACAGCGCGTCGCAAGCAACTCAATCCATGGCGTCGCGAGGCAACGCAAATCAGAGGACTGCGGTCCGCCGCGGCGATGACTGGTCACGATGAAGAATGGGCCGGCGGGCGCGTGCCAGCGCCGGTAGCAAAGCCGTGACCGCCATTCTCGTCGTCGTGCTGGCCCTGGCCCTTCGCGTGGGCTGGGTCCTGCTGGTCCCGACCAAGCCGGTGGGTGACTTCGCGATGTATGTCGAGTCCGCGGCCCACTTGGTCAAATTCGGCTCGTTCGATGCGGAGTACATCTTCATGCCCGGCTATGTGTTTCTGCTGGCGGCTGTGCAGGCGCTGGGCGGGGGATGGCTGGCGTGCAAGCTCGTGGGCGCGGTGGCGGGCAGCCTGACCGCGGGCGCGGTCTATGGGATCGCGCGCCGGCTGTGGGAAAGTCGGGTCATGGCCCTGGTGGCCGGGCTGCTGTGCGCGCTGTGGCCAGCCGGCGTGGCTTTGGCCAGCGTAACCGGCACGGACATGCCGGCCGCCGCGCTCATCAGCCTTGGCTGCTGCTTCTTGCTGCGCTATTGCCCGGCACGACCCCGGCTGGCCGCGGTGCTGTTCGGCGTGTTCATGGGTCTGGCCACGTACATCAGGGCCATTGCGCTGCCCCTTTCGGCGCTGGCGATCCTCTGCTTTCGCGCGTCGGGGCTGGGCTGGAAGCCTGCTTTGCGCAACACCCTCCTTTCCTGTGCGGTGGCCGCGTTGCTGCTCTCGCCTTGGGCCGTCCGCAACCGCCTCCGTTATGGCGAAGCCTTTGTAGGCGACAGCCACGGCGGCCTGACCGCCTTGGTGGGCGCCAACCCCAACAGCGACGGCCGCTATTCGCGTTCGCTGAACCGGATGTTCCGCGAAGCGACGGGGTACGCAGTATTGGCCGAGCCACACCGCGAAGCCGATCGCGCGGCGCTTTCCCTGGCCCTGCCCTGGATGCGCTTCGACCCCGCGTTTACCCTTGGGTTGGTGCTGGCCAAGGCGGAGCGCCTGCTGGTTCACGAACGCGCGTTGCTCTACTGGCCGCTCTTTCGTGCTGGCGTGCTGCCAGAGGCGGCGCTCAGCCTGGCCAGCCGTTGGCGCTCGGCGGTCGAGTCGGTGGTGGACACTTTCTGGCTGGCGACCGTGGCGGCTGCGCTGGCCGGCTTTGGCGTGGCGCTGGCGCGGCGGCGCTGGCTGGCCCTCACCCTGTTGCCGTTCGTGGTGGTTTTGGCCAGCCTGTACGTCGCAATCTTTGCGGACCCGCGCTACCGCTTGCCCATCAGCTTGCTGGTGTTTCCCTTCGCTGCGGCCGGGCTGCACTGGGTGGCCCAGACGGCAAGAGACATCATACGCGCGCGCCGGGTGTCGCGGGCCGTGCGTTGGGAGATCGCCCTGGCCCTGGGCTTGATCGTCGCTACCTTTGTTGGTGCGCCGGCGCTGGCCTGGACAGGTGGCAAGCTGCGCGAACACCACCGTTGGGCCGTGCAGCTCTGCCACGTGAATCAGCAGGCACGCCTGTGTTCCTGGCGCAGGACCGGGCCGAGGGATGACGACAACACGCCCAGCATACGCGGCGTGTGGAATGGCGTGGGCCTGGCCATCCCAACCGCGGTGCCGGATCGCCAGAGAGAGGGAGCCGTCGAAACCGTGCTGGACCTGCCCCCAGGCGACTACGCGATCGAGGCGTCGCTCGACATCGCGCCCCTGGACGCGTCGGCGAGCGTTCCGGCGGGCGAATTTGACTTGCGGGTCGGCGCGAACGGGCCTGGCGCAACGGTCTCGCTGGCCGCGGTGGCGCAAGTCACGCGGGAATCGAGGTCCGTGCCCTTGCGGGTCGAAGCCCACCACGCCGGCGGAAAGCTGCCCGTGCGGTTGCACATCGCGATCCCACCGGGCGCGCCACCTGCAACGCCGCTGGGCCGGTTGTGGGTAACCGGGATACAGCTTCAGGCGCGTTGATGCCGGCGTGCTGGCCCGGGTTGGGCTACACTTGCGGGCCATATGGTCAAGGCACATGAGCTCGCGCAAACGCTGCGTGCGCGTTCGGCAGCACGACGTGTGAAGGCCGACGCTCGTGCCGCGCGGCTGTGCGCCCATCAAGAAGGACAACCGCTATGAGCCCGCGCATTCAACGCCTGCGGGCTGAAATCGCCAGCGACCTGCGAATCTTCCAGTCCAAGGTTGATAAGACGCGGAGATGAAGTTCGACAATGTCTCCATCGTCGGCGTGGCCCATGTGGATGCCCCGCACCGCATTCCATCCGAGGATCTGGACGCTCGGCTGGCCGAGACCTACCGCCGGTTGGGCATGCCGGCCCGCCTGCTGGAAAGCCTGACCGGGGTGAAGGCGCGGCGGTTCTGGGATGTGCAGACGCGACCCAGCGACGCGGCTACGCTGGCGGGACGGAAGGTTCTTGCTGACGCGGGCGTGGATCGGGCACGCATCGGCGCGCTCATCAACACCTCTGTGTGCCGCGACTACGTCGAGCCGTCGGTCGCGTGCTTCGTGCACGCCAACCTGGGCTTGCCTGAAAGCTGCCTCAACTTCGACATCGCCAACGCTTGCCTGGGCTTCATCGACGGCATGCAGGTGGTGGGCAACTTGATCGAGCGCGGCCAGATCGAGTATGGCTTGGTGGTCGACGGGGAAAGCAGTCGCACGGTGGTTGAGGCCACGCTGGCGCGCCTGAGCCTGGATAGTTGCGACGCGCAGATGCTGCGCGACCAGCTCGCGACGCTGACCGTGGGTTCGGGCGCGGCAGCTATGATCCTGGCGCATACCAGGCTAGCCCCGGGCGGGCATCGCTTCCACGGCGGAACCAGCCTGGCCGCGACAGAGCACAACCAACTCTGCCGGGGCCAGCTTGACGTGGGGATTACCGACACGCGCAATCTGTTGCTCAATGGCGTGGCGCTGGCCCAGCGGACCTGGGTGCAGGCCCAGAAGGACCTGGGCTGGAGCGCGGATTCCGTCGATCTGTTCGCCCTGCACCAGGTGAGCGAGCTGCACACGCAGGAGTTGGCCCGCTCGGTCGGCTTCGATCTCGCGAAGGCTTTTCTCATCTACCCGGAGTTGGGCAACGTGGGTCCTGCCTCGGTTCCCATCGTGCTGTCCAAAGCGGTGGAGGCCGAGCGCGTTTCGCCGGGCGACCACATCGTGCTCGGGGGAATCGGCAGCGGACTGAATTGCACGGTGGCTGGCGTGACCTGGTGAGGGCGTGCGGCGGTGATGGATCGCTCGCGCATTTTGCCCTCGCTGTATCCCTTTGCCAGCCGCTTCCTTGATCGCAGCGGGCTGCGTCTGCACTACCTCGATGAAGGACAGGGCGAGCCAGTGGTCATGTTGCACGGCAACCCCACTTGGTCGTTTCACTTCCGTACGCTGGTGCTCGCCCTGCGCGATCAGTACCGGGTGGTGGTGCCTGACCACATGGGCATGGGTCTGTCTGACAAGCCCGGCGATGGCCAATACCGCTACTGCCTGCAAAGCCGCGTCGACGATCTGGCAGCGCTGCTCGACCACCTGCGTCTGAATCGTGGCGTAACCCTGGTCATGCACGACTGGGGTGCGATGATCGGTATGGCCTGGGCGGCGCGCTTCCCTGAACGCGTCGGTCGCCTGGTGGTGCTGAACGGCGCAGCCTTTCATGTGCCCCCCGACGCGCATGTGCCGGCGGCACTCCACCTCGTGCGCAACCGCGCCCTGGGCGCGCTGGCAGTGCGTAGCTCTGACTTCTTCATCCGGGCAGCCGCGCGCGCCTGCTGCACGCGCCGGCCGCTGCCAGCCGAGGTGCTGGACGCCTATCTCGCGCCCTACACAAGCTGGGCCGATCGCATCGCCCTGCTGCGCTTTCCACAGGATGTGCCGCTTCAGCCCTCGGATGCTTCGTACAGCCTGGTGAGCGCCATCGAAGCCAGCTTGGTGCAGTTTCGGCAGATTCCCGCCGTGATTTGCTGGGGCGAGCGCGACGTGGTCTTTCCGCTGCGCGTGCTCGACATCTGGCGCGACCACTGGCCGCAAGCTGCGGTCCACCGCTTCCCCGACTGCGGCCACTGGGTGCTGGAAGATGCACCCGACGAGATCGCCGCCTGCGTGCGCGCATTCCTGCGTGATGCCGCGACAAGCACGAGAATCGCAGATAGGCTCTAGCCATGCGCTTCAAGAAATCCTCAGCGGAAATCGTTGCGCGCTTCGCAGGTGCGCTTCCCCGCAGTTCCCTGATCGAGCAGAAGAAGATGTTCGGCTACCCGTCCGCCTTCGTACACGGGAACTACTTCGCCGGGCTCTACGAAGAAAACGTGGTGCTCCGGCTGCCCGAGCCGCTACGAGACAAGCTGCCGACCCTTGCGCCCGCCACCGTCTTCGATCCCATGGGAACCGGTAGGGGCATGAAGGATTGGCTCGTCATTCCCGCGAAGATGGCCTCCAGTCCGCAGTGGCTCGCCGCCCTGCTCGAATCCGCCCTGCCTCTCGTCGCGAGCCTGCCGCCAAAGATGAAGAAGCCGGCCAGGCGCGCCAAGCCCAGAGTGGTCCGATGAAAAGATGATGGCGCCGCAGCACGCGCCACGCCGCCTCCACTGGTCAGTGGGAAGGTCGTGAGCCCCGGTCGGGCACCCTATCGGCATCCGACCCTCGGACGGGTAGTCCGCGGCGATCTCAGGCGAATCGCGACGCCGCAAGAGCATTGGCCTCGGCAGGTTCGACGGAAACCACCGCGGCGAGCGGTGAGCCGTCCACGTCCACAACCCGGCCGCGCAGCTGTTGCAATGGCTGCGCCACCCACAAAATGACGGAATACCGGCCACCGGAATGTGTCGCGATGGTGTCCGTCCCGAGACGGGGCGTCGGACTACGTGTGGTGGAGAACAGCGTGACTCGTCCTTCCGGGACGCCGTCTAGACCGAATGAAATCCTTCCCTCTGCCAGGTCTGTCCCGCTCCCTCTAGTAGCCGCCCATGGATCGCCGTCGCGCGCCTGCCACCGAGCAGGATCTCCACCACGACCGACGCATCGAGGACGATCAGCGACGCTCCCTTTCTTCGCACAACATCCGCAAGATCGTCGAACGTGTGGCCACCGGGCGCAACTTCGACAGCCGAGCTAGGATCTCAGCCGGCGCTGGCCTCTCGCTCGACCGCTGCATCTCGACCAGCAAGTAGTCTGACAGCGACATGCGCGACTGCCGGGCCAGGCTGGTCAAGCGGCGGTGCAAGCTGTCCGGGACGTGCCGGACTTGGATCATCTTGGCCATAGCCCCAGGATACCTGCATGTGGGCCACATGCAACATGTTCTCGCAGCGGCGCATCAACGCCGCCTGTCACGCCTGACGCTATCGCTTCGGTGCAAAGCGCCTGACAACGCGATCCACATCCGAGCTGTGGAACAGGTCGATGCACTTCATCGTCTGCAGGGGCTGCCCCGATACGCTGGAGTACTTGCGGCCCAGGAATTCCTCGGCGAGCTTTGCTATCTCAGCGTACGCGTCGGCACTCACCGAGCCGCGTTCGAGATATCCCGCGGCGGTGGCGCTCGCATCGGGAGCGAGCGGCGAGTCCGGAAATGCCCGGCTGAGACACCTGGCAAGCGCGTAGTTTCTGAGCAGATCCGCCTGCGAATATTTGCGATCCGCGGACCGGTCAACATCCGCCGGTGCCGTCGCCAGCGGAAGAGCGAACACAGTCGCCGCGATCCAAGCCCGCATCACGGCAATGCCCAAAACGAGAGACGTTTCGCCTCCAGAAAATAGCAGTGGTCCGAACACGAGACGCCATCCCAAAGGGTGGCATGCCCGGATGCATCTCTCCAGATAGCGACCTCGAACACAAGCAGCCCCTTCTTTGTTGTGAGGCCTCCGGTGCTTGGACCCGTCAGGATGCTGTCAGGCTTTCCCAAGCTGTGGCGAAGAAACTCGAGAAGATCCTTCACCCGAAAGAAGTACTGATAGTGGTCGCCCCCAGAGACGGTCTGGTTGGCAAGGTGTGGAATCAGAACGCCAGCCCGATTCAGGACGTAGCTCATTCTAATGGAGCAAGCGTTTGTGAATATCTGAGCATCGATATTCGCCTTAACCTTCCCGCCGATCTGATTGGCGACCGTCGTCAGCGTCCCGTCGCCATAAATCGTCCGGAATAGTGCCCAGGCTTGCGCAAACTGTGGCCGCCGCATCTTGTCCTCGATGCTTTCCTATCACCAATTTCGCATTGAAGGTAGCTCGGGTGCGAACGCTGTTTGACGCGTCGCCCGTCGACAGCTC
>PMIX01000176.1:8812-15726 GCA_003158395.1 Myxococcales bacterium | reverse complement strand
TGGGCGGTAGCGGTGCACCAGGCCGTGCCCCAGCGGTGGATTGCACAGGAGAGGTTCTGCCCCTGCCGCGACGAAGACGGGGCAGCGGTCAACTACGGCGTCTACTTGATTGGCGGGAAAGCGGCAGGTCTCTTCTGCCGCATCCAGGCGGGGGCTACGGATCGGCGGGCGGTTACCGCGCCGGTGCTGGTCGCGGATGGACTCGACGAGAATTGCTGGGCGAGCGACGCCGTCGCAGGCATGCGTCGGCCTGAAACTCCCTTATCGGTGAGGTGCCCATGAACAAGAATGGCGGCAGCGACGGTCGCGTCCATTGCAGATATCGCGACGATGGCCACGGTCCGCAAGAGCATGAAGCGAATAGCGTCGCGTGGTGGCGCGAGGCCGCTGCTTGTGCTCTCGATCCGGTCTACCGAATGGCGCTTCTGCGTCGTTTCTCTTTCCTTGGTCTTGGTTTGGGGACACTGGGCTGCTCGGAACTAGTCTGGCTGTCCAGTGCCCATGGCGACCAAGACCTAGGGACAACCCAGCAGAGTGAGGCCGAAGATGAGGGCGAATTTCCCCGGCCCTGGTATTTCCCAGGGGCGGTCGAGACCGACGTACGCGGGTCTGACCGCTGGACGGCGTTGATGCCCCAGCTTGCCGCCAGGCTTGCCCCGGCGCACGACCTACTCTTGCCGTTTTACCGTCCAACCTTGTTTCAGACGCTGATGGTCGAACAGGGCAGCGATCTGCGGGGGGTGATCACGCCGATCAATTGGCCTGATATGTGCCGGGCGTATTCCCGCGGACACAGTCTCCTTTCACTGTTCGCGCGCAGGGGTCTGCCCCTGGACGCGGCGATCATCATCGATGCGCCCGGCCCCGAGGCAGTCGCGGCCGGGGCGGCGCTGGCCGAATGGTTCGAGCCCGTATTCATCTTCGACAACTGGCCGCACGCACGCGGCGTGGTGCCATCGCACCTCACGCTGGCGGCGACACTCTACTTTGCTCCGCTGCTTGTCGACCTCAAGAGCACACGGCCCGTCCCTCGGCCCCCCGTCTTCATCCTCGACAGCAATCGCTTGGCCGCCTACATCGATGCCCCAGGAGCCTTCGACAATCGCTACATGGTCGAACTGCCTGACGCGCAGGCGTTCGAGCGGCTGGGGATTCGGCATCTTTTCTACCTCACGGGTCGAGCGCGCGAGACCGAGCTCGACGATCTGAATGGTGATTTTGTCACGCTCGCCAACAGCGGAATCGACATCAGACTGCTCGCGCTGGATGATTTTCGGCGCGCCGACGGCGAGCAGGCGTGTGGCGCCGAAGGCGACCAGCCCTTTCTCTTCGGCGGCGATGAAGAGACGGACCAACAATTCTGGAATTGGTACGCTCCGCTTTCGCCGCCAATTTCGGGTTCGTCCCCCATTCCCCCGCCGCCTTGGATGTGGCCACGCACCCACTATCGCCCGACAGGCCGGCCCACCTTCGTGGGCCGGCCACCGCCCGTGCCGGGCGGCCGCACGGGGCCGGGCAGCGCCCAGGGGGCTCCGCATCCTCCCTGGGGTCCTTTCGCTCCGCACTATGGCGGCAGTGGTGGTGGGCGCAGTGGCTCGCTCGGACGCTCACATGCCTCCTCAGGATCGTAGACTGTTGGCGAGACGTGGAAGTGGCGTTTTCCGTTCCGAATTCGACACGATCCGCTCAACGAAATGGGGCTAAGCTGGGCTTGCTGTGCGCTTGACTCTCAAGCTTGCTCTCGCACTCCTGCCCGGCATCTTGGTCGTGGTCGCCGCGTCGGCGTATCTGGAGATGCGCAGAGACGTGGCAAGTTTCGACATCGATTCTCGGCAAGACGACATGATGATCGGCAGGGTCGTCACCGTTGCCGTGGATAGGATCTGGAACAGCAGCGGGCACGACCAGGCGGTTGCGTTTGTCGGGCGCGCCGCGGCCGGTGGGCACACGAGCCATCAGTTTCGCTGGCTGGAAGCTGGGACGCTGGAGCGCGAGGGAGGCGTGCCCTCCGGTCTGCCGCCTGGATCCATAGCCGCGCTATCCAAGGGCGAGGAAGTGGTGCGCGAGCAGAGGGAAGTGTCGCCGGGAATGTTGTTCGTCTATGCACCCCTGCTTCGCAGTGGCCAGCTTGCCGGCGTGCTTGAGATCTCGGAACCGCTCACCAACAAGCGGCGATACGCCGAACGCATCGGGGTGAGTACCGTCGTGACGACCATCTCGCTCGCGGCCGTTTGCTTGCTGATGACCACGGTGCTTGGCGCGTGGCTGGTGGGACGCCCGATTGAGACCCTGATCGACAAGGCCCGCCGGGTCGGGGCGGGTGACTTCTCCGGCCCGTTGCAGGTCCGCCACGCCGCCGAGATCGGCGAGCTGGCGACGGAAATGAACCTGATGAGCGAGCGCCTGGCCGACGCTGGCAGACAGCTCGCCGCCGCGACGACCGCGCGCATCGCTGCCATCGAGCAGCTGCGCCATGCCGATCGTCTGAGCACGGTGGGGAAGCTGGCCTCCGGCATCGCCCACGAACTCGGCACCCCGTTGAATGTCGTGTCAGGACGCGCCCAGCTCATTGCAGAGTCGGTCCAGGCCGCGGATGGAAACCAGATCGGCGCGGCCACAACCTTGGATGTAGCTGACAACGTTCGCATCATCGTCGAGCAGACGCGGCGGATGAGCGCGATCATCCGCCAGCTCCTGGATTTCGCCCGTCGCCGAGGAGTCCAGAAAGCGTCGTATGATTTGCGCCAGCTCGTGGCCCAGACTCTATCGATGCTGCAAGCCCTTGCCGAAAAACGAGGCGTCACCTTGCTGATGGAACACACGACGACTCCGGCGTCGGCGCAGGTCGATGGCTCTCAGATCCAGCAGGTGTTTACCAATGTCGTGGTCAACGCTATCCAGTCCATGCCCAAGGGGGGCAAAGTCACCATCTCGCTTCGACCATCCAGCGCCCAGCCGCCGCCGGGCGCAGAAATCACGGAAGGGGAACGATTCGAGATCGCCGTGAGAGATGAGGGGGACGGCATCGCCCCTGATGTGCTCCCCCATGTTTTCGAGCCCTTCTTCACCACCAAGGCGGTGGGAGAGGCCACCGGGCTCGGGCTGTCCGTCGCCTACGGCATCGTGCAAGAGCATGGCGGGTTCATCACCGTGGAGAGCGAGCTGGGTCGAGGGAGTCGATTCGCCATTCATTTGCCGCGGGGTGAGTCGTGAGCGGGCGTATTCTGGTGGCCGACGATGACCGAAGTATGTGCGAGCTGTTGCAGGCAGGGCTTGCGCGGCGCGGATTCGAGGTGACTTGGCGCACGGACGCCGCTGAGGCGTTGGCGGTTATGTCGGAAGGCGACTTCGACGCGATCGTCACCGACCTGAACATGCCCGGGACCAACGGGCTTGAGCTCTGCGAGCGAGTGACCGCCAACCGGCCCGATGTGCCCGTCGTCGTCATCACTGCATTCGGGAGCCTGGATACGGCTGTCGCCGCCATCCGTGCCGGTGCCTACGACTTCATTACCAAACCATTCGAAATGGATGTACTTCGCCTGACCCTCAATCGGGCGGTGCAGCACCACCGGCTGCGTGACGAAGTGAAGCGACTGCGCAGGGCGGTCACCGAATCGCGTGGCTTCGGCGAGATCTTGGGCAGCAGCCCGCCGATGCGGCGAGTGTTGGACTTGGTCAATCGCGCGGCGGAATCAGACGCCACGGCGCTCATCACCGGCGAAAGCGGTACTGGCAAAGAGCTGATTGCGCGCGCTCTGCATCAGCACAGCCGCCGCCATGATGGTCCCTTCATCGCGGTGAGCTGCGCCGCCATGCCTGAGACGCTGCTCGAGAGCGAGCTGTTTGGCCATGCCCGCGGAGCATTTACCGACGCCAAAACTCCGCGCACCGGCCTACTTCTGCAGGCAAGCGGCGGAACCCTGCTGCTCGACGAGATCGGCGACATGCCATTGGGGTTGCAGCCGAAACTGTTGCGGGCCATCGAGGACCGGCGCCTTCGTCCTCTCGGCGAGAACACCGAGCGGCCCTTCGATGTTCGATTGGTGTGCGCCACCAATCGTGACCTGGAGGCCGACATCGAGGAGAAACGGTTTCGCGCTGACCTCTTCTATCGCATCAACGTGATACACGTCGAGCTTCCGCCCCTGCGCGCACGCGACGGCGACGTACTGCCGCTGGCCCAGCACTTCGTACAGCACTTCAGCCGAGTTGTTGCGAAACAGGTTGCCGGCGTTTCAACCGCCGCAGCAGAGAAGCTGCTTGCCTACTCATGGCCCGGCAATGTGCGCGAGTTGCGGAACTGTATAGAGCGCGCCGTGGCCCTGACGCGCTTCGAAGAGATCGCGGTCGAAGACTTGCCGGAAAAGGTCCAGAACTATCGCCGGTCGCGCGTCGTGGTCGATCTTGACGACACCGCGCACCTTGTGAGCATGGAAGAAGTAGAGCGGCGCTACATCCTTCGGGTGCTGGAAGCAGTGGGAGGTCAGCGTACAAAGGCGGCACAGATTCTGAGTCTCGACCGCAAGACCCTCTATCGCAAACTTGAACGCTGGGGAGTGAGCGAGTGAAGATCCGGGTGGACCGACAGGCGGCCATATATCGGCGGTGACCGCCAGGCCACCGCGTTCACTCGCGCAGGGATCTCTTCCGCAAGTCCCTGCACCACGGTCTGGCCAGCCTGGGCGAAACCGACGTCGCCGCCACGCTCGCGACCGCGGATGCCCGATGGATCAGCGAGGGAACCGGACCCCACAAGACGCCTGCAGTAGGGCCAGGTGGGAGCTTACGCTACGCCATGGGCCGGCAGGGCCTACTCTGGTCAAGTCCGGAGGGGTTTCAGGCGATCCCTCAGAGTGCACTCCTTCCCGCTCCCCCAATGGTGGATTCGAGACGAATCCAAGAATGAGAGGAATCCATGGCATGGCGAAACCAAAAGGAAACCGGACCCGCGGTGGACCAGATTGAGAACGTGGTCGGACGATCATGCGTTGCCCGCGGAGATCTATTTGCCGATGGGGCGTTCCGTGTGGATGGGACCATCGAGGGCTCGGTGGAATCCAAAGCTGCCGTGGTGGTGGCCGAAGGCGGAACCGTGACGGGAAATGTCCGCGCCGCGGACGTGGTCGTGGCGGGAAAGGTGCACGGCAATGTTCACTCTTCGGGGCATCTCGAGATCCTGGGAACGGGCTCCATCGAGGGTGACATCGAGGTGACCAGTCTGCGTATCGAGACCGGCGGCGTGTTTGCCGGCACCAGCCTCATGGGCGGCAAGGCCATCGGGCCGAAGATGGAACCGAATAGCTCCGGAGACACTCTCAAGCTGAATGCGCTCCGGTAGCCCCTGCGAAGGGGTCAAGTCATGCCGACCGCGCCCAGCATCACGGCTGCCCCCGAGCTGACGCGCATGCGCAGGGAACTCGCCCGCAAGCGGCGCGAGCCCATTCGCATCATCATCGCCACCGATCCCAACCGCCCCGTCCGCACGCTCACGGTTCCGAGGACCCTGCCCGCGGTGTTGCTGGCATCCTCCGCAATCCTGGTGCTCGCCGCCATAGCCCTGAGCTTCAGCACCTGGTCGATGAGCGACACCGTCGCCGGCCTCCGAAAGCGGGTACTGGCCATGGTTCAGCTGGCGGATACCATGGCGCTGCACCCCGAGGAGCTGCTCCCTCGATCCACGTCGCAGCATGGCACGCCGGGAGAGGCTGACGGCCTGGCCGGCCACGTGCGCAAGCCGAGCCGCAGCCAGGGACGCTTCGTGATCGAGGCGCTCAACAGCGGAGAGCGGGTCGAAGTCGTCCTGGATCTCGCCAGCGGTGACATGGAGGAAAGCTCGTATCGCGAGGTCAGGCGGTTGATGCGCTGTCGGCGCACGGGCGCCGAGACCCCTATCGACCCGCGCCTGGTCGAGCTGCTGTTCCGCCTCTCCCAGCGCACGAACCAAAGGATCCAGCTCATCTCCGGATACCGCGCACCGGCCTACGCGGCACCCATGAGCTATCACACCCGGGGCATGGCAGCGGACATCCGGATCCCTGGCATGACCGCCCTCATGGTTCGAGATCTGGCGCGAGCGATGGGCGTGCGCGGGATCGGGTACTACCCGCGCTCACAGTTCGTGCACGTGGACCTGCGCGACGAGCCGTTCTTCTGGACCGATCTCGGCACGGGTGAAGGCGGCTCCAATCCGGAGCTGGAGGGAGAGGGCCTCGAGCACGGCGCGGGGGCTGGGCTCGTCCTCGATCCGTGAAGGCTCGCTGTCAGCGAGAACCAGTCCCCTTGCGCGCCGAGGGTTTCCCCGGTCTATCTCCGACACGCTGGCTGGCGGCAGAAGCGGCGGGCAGATTCACGCAATGGGCGTTCTCCTTTTCGAGCGGGGCAAAAGCATCCGCATCTGGAGCGCGCCCGAGCGCCCGAGACACGGCCAAGTACTCGCCCGCAGCCCGGCACGCGTCTCCATGCCCGTGCAGGGCCCTGCCTAGCAAGCTCGCCGCCAGCAACGGTTTGCCCGCGAGTCGCGCCCGCAATCCCTCCACATAGGACCGGACCGGATCCGCAAGAGCGGGATCAGACTCGGCTGCGACACCCGCGTTCCCGTCCGAGAGCAGCGCCAGCGACGCAAGTTCGGAGGTCCAGTCCTGTTTGCGCAGTTCGGGCATGATCGCGCCCAGCGCCTGGATCCCGCCTGACGCCAGAGCCACGCGTGCCAGCAGCAGGGACGCCACGGGCGAGGACGACCGGGCCAGATTCCCGGGAGGGTCGGCCAGGTGGCCTCGACCGAGCTCGATAGCGATCTTCGCCCATGTGAGGGAGGGGAGATTCGCGCTGGCAAGTCGCGTGGCCTCGTCCAGGCACGATGAAGCCCGGTCGACCGCGCCCAGGGACGCGAGTAGCTGGGCCGCGCGCCCGAG